>CAVGCY010000067.1:0-111682 GCA_963627915.1 Bacteroidaceae bacterium | reverse complement strand
TTACGGAAAACACACGAAAATAGGCAAAAACTTTTTTGGAAACTTCAACCTTACCGTTCAGGACGACGCAGAGGTCACGATTGGAGATGACTGCAACTTCGGTCCGAATGTAACGATTGTAACGCCTGTTCACCCGATGCTTCCCGACGAACGCCGGGAAATGCTGACGGCAGACGGAAAGAAAAAGCACCTCTGCTATGCAAAGCCCGTACATATAGGCAATGACTGCTGGTTCGGCGCATCGGTAACGATCTGCCCCGGCGTGACAATCGGAGACAACTGCGTAATCGGAGCAGGCAGCGTTGTAACAAGGGATATTCCGTCAAACAGTTTTGCCGCAGGCGTTCCGTGCCGTGTAATCAGAGAAATCACGGAAAAAGACAGTATGAAATACAAGCCGGATATTATAGCGGATAATAAAGTAATCGAGCATGAAAAATAAACGGCCGGATAATTTTACAAAAAAACTGCTGACGCTTGTAATACCTATTGCCTTTCAGCAGTTTATGCTCTCTCTCGTCAGCGCTTCCGACGCTCTTATGCTCGGCGCACTGACGCAGAACTCTTTATCGGCGGTATCTCTTGCGGGGCAGGTTACATTTGTTGAAAACCTGTTTTTTGCAGCTATGACAATCGGACACTCCATGTTCGCGGCGCAGTATTGGGGCAGGCAGGACAAAATTTCCGTTGAAAAGATATTTGCTTATGTCCTGAAAATTACAGCAGCCGTTTCTTTTGCATTCTTCCTTGCGTCTTTGTGTTTTCCAAATGCTTTAATGCGCATTTTCACAAACGAACAGCCCCTGATAGCCTCCGGGGCGATTTATCTGCGAACGGTATCTCCGTCATTCTTTTTGACAGGAATCTCACAAATTTATCTGTGTACGCTCAAAAACACCGGTCAAGCTGTAAAATCCGGCGTTATCAGTTCGGCAAGCGTTATAATCAATATTGCGCTGAACGCCGTCCTTATTTACGGCCTGTTTGGTTTTCCGAAGCTTGAAATTGCGGGGGCGGCGATTGCAACAGTAATTTCGAGAGCAATCGAGGTAATATGGTGTCTGATTGAAACTGCAAAAAAAGAGCGAATAAAACTTAGGCTGTCATATATAATACGCAGCGATAAACCGCTGCGCCGCAATTTTTGGAAACATACAATGCCGGTACTCGGCAATGAAATTGTATGGGGCGTCGGATTTACAATGTATTCGGTAATAATGGGACATTTGGGGACTGATGCGGTTGCGGCAAACTCAATTGCAAACATTGTAAAAAATCTTACGGCCTGTTTTTGCACCGGTCTCGGAAGCGGCGGCGGAATTATGGTCGGAAACGAACTCGGCGCAGGAAAAACAGAGATTGCAAAGGAATACGGACGAAGGCTCTGTAAGCTGTCTATTGTCTGCGGCGCAATTTCGGGTTTGCTTCTGCCGGCTCTCAGTCCGCTTATTCCTGTCGTAACCGATTTAAGCGAAACGTCGGCGGAATATCTGAAATGGATGCTGGTCATGTGTTCCTGTTATATGATCGGAAAGTCGGTAAACGGAACAACGATCGCCGGTATCTTCTGTGCAGGCGGCGATTCAAAATTCGGTTTTCTCTGCGATACCGTAACAATGTGGTGCATAACCGTACCTTTGGGATTGTTTTTCGCTTTTATCCTGAAGCTTCCCGTGCTTGCCGTTTACTTTGTCATAAATCTTGACGAAATCATCAAGCTGCCGGCGGTATACCGTCACTACAAAAAATATAAATGGGTTAAAATTCTGACTTCAAAAACGGAGGAATAAAAATGTATAACAACATAAGCGACTGGGATCGTATGGTCGAAGGAAAACTTTACAATTCATCGAGCAAGGATATTTTCAAGCAGCATGCGCTCGGGATTGCGAGATGCGACCGTTTCAATAAAATCGCCGTATGGAGATTTTTATCAAAACAGCATGCGCTGGAAAAGCTGATTCCGTCGGCAAAAGGAAACGAGCTTTTCGTATTTGCTCCGCTTTACTGCGAATACGGCGTAAATATTCATGTCGGAAAGGGCTGCTTTATAAATTACAACTGCACGCTTCTTGACGTGTCTCCGATAACTCTCGGAAACGGAGTATGGCTCGGCGCAAACGTAACGCTTGCAACGCCGAATCACCCGTTTATCGCCGAGGAACGTCTGCCTGCGGATTATCCGGACGGACATCACGACCTTGAATATTCTGCTCCGATAACAATAAAGGACGGATGCTGGATATGTTCAAGCGCAACAATCTGCGGCGGCGTAACCATAGGAGAGAACAGCATCGTGGCCGCCGGCGCAGTTGTAACAAGGGATATTCCGCCTAACTGCATTGCGGCGGGAGTACCTGCAAAAATCATACGGGAAATTGACGAAAACGACCGCATGAACGTTTGGGAAACCTATGTAAAAAATGAAATTCCCGTTTCCGCACGTAAAAAATAAATACTTTAATTTTTATGCGTGACAAACGGCAGAATACGCATTAGCTTCACTCTGCGGCTTGTATTACGATAATAAGAAAGCTTGAAAATCATTATTTATCAAATTTAAAATCCTGTTTGAAAAACGCTCGTATTGCGTCAAACAGGATTTTTTTACTTTATTTTCTCCGCATAACATACCGATACAAACCGATACCGATTACTATCGGAGGCTTTGTTTTAAATTTCAAAAAGCTCGGATTACCCGCGCCAATAAACTACTCGTCAAAAGTCAAGTACGGAATAAATCGGCAGCGCGTTATTTATATACTCCTATATCTACGACCGTTCTCCCCTTTTTCGTCGTGCCTTTTTTAAACGAAAAAACGAATTTACCGTACCCTCTTACGGAAATAATGTCGTTTTCGCAAAGCTCCTTTGAAACTGATATAACGGACTTGGAATTTACAAACACCCTTTCACTCTCGATTAAATTCCGCGCTTCGTTTCTCGACAGTTTGAAAACGCCCGCAATCACACAGTCGATTCTCAGAGATGATACGATTATTTCAATATTTTCAAGACTGTACAATATTCCGTCGGGAACATTATCCGCCATTTCGCACCTTACGCTCGTATGCTTTACCTTATCGAGCTTTTCGCAGATATAGTCCGCCATTTTATCCGTAACGAAGATATACGCTTCGTTGTCCGTTACGGCAATATCGCCTATCTGATTACGTTCGATTCCGAGATTCATCAACGCTCCCAGAAAATCGCGGTGAGTAAGAGCGTCGGCAAATTTAGCGTTCAGCGGTCTGACTTTAAGCACCTTTATCGGAAATTCCTGCTCCCATCCTATTTCGTTTTTTTCACCGAAGCGTGCAATATTTCGTTCAGTCATATCAGCCCCGCCGTAAAATTTAAATTCGCAAAGCTCGCTTCTCATGCTCTCTATATCGCTTTGCTGAGCGGGGGTCAAAAATGAAGTAAAGATATACCGCCCTCTCTTTTCTGCTCTCGATGAAATATCCTTTATATGCCCTGAAAACGTTTTATCCGTAATTTTCACCCTCCGAAAAAGCCCGTTTCTGCAAAGAGAAGCGGGCTTTTGTCTTTATTTTAATTATTATTTATCCGCATTCTCGGCGGATTTATCCTTATCCCTGTCGCGTTCTCTGTCTCTTCTGTCTCGCAAACGCTCTTTTTCCTTTTGATTTTCTTCATTTTCATCCGGAATCGGGGTTATCTCAATCTTAACCTTTGCAATACGGCGTTCCTCTACGGAAAGCACGGTAAATTTAATATTCTTATACTCGACAACGTCCATATTGCCGTCGACGGGAAGGTATCCGAGCTCGGAAATCAAAAATCCTGCAAGAGTATCGTACTCTCCCTCGGGAAGCTGAGCATTGACAAGGTCGCGCACCTCGTCAATATCCATTGTTCCGTCTACGGTAAACGTATTATCGTTTAGTTTTGAAACCTCATCGTCCTCGTCGTCGTATTCGTCCTGAATATTTCCGACTATCGACTCGATAAGATCCTCCATCGTAATAAGTCCGGCAGTTCCGCCGTATTCGTCAACAACTATGGCTATCTGTATATGCTTTTCAATCATTTCGGTGAAAAGCTCTCCGCATTTTTTCGACTCGGGAACAAAATACGCCTTACGCATTATTTCCCTCACAGTCTTTTTATCGGGGATTCCCGATTTAACATACTGTAAAAGATCCTTTACGTACACTATGCCGATAATATTGTCCGGGTCGTCGTCATAAACGGGAATACGGGAATATCCGTCGTCAATGGCTATCTTTATAACCTCCGAAATCAAATCGCTGCCCTCTACGGCAGTCATATCGACTCGGTGCGTCATAAGGTCGCCCGCGTCTATATCGTCGAATTCAAATATATTATTAATCATTTCGGCCTGAGCGTTCTCGATAACGCCCTTTTCCTCTCCGGCGTCAACCATCATGAGGATTTCCTCCTCCGTGACGGGTTCCTCGTCGGCGTCCGGGTCGAGCCCTATGAGCTTTACGATAAGATTTGTGGAAACCGAAAGAATTTTAACAAACGGTTTCGTTGCCGCCGCAACAAAAAGCAGAACTCCGACTACGGCAAATGAAACCTTCTCAGGCTTTTGCATTGCGATTTTTTTAGGAACAAGCTCACCGAAAACAAGTGAAAAATATGACATAAGAACGGTAATAAGTATCATGGCTACCGTGCTTATAACGCCCTCGGGAGCATTCGGATGCTTCGTCATAATCCATGAGGTAAGCTGCTCGGCGAAGCTCGATGAGGCGAACGCACTCGTTAAAAATCCGGCAAGCGTAACGCCTATCTGAATGGTCGATAAGAAATTTGAAGAATTTTTTGTTAGTTTAAGTATTTGTTTTGCCTTTTTGTTTCCCTCGCCTGCAAGTCTCTCCATTTTCGTGTCATTGAGAGATATGACCGCTATCTCACTCATTGCGAAAAAGGCGTTGAAGAAAATAAGAACAATAAGAACGGCAATCTGAAACAGGCTGTCCTTCCAGTTAAAATTTCCGGTAACGTCAAGAAACATGGGTTGGCGGGCTATAGCCCCTATAATACTTCCGGGGTCAGGGTCTGACATAGAGCAATTTGCTCCTTTCAAAAATTTATTAAAGCCGAAGTCAATGGCTTTGGCGTATATTATACACTATATGATAACAAATGTCAAATACTCGGCTTGTCGTAAATATTAAAAAAGAATTGTTAACACATTTTAAACGCAGTAATCAACATAATGCTGTGCAATGTGACGTAAAACAACACAAGTGTGTATTTATTAATACTTTGTTCATATACCATGTAAAAAGTTTACATAATTATTTGTTAAATTATAATAAAATACTATGATTGGATCGGACTATATGGACAATACCGGACTCAAAATTGCAGTCATTGCAGACCTTCATTATTATTCTCCGTCATTAGGAACGACGGGTACGGCATACGAACTGCGTTCGGCGCAGGATCAGAAATGTCTTGCCGAGTCGGGAGCCATAATCGATTCGGCGTTTGAAACGATAAAAAACAGCGGTTCAGACTGCGTGCTTATCGCCGGAGATCTTGCAAACGACGGCGAGAAAATCTGTCACGAGGAAGTTTTTGAAAAAATCAGCGATTTAAACAAGTCGCTGCCGGCATATACGGTTTACGCCACTCACGACTGGTGCTGCGATAACAATGCAAAGCGTTTTGAGGGAGACGAGGTTTTTCACTATGACGACACGCTGACGCCTCCGGAATTAAGGGAGCTTTACGCCCCGTTCGGAAAAAACAGCTCGGACAGCGAATACATAACGCATCTCGGAGCTTCGTCTTATTCGTCGAATATAGGAAAAAATATCCGGCTCATAGCGACAAACGACGATCAGAACGGAAAAGGCGCGTCCGGCTACACGGACGAACACCTTGAATGGATTCTGTCCGAGTGCAAAAAGGCAAAATCAAACGGCGAATACATTATTTTAATGCAGCATCACATGCTTGTAAGCAGTATTTCCGAAATTATAAACAGGGGGCAGCATATCGGCGACAACATCGACATCGCCGACAAACTTGCCGACGCGGGCGTATCGCTCGTTATCTGCGGACATTCGCATATGCAGAGAACAACGCGTTTCACTTCAAAAAAAGGCAATACGCTTTATCAGCTGAATCAGGGAGCTTTGTGCGGATACCCGGCGCCGATAACATATCTTGAAATTAACGGCGGAGAAATGAAAATTTCCGTCGAAAGTCTTAAGGAATTTAAGTATAAAGGAAAAACCGAAACGCTCGGTTACATAAAAAATCACACGCAGAACGTTGTGTTCGCGCTTTTGGAATACGCCGCAAACGACAAGGATAAATTCTTTAAACTTCTGGAAAACAACGGCATTTCGACAAATACCGTCAAGAAGATTTATCCTGTTATAAAAAAATGCGCGCAGTATTCACTCACCGCGACCGTAGGCAAAGCGGGGAAATTAGTCAACGCTCTGACGTTCGGCAGGGGCGTCGATAAAAATGCCGTAAAGAAAATTGAGGATGATTATCTTATAGATTATATTGCGGACATTTTCCTTTCGATTTTTGACGGCAGTGAAAAAACATATGCGCCCTCAGACCCGGTTTACAATATTGTAACGGATGTTGCTTCGCTGCCAAGACGCGCCGGAAATTTATTACCGATAAAAAAGCTGAAGGACGAGAAGGTCATGTCTTTGTTTCTCGAAATTGAGAAAATCGCACATGAACTTTTAGTGCCGTCAGAACCGAACAATCATCATTTTACTTTTACTATGCAATAAACGGGATTATTAAGATGAAAAATCTGAATGAAAAGGCGCGGGAAATCTTCCTTTACGCTGTAAATAAAGCAAATCCGTACACATCGGTATACAATGACATTGTGTCAAGGAAGTTTGGAAATCCGACAGTCGTCGCGGCAGGCAAAGCTGCGGCGTCTATGGCTATGGGTGCGTTTGACGCGTTAAACGGCAAGGCTGAAAGCGTAACGGTTTTAACAAAATACGATCACACGCCCGATAACGTCCCCGACTTGTTTGTTACATTTGAAGCCGGGCATCCCGTACCCGACGAAAACGGATTAAAAGCGGCAGAGTACATTATCGATAAATGCAAAACGCTGAATGAAAACGACGAGCTTATATTTCTTTTATCCGGAGGAGCCTCCGCCCTGTTCGAATATCCTGAAATAAAACTCGGCGAATTAAAAGATATTACCGCGCAGCTTTTAAAAAGTTCCGCCGACATAACCGAGATAAACATCATCAGAAAACGTCTTTCAAAGCTTAAGGGCGGTAAATTCGCGCAGATGTGCAAAGCGAAAATTTACTGCGTTATCCTCTCCGACGTAATTTCAAACGATATTTCATCCGTCGCCTCCGGACCGTGCTGTCCGGATTCTTCAACGTGCGCCGAAGCCGAATCGATTATAAACAAATATAATATCCGTTTAAACGATAACGCCATGAAATTCATAAAAACCGAAACTCCCAAAAAGATTGACAATGTTGAAATATCGGTAATCGGAGACATTTCGATTCTTTGCAAAAACGCGAAGAAAAAAGCCGAAGAGCTCGGCTTTGATTCCGAAATTATAACGTCGTCAATGACCGGAGAGGCAAAAGACAGAGCGCGTGAAATATGTCTTAACGCTATCGAAATTCAAAAGCAAATAACCGCTCCGACAGCCCTGATTTACGGCGGAGAAACAACCGTTACCGTAAGAGGCTCGGGCAAAGGCGGAAGAAATCAGGAAATGACGCTGACTGCGGCAAAGTATCTTGACGCAACAAATGAAATAACGTTTCTCTCGGCAGGCTCTGACGGAACGGATGGACCGACGGACGCGGCAGGCGGAATTGCAGACGGTCGGACGGCAGAGAAAATGAGAATAAACAGCGTTGACATTGACCTTGCATTAAACGACAACGCATCTTACAACGCGCTGCAAAGCTCCGGTTCGCTTCTGATTACAGGCGCGACGGGAACCAACGTCAACGACCTTACATTGGTATTAATAGATATTAGCAATACATAATATATTTTGGAGGAAAACGATATGGGACAAAATTTATCCGTAATGACAGGAGCAACAGGGCACGTAGGCTATGCTCTTTTACTTGAGCTTACCGCTCACAACGAGCCGACGCGTATACTTATCAGAAAGGATTCCAAGATTTTTGATTCAATTGACTGCGAACGCGTATACGGCGACGTAACAAATCTTGATTCTTTAAAAAAGGCTTTCGAGGGCGCGGAAACCGTATATCATCTTGCGGGAATGATTGAAATTAAAGCGGGCAACGAGGATAAGGTTTACGACGTAAACGTAAACGGAACAAAAAACGTCGTTGCGGCATGTAAGGCATGCGGAGTAAAAAAGCTCGTTTATATGTCGTCCGTCGACACATATCCCCCTCTCCCCGGCAATCAGGTGATGACTGAAATCAACAAATATAATCCCGCCGTTCTTGAGGGCGCGTATGCAAAGACAAAAGCGGAGGCAACGCAGTATGTGCTCGACGCAAACGGCACGGACGGACTTGAAACCGTTGTCGTTCAGCCAAGCGCATGTATAGGTCCGTACGATTATAAGGTTTCGAGCATCGGCATAATGGTAAGAATGTATTTAAAAGGTCAGTTCCCCGTTTCAATGTCGTTCGGCGGATATAACTTTGTCGATGTCAGAGACGTTGCGAAAGGCACCTATGCGGCGGCAAAAAAAGGCCGTCCCGGAGAGTGCTATATACTTTGCGGAGACGTATGCTCCGTTGACGAGTTTGTAAAATCCATGGCAAAGGCTTGCGGAAAAAATCCGCCCAAATTAAAGCTCGACAGAGCCTTCGTACAGGATATAGCTGCCCCGTTTATGGAAATTGTTTATAAATTAACGGACGGCACTCCGCTGATTACGAGATATTCGATAAGAAAAGTTCTTTCAAATTGCAACTTCTCCTACAAAAAAGCCGAGGAAGAGCTTGATTATCATCCTATGAGCGTCGATAAATCCGTAGCCGATATGATTGAATGGATAATCGACAACGAGCATATCGGTGAAAAATACAAGAAAAAATAATCCATAAAAAATACTCTTTCAAGCAAACTGAACCGCGAAGCACAATGCCCGCGGTTCGGTTTGTTTTTTTAGATATTATTTCCGGTCTGCGCCGAAGGGCAAAGCCCGCCCGTTTTTTAGAGAAAAACCTACCGCAGGGCTTTGATTTTCGGATGCAGAAAACGCCTTCTTTATCCCCGAAGCCGTACTTGTACCGTGTAACGCCTGAAACCTTACAAGCATTACTGCGTATGACTGCGTTTATCTGCGTCTTCAAATTTGACAGGCAACAAGCCTGCCTGCATTTTCAGTCCTTGTTAAACACAGCCATACTTGCAATCAGATGTAAACTTTCAGGCGTTACACAGTACCAAACTGCGAGAGGGTAAAGAAAGCGTTTAGAAAAATTCCTAAAATTTTTCGGTCTGCGCCGAAGGGCAAAGCCCGCCGTCAGTCGTCCTGCTGGGCTTCCTTTATTACTTCATCGGAGATTGTTCTCGTTTCACCATGCTTAACCTGCGACATGCATAAAAGCGCAAGAGCGAAGCAGACTGGGCAGTAGAAGAACAAAGACCAGTAATTTATTTCGCCCGTAGACGAAAACGCCTTTGTAATGTCAAACATTGTACCTACGAGAACGGGTCCCACGATTGAAGCTGAGAACGTTGCCGTATAGTAATATCCCGTAAACGTTCCGACTCTGTCGATGCCGCCGATTTCAAGAACAAGCGGAAGTGTGTTGATTGTAACGAATGCGATAAGAATACCGCCCGCGACAATAGCGACATAAAGAAGCCAGAACCACTGCGTCAGAGCATAGAGCAGGAAAAGAATAAGAACTCCCGTCCAACCGAACATGATAGTCTTTTTACGTCCGAATTTCTGACCGAGCTTACCTGCGGGGATTGCGCCGACAACCGTAGCTGCGGCGAAAAGCGTAATTATAAGAGAAGCGTCCGACTCTGTAAAATTAAGCTCGTATTTTGCGAATGTTGTGAAATATGTATTGATGGAATCAGTTGCGTTCGAGTTAAAGAACAGAGCGATAAGCATAAATATAAGGCTCTTTATCTCACCCTTTGAAAGTCCGAGACTCTTAATTGAAGCCTTTTTCTCCTTGCCGCCCTTTGTCTTTTTATAATCTGCGGCAATTTTAAGAGATTCGGCCTTTGTAATTCTGTTATCCGGTTCTCTTACGAGAAATACGACGACAAGAAGACATACAACCATTACGATTGAGCCGAAAAGGAAAACGTTGTTTCTGACAAACTGAGTTTCGCTGTTTCCGGAAATACCGGTGATTATCTTTCCCGAAACAGTACCGAGAACAACACCGACTCCGCCCATAATATTGATAACGGCATTTCCCTCGCCTCGAAGCTCCGAAGGAACAAAATCGGGCATCATTGCAACAACGGGAGAACGCCATGTCGACATTATAAAATTAAATACGATAATATCGAGCATAAGTATTCCGAGAATCTGTATACGGGGAATAAATATAAACAAAAGCGCGCATACAGGTATGCCTATCATAAGAAACGGCGTACGCTTGCCGAAGCGCGTATGCGTTCTGTCGGATATTTTACCGAACAGGGGCTGGAAAACAACGCCGAATACGTTATCGATAACCATTATGATACCGACGGCGGTACTTGCCCACGAGAGATTTGCAATAGTGCTGTTTTCCTTGAGAATGAGCGGAACGTATGCATTATAAATTATCCATGCAATCTGAACCGCCATGAATCCAAATCCTATAAGCGCCGTTTTTCCGTAATTGAGTTTAGCTTTCTTTGCTTTTTCAGCCATTCGAGTGACACTCCTTTTAATCGAGTCGCTTCGTACATTATATCAGTTAATTAAACTCCCGTCAACACGTTTTTATGCATTATTAACGACAATCGACATTAAATATACAACTGTTACTTCTTTCCTACGTGTTTTGATTCCACGGGCGCATTGCTCTCGTAGATATCGCAAACATCCTCAAGCTTTGCAAGATCCCTTATAACGGTCATAAACGGAACAGACTTGGGTATTCTCAAAAAATACTTGCAGAAATAATAGCGTTTTTCCTCCTCGTCAGAGCCGACGCAGTCAAAAGATGTTACCACAATCTGTTTTCTGTCAAAATAATCCTCTATCAGAGGCAATGTCGCGGATTTATTGCCGAGAACAATAACAAGACGGCGCGTTCCGCGGTTTTTTATAAATCTCTCCTCAAACTGTTTCAGGAAAAGAGTTGAAATCATAACCATGATGAATGCAATAAGCGTAACTCTGTAATAGCCCATACCGATGGCAAGTCCCATACATCCGCTTATCCAGACTGTCGCGGCAGTCGTGATTCCTGTAACAACGCTTCCGTCCTTTGACTTTATAATCGCGCCCGCGCCGATAAATCCTATACCCGAAACAACGCCGGACGCAATTCTTGAAACATCGACCTTCGCTCCGATATCCGCCGAAACCATCATAGAGCTTATATCATAGCTTATTTCCTGTGAAATAATAGACGTTATTGCCGCGCCGAGACAAACGAGCGAATGCGTCTTCATGCCTGCCGGATGATTGGACAGCTCGCGTTCAATACCGACCAAAATTCCGACAACGGAGGCAAGGACAACTCTGACAATAATACTGCTCCATGATACGGAGCCGTTCAGAAGATCACCGAATATATCCAATTTTAAAAACCTCTTTTTTATTATTTTTTTATAAATACCGGGGTAACAAGCCCGAATGCAAGCCAGAACAATCTGAAAAGAACTATCTGCCAGCTTCCGACAAGCGTAAGCCCCGAACAAAATGTGAGAACCGTAACAAGCGCAGTTCCGATTAACGCGCATATATATACGCCCGACGAAGCAACCCTGCGCCTGCCCGCAAGCCTGAACGCCGATTCGATAAGACTTGATTCGGATGTCATTGTTCCGCAGTGAAGTCCTCCTATCGGAACAACGGGTTCCTCTGCCGAGGCGGTCTGACGGTAATACTCGCCGATTCTGACGCCTATAACACGCACGGAATCAGACGGAAGCTTGCATTTTTTTTCAAGAAATTCCTCTGTGATATTCTGATCCATGGTATCGATAAGTATTGCCATTCCGCGTTTTGTAAGCTCTCTTAAAAATTGGGAAACGCTTCTCTTTATATGATAACTGACAACGAACATCGCCCTAAGCGTATCGTCGACCGCAAGAAAAATAATTTTTCTGCTGCCCTGAGTATAAATATCGCTGTCGCCTGAGGGAAGCGGAATATTATGATGTCTCATAAGATCCTCCCCGCCGAACAAGACGCGTTTATTGTCAATCCATGAGGACAGACCGAGCTTTTCCTCATAAACGATATCCTCTGTATTAAGCTTTTCGATATCCTCCGGATTGACGGCCTTTGAAAAAATACCCTCAAGAGGCGTATGAGCCTTCATAACGAGAGCCGCCGCATATAAAACGCACTCCTGAGCGGAAGCCGAACCGAACGTTTTAACTCCGTGAATACTGCACGCCGACTGCTCTATAATATTCGAAGCGGAAAAAATAACCGCCGTGGATTTTGAAATATTACGGGCTATCGAGTAAGACGGAACGGACGCCTTCTTATCGCGGAGCTTTAAATTCTCTCTGAAAAGAGGAAGAACCGCAATAAAAATATACGTTACGGGCACGGAAAGTATAAGTATCGCCGCGGCGGCGGTAAATCCCGTAACCGCGCTTTTTTTAATTATTCCCGATATCGCTCCGACAAGAACCGAAACGCACAGTGACGAGAACGAAACCGCGTCCGAATACGGGTCGGGAGGAACGGCATTTACGGCGCACCGCATAAATCCGGAAACGGATTTTGCCTTTGCCGTGTATTTTACGTCGTTTCCGCCCGGAGTCTGCAAGCCCGCTATCATTTCCTTTGCAAGACCTCCGTCGCCGAACGACCTTAATATATTCAAAACATCCTTACCCGAGTAAAGATTAAAGCATAGCTGTATATTATTATATGTTACATATCGTCCGCCGTACAGCGGAAGAGCCGAGAGTATCGCCGCAGGAGCAAGCATCGGCACGGTCGAATTGAGAGCGTCGGGAAAGAACCATATAAGAGCGCATTGTACAATCGAAAACAAAAACATAAAGTATATGCTTATGTCCGAAGCAAACCGTTTCCGCTTTAAGGATGAAAAGCATTTTCTTAAATCTATGCAGCACAGAAGGCCTACCGTAACAAGCGAAAAGAAATTCACCGCAGCATAAAGCTTTATATTTCCGCCGAAAAAAGTCTCGCCGGACGAAACGGAAAACAGTGACATTATGAGCAGAGCCGTTCCGAGTATTCCGCTTAAAAGAACAAACAGACCTGCCTTTTTCCTGCCCGAGGCAATATATGCGTTTATTTCCTTAACGTCATGCGGCGACGAATACTCTATCCCGGGATCGACGCCCTCGTTGTCATGAGTCTTTACAAATCTTGAAAGCTCGCCCTGAAATTTTTTAAACGTTTCCGTTTTTTCGCGTTTCTCGATTTGCTCGTCCGTTATGTTCGTTATGAGCACATCCTCCGCGATATCTCCGTTTTCACCGTCATTCTGTTTTTTGACTCCGCCCCTGAGCATAAAGTCGCGCACTTTTTTAATTCTGTTTTTTCTTACGTCCTTTTCAAGTTTTTCCTCGTCTATCGGCTCCCCGGTTTCGTCCTCGAATCCGGGGAACGTCAACTGTTCCTCAATCTTTGTCCCGCGGTCGTCGCCGGCTGTTCTGGCAATCGCTCTTAATTTTTCGCTCTTTCCGAACGACATGGCCTCGCCGACATTAAGCGTTTTATAAAGCGACGCGATATCATCGCCCGTTTCAAAAAGAAGATCGCCGCAGGTCCCGGTTTCCTCAGCCTCCGGGTCGGTCGTAATTTTAATACTGCGCTTTATACCCTTTGAAGCCGGGTCGCTGAAAAGGGAGGCAAACGTCTGCTGCCCCCGAACAGAATCGGAATCCGAGCCCTTTCCGGAAATACCGGACATATCGAACTCCATTGTCCTGTCATCTCCGACATCCGAAGCTTTAAGCTCAGGTTCGGAAACAAATCTGTCGGAATATTCTTTTTTATCAAAATCCGTATTACCGTCCGGTACGGACGAAACTTTTTTTGTTATTATCTGCCTTTGAGTAACAGGATTAAACGTCGCGCGCGGGTCGATCTCCATAGTTCTGTCCGACGCGTGAAAAGCGATATTATCCTCATTATTTTCCGTTTTTGAATTTCCGGGAGGTTCGCCTGTTCTGAAAGTGCGGACCGTCTCGGTATGCTTGACGATTCTGCGGTAACGCGAGAGAAACTCGTCAACGGTATCGCCGGCGGGGTTTTTGCTGTTATCGTCCACTTTAACTCACCTGTCAGTAGTATTTCTTGTCTTTGCAACCTCAAACATAAGTATTCCCGCGGCAACCGACGCGTTAAGAGAATTTATTTTACCGTTCATCGGAATACTCACAACCGCGTCGGAATTTTCCTTTACAAGACGGCTCACTCCACCGCCCTCATTTCCGATTACAAGGGCGATTGAACCGCTCAGATCCGTTTTATAATAAGGCTCTCCGTCCATGTCGGCGGCATAAACCCAGACTCCGCGTTTCTTAAGCTCCCCGATAACGGAGGTAATGTTTGTACTTCTTACGACCGGAACGTATTCCAATGCGCCTGCGCTTGCCTTGCCGACGGTTCCGTTAAGTCCGACGCTTCGTCGCTGCGGAACTATAACGCCGTGAGCGCCGGCAGCCTCCGCGCTTCTTATTACCGCGCCGAGGTTATGAGGATCCTCAAGTCTGTCGCATATTATTATAAACGGTTTTTCGTTTCTTTCCTCGGCAAGGGCGAAAATATCGTCAATCGACGCATATTCGTGCGCCGCGGCGATAAGGATAACGCCCTGATGATTGCCGTGACCGCTTAAAAAATCAAGCTTTTTACCGTCGGCTTCCTTTACGGGAATACCCATATCCCTGCACATTGCAACGATAGGGGCAAGCGAATTTTTATGCTCGCCTCTCTCAATTATAAGCCTGTCTGCGGGTCTGCCCGATTTAAGAGCTTCCTTAACCGCGTTTTTTCCTATTATAACGTCATCGAAGCGACCTTCGTTTTCTTCCTTTATCATAAAAAAATCTATTCTCATTTCATTATATTTTATCTATTTATTTTAACAATAATCGCCTTATTTTTCAATAGCATAACACGATTTTTATTGACATATCCCTTAATTTTTTTATTAAGAACTCACAATTTGACATCTTTTTGCCATGTTGCCGATTATAATTAAAACAGATAATAAAAAAAGCGGTGAGGAATTTGGAAAAAACAAGATTAAACAGAAAAAAATTAAATTCGGATTTTAAAGCCGCCGCGGCGACCGGACTTTTCAAATACGTTTTGTATTTTCTTTTGGGAATAATTACGTCGTCGGGGCGAATTTTTACAACGCTTTCTCCGTTTGCCGTTTCTTTTATACCTGCCGTTCCGGTTCAATTTGTACCGGCGGCGGCAATCGGGGCGTGCGTCGGATATTTTATAAATTTTTCACGCGATGTAATGACGCTTCGGTATACCGCCGGGTGCATAATATCTGCAATCGGCGCAATCGCGGGAAGGAGCATACTGACAAGACGGTATGCAAGAATCTACGTGCCGGTTTCGGCGGCAATCGCGATTTTTTCAACAGGAACGGTTATTTCGATAGCCTCCGGCATAAAATTCTCCGACATTCTGCTTTATCTTGCAGAATCGGCGGCGGGGGCGGCAAGCGCGTATTTTTCGTTTATCGCTTTAAATATCAATAAGGAAAAACGCTGCTTTTCGCGCCTTAACGGCATTGAAACTGCCGCCGTTCTGGTTTTAATGAGCGAATTGATAATTTCCGTAAACCCGATTAAAATATTTACAGTCTCCCCCGCCGGAATAATCTCATCCTTCATGGTTTTATGCGCGGCGACATATGCAAACGAACGCGGAGGGTCGCTTGCCGGAATATGCGCCGGCGTTACGCTTTCGCTTGCGGACTCAATGTCATTTCTTGCGGGAGGATTTGCTTTGGGCGGACTTCTGTCCGGAATATTCGGACGAAAAAACAGATTTGCCGCAACCGTCATTTTCGTCGTCACAGTCGGAATAACGGCGATTCCCCTCGCACCGTGGACTCAGGCTTTAAACGTTATTTATGACATAACGATAGGCGGAGTCCTTTTTATGCTGACGCCTCAGAAGCTCGCGCAGAAAATCGAAAAATGCTTTTCTGTCGCAGACTCCGGCGAATACATGGAAAGTCAGAGAGCCGCCTTAAAAATGCGCCTTACCTCCGCTTCGGGCTCTATGGAAAACGTATCGTCCTGCGTCAGAAGCGTTCTTAAAATATTTGAAAGACGAAACGAGCCCGGAGTCAGGAATTACGCGGAAGAAATTAAAACGGGCGTATGCATTTCGTGCGAAAGATATTCGTACTGCTGGAGCGAAAACAAAGACGCCGTCAGAAAAATAATAAAAGACGCCGCGTCGGGCGTAAAATCGGGACTTACCGAAGATGAAATTTCAAAAAACGCCGGAACATGCATAAATTTTCACGCTTTATATTCAAGAATAAACGCACTGTACAACAAATTCTGCGGCGAATTTTCATCCCTTTCTTCACTTGCAATGACGGGAAACATCGTCGCGGATCAATTCTCGACGATATCCGATTTCTTTTCGGATATGGCGCGAAAAATCGAAAAAAGCGAATATTTCGACGCGGAACGTTCAAGCCTTCTAAACGACATTCTGACAAACGACATGGGACTGAACGCGGTAAGCTCGGGCGTATTTATTTCAAACGGCAGAATATTCTGTGAATTATACCTTGCATTACCGAAGGATTTTGATTCTTTTAAATTAATCGGGAAAAGAATATCATCTATTCTCGGTATAGCGATGGAGGAACCCGTTGTTTCCGAAATTTCCGACTCGGTCACGTGCGTCAATATATGCGAAAAAACCGTTTATTCCGTAAATTACGGCGGTTATCAGTTCGTTTCCGACGGGGAATGCCTGTGCGGCGACACATACGACTGCTTTTTGGACGGCAAGGGCAATTTTGTTATAATCATATCCGACGGTATGGGAACGGGCAAGCGGGCGGCGGTCGATTCCGTTATGACGGGAGCGATAACATCCGCGCTCATGCGTTCCGGTTTTGAATCCGACAGCGTTTTAAATATCGTCAATTCGTCAATGATGATTCGTTCAAAGGAGGAATCAATCTCAACGCTTGACATCTGCTGCGTCGATTTATACACGGGCAGATGCGTGTTTTACAAAGCCGGCGCGTCGTTTTCGTATGCGGCGAAAAAGAAAAAATTAATTAAAATCGAAAAGCCGTCCATGCCCATAGGAATTTTACGCAATATAACGTTTGAAAAAAGCGCCGTAACAATAGGCGACGGCGACAAGATTGTTATGATGTCAGACGGAGTAAGCGAAAACGCAAGGGAAAGATTCAGAGAAATTTTAATGAGCGTTGAAACAACAGACGGTGAAATCGCTTCAAAACAGCTTGCAAAAGCCGCCCTTGCCTCCGATAATTCAAAAAAGCACGACGATATAACCGTAGTAGCCGCCATACTTACAAAGAACGCATAAATTACCCCGTAACGGTCATATACTGTTACGGGTGATTTTATGAAAAAATTTATTTCTCTGTTTCTTGTTCTGTTAATTTGTCCGGCCGCATTTTCCTCGTGTACTTCAACGCGTGAGCTTGACTGGCAGGAACTTTCAAACGCGCTCGGCGAAGCTGACGAACGTTATAAATACAGCTTTCTCGATTTGATTTTTTATAATGACGCGTATCACGTTTTCCTCTCGCTTAAGGACAAGGACGACGTAATTCTGTCGCTGACGACCGACGACGGACTTGTTACGGGCGTAACCGCGACCGCCTCGTATAAAACGCTCGGCAAAGACGGCGGATATGACGAATATCTGCAATTGTGCCGTACGGTAAGCAATGTTTTCGCGCTTGCTTCAGACGACGAAACCGAATCAGTATTCAAGGAAATCTGCGTAACCGACACTGCGAATTACTTTAAGGAATGTTATAAAACATACGAACTCGGGCATTACAGATATACATGTTCGTCGAATAATCTGTTTATTTCGTTTTCGTGCGAATACTTTGAAACCGAGGAAATAAGTCTTAAAAGCTGACCGGCATATTTGCTGATTAAGGTTATCTAATCTTAACTCAATGTACGTTTGTTCTTAAAAGAATCCGCCCCGCAATCCGTCCGTTCAGTCAGATTTTCAATTTTCATTCAGTCACATTATCAATTTCTGTTCAGTCAGATTTTTAATCTTCATTCAGTCGCATTTTTAACGCGGTAAACGCCCCCTGCCGTTAAACCGGCAAGGGGCGTTTTATTTATACCAAGGAAAAAGAATTATTCTTCGGTGCTGTAAAGTTTTACGAGCTTCATAAGGTGAGCATATCTCTCCTTAGCAAGCTCCTCAGACTCTGTGAAAAGTTCTTCCGCACGTGCGGGGAAGCTTCTCGTAAGAGCGGAGTAACGAGCCTCGTTCATCAGGAACGCACGGTAACCCTCTGTTGCGGGAACCTTGCTGTCAACGGTGAACGGATTCTTGCCCTCTGCCTTAAGAGCGGGATTATATCTGAACATATTCCAGTAACCGCAGTCAACGGCTTTCTTCATCTCAGCCTGGCAGTTAACCATACCGCCCTTGATCGAGTGCATCTCGCAGGGAGCGTAGCCGATGATGAGCGAAGGACCGTGATATGCTTCAGCCTCGCGGATTGCCTTGAGGGTCTGATTCTGGTCTGCGCCCATAGCGATCTGCGCAACGTATACATAACCGTAGGACATTGCGATTTCTGCAAGGCTCTTCTTGGCAACAGCCTTACCTGCGGCGGCAAACTGAGCAACCTGACCTACCTGCGAAGCCTTGGAAGCCTGTCCGCCGGTGTTGGAGTAAACCTCGGTATCGAATACCATGATGTTAACATCCTGGTTCTGAGCGAGAACATGGTCTACGCCGCCGAATCCGATATCGTAAGCCCATCCGTCGCCGCCGAAGATCCATACGGACTTCTTGGCAAGGTATTCCTTATGAGCGAGAATCTCACTGCATGTCTCGCAGTCTGCATGCTTTTCAAGCTCTGCAATGAGAGCCTTTGTCGCCTCTGCGTTTGCTTCGCCGTCATTAACGGTTTCAAGGTACTTGGCTGCTGCGGCTTTAAGCTCTGCGGGAGCGCATTCCTGAGCGTCGATACCCTGTACCTTCTCGATAAGACGGGTTCTGACAGCCTGCTGACCGAGGAACATACCGTAGCCGTGCTCTGCGTTATCCTCAAAGAGCGAGTTAGCCCAAGCGGGACCGTGACCCTCTTTGTTAACGGTATAGGGCGAAGTTGCCGCGGGACCGCCCCAAATCGATGAGCATCCGGTAGCGTTGGAAATATACATTCTGTCGCCGAACAGCTGAGTAATAAGACGGGCGTAAGAGGTTTCTGCGCATCCTGCGCATGAACCTGAGAACTCAAGCATGGGCTGCTTGTACTGGCTTGCGATAACGTTCATGTTAGCCGTAGTCTCGGGCTTCTCGGTAACGTTTGCAACACAGTAATCAAATACTGCCTGCTGATCCTCCTGGCTCTCTCTTGAAACCATCTTAATGGAGTTCGTCGGGCATACGCCTACGCAGACTCCGCAGCCCATACAATCCATGGGCGAAACTGCAAGCGTATATTTATAATCGGTCTTAACAACCGGCTTGGGAGCAAATCTTGTGTTTGCGGGAGCATTCTCCGCTTCCTCTGCTGAGAGAGCAAACGGACGGATAGTAGCGTGGGGACATACGAACGCGCACTTGTTGCACTTAGCGCATGTAGCCTCGTTCCACTCGGGAACCATAACGGCAACTCCGCGCTTCTCGTAAGCGGACGCGCCCTGCTCGAACGTACCGTCGACATGCTCTTCAAATGCGGAAACGGGAAGAGAATCGCCGTTCATCTTGCCTACGGGAATCATGATATCGTTGACCATCTTGACAAGAGCGGGCGCGCCGTCGGTAACCTTAGCTTCGGGTTTATCCTCTGCGTTTGCCCAGTCTGCGGGAACGGCAATTTCCTTGAATGCGCCGAAACCGGCGTCGATTGCCTTCCAGTTCATGTCAACGATTTCCTGACCCTTTTTAAGGAACTTCTCTGCCGCCTTCTTCATGTAGGCGATAGCGTCATCCTTGGGAAGAACCTCCGCAAGAGCGAAGAACGAAGCCTGGAGAATGGTATTCGTTCTCTTGCCTAATCCAATCTCCTTAGCAAGGTCGATAGCGTTAACCGTGTAAAGCTTAATATTGTTCTTTGCAATATAGCGTTTTGCTTCGCCGCTTAATTTCTCGGCAAGCTCAGCCTCGTCCCACTGGCAGTTGATAAGGAACTTTCCGCCGGGCTTAACGTCGTTGACGATTTTGAATCCCTTTTCAATATAAGAAGGATTGTGGCATGCTACGAAATCAGCTTTATTGATATAATACGGGCTCTTGATGGGCTTATCGCCGAAACGAAGATGGGAGATAGTGATACCGCCTGTCTTCTTTGAGTCGTACTGGAAATATGCCTGAACGAATTTATCGGTATGGTCGCCGATAATCTTGATGGAATCCTTGTTTGCGCCGACTGTGCCGTCGCCGCCGAGACCCCAGAATTTACATTCGATAGTACCCTCGGCCGCGGTGTTGGGAGCTTCTTTCTCATCAAGAGAAAGGAACGTAACGTCGTCGTTAATTCCGATTGTAAACTGCTTCTTGGGCTCGTCCTTTTTAAGCTCGTCGTAAACGGCGAATACGCTTGCGGGAGGAGTATCCTTTGAACCGAGTCCGTATCTGCCTCCGATAATATCAGCCTGTCTGCCGTGAGTTGCAAGAGCGGTAACTACATCCATGTAAAGAGGCTCGCCGAGCGAACCGGGTTCTTTCGTTCTGTCAAGAACGGCAATCTTCTTAGCAGTCTCGGGGATAGCTTCGAGGAGCTTCTCAGCCGAGAACGGTCTGTAAAGACGAACCTTGACAAGTCCGACCTTCTCGCCCTTGGCGGTAAGATAATCGATAACCTCCTCGGCAACGTCGCAGATAGAGCCCATTGCAATGATAACCCTGTCAGCGTCGGGCGCGCCGTAGTAGTTGAAGAGCTTGTAATCAGTACCGAGCTTGGCGTTAACCTTATCCATGTACTTTTCTACGACTGCGGGAAGCGCGTCATAGTACTTGTTGCAAGCCTCGCGGTGCTGGAAGAAAATATCTCCGTTCTCGTGAGAACCGCGCATTGTGGGATGCTCGGGATTGAGAGCGTGCTTTCTGAACGATTCAACGGCGTCCATGTTGCACATCTCCTTGAGATCCTCATAATCCCAAAGCTGTATCTTCTGAATCTCGTGAGAGGTTCTGAATCCGTCAAAGAAGTTAATAAACGGAACTCTGCCCTCGATAGCCGCAAGATGCGCGACGGGACCTAAGTCCATAACCTCCTGCGGATTAGTCTCGGCAAGCATTGCAAAACCGGTCTGACGGCATGCGTAAACGTCCGAGTGATCGCCGAAGATGTTGAGTGCGTGCGAAGCAACGCAGCGGGCGGAAACGTGGAATACGCAGGGCAGAAGCTCACCTGCGATTTTGTACATATTGGGAATCATAAGAAGAAGTCCCTGAGAAGCGGTATAAGTCGTGGTAAGAGCGCCGGCCGCAAGAGAACCGTGCACCGTACCCGAAGCACCTGCCTCGGACTGCATCTCGGCAACCTTTACGGTAGTGCCGAAGATGTTCTTCTGACCCTTTGCTGCCCACTGATCGACATAGTCTGCCATGGGGCTGGACGGCGTGATGGGGTAAATACCCGCCACCTCGGTAAACGCGTACGACACGTATGCGGCGGCGTTGTTACCGTCCATGGTCTTCATTTTTCTGGCCATTTATTTTTTCCTCCTTGGTAATGTTCAAAGCCCTGTAATTACGGCTTCCGGTACTCCGTAACGCCTAAAAGTTTACATCTGATTGCAAGTATGGCTGTGTTTAACAAGGATGAAAACGCAGGCAGACCGACGCCTGTCAAGTTTGAATACGCAGTTAAACGCTGTCAGACGAAGCAATGCTTGTAAAGCTTTAGGTGGTGCAGAGTACTAAGGTTAAAAATACACCAAAAATTATTTTACCACTTAATTCGCAGAATGTAAACAAAAATTTCAATTAAAAACGATAAAAAATCTACCGAATTTACACATCCGGGCAATATTGATTTTCGGTTATATTTAACGATAACAAAAAAACATACGTAATCCTTATAAGTTAATTTCTCTTTTGCTGTCATTTTTATCAAGACCGAGAACACTATCCGCGCTTACACCGTAAAATCTGCAAAGCGTTACAAGATGCCTTACCGGCATTTCGTTAATTCCGTTTTCATATCTTGAATATACCTGTTGGGTTGTTCCGAGTACGCGTGCGATATCGCTCTGTTTTAAATCATTATCTTCTCTAAGTTCTCTAAGCTTTTCATAATATTTTTTCATATAAGTATTATCACCGAAATAATGATAATACATCACATCAGGCGTATTGACATTTACATCATATCTATATAACCAATCTATAAAAAAAGGAGTCAAAAAAATGATTTGTCCGTCATGCAAAAAAGAAATTTCCGATTCACTTAAATTCTGCCCGGAGTGCGGGTATAACTTTACAGCGGCGCAGCCGTCTCAAAATCCTGTTCAGTCCGAAAACAAAAAGAAAAAGAAAATATACAAACGCTGGTGGTTTTGGGTTCTGATCGTTATTCTTCTTTTCATTATTACATCCGCATTATCCTCCGGAAAAACCAATGACAAAGCAAATAACGATTCCCAGTCTGTCACAAAAAATGAACAAGCCGTCGTAACAACAACAAAGAAAAATGAAAATCAAAGATTAAAAGTCGGCGACAGCTTCACCGACGGTAATCTTGAAATAACAATCAAATCAGCCGAGGTGTGGACCGGATATTCGGAATTCAGCAAACCCGACAGCGGTTATAAATATATAAGAGTATTTGCGGAAGCGAAAAATACGGGAACATCCGACGTATTTGTTAATTCGGGTGATTTTAAATGTTACGCCGATAACAAGCCTGCCGACGACCCATACTGGGGTGATGAAAGATTCAACGGAGACGAGCTCTCCGCCGGCAGAGAAGCGGACGGATATCTGTACTATCAGATTCCGGACGGCGCACAGAAAATCGAAATAGAATATGAATTAAATTTTATAACAGACAAAAAAGTCTATTATGACATTGAATTAAACTGAATAAAAAAAATCAACGCCCCAAAGCCATGTGCCTCGGGGCGTTTTTCAGTCAAGTTAAATCAGTTTTCGTAAACGCTGACCTTTTTGCGGTCTTTGCCTAAACGCTCGAACTTAACGGTACCGTTAACAAGAGCGAAAAGAGTATCGTCCGAACCCTTGCCTACATTCTCGCCGGGATGGATGTGAGTTCCTCTCTGACGAACAAGAATGGTGCCGGCGTTAACAGCCTGACCGTCAGCGCGCTTAACTCCGAGTCTCTTTGATTCGGAATCACGGCCGTTACGGGTTGAACCCATTCCCTTTTTATGAGCGAAGAGCTGAATGTTTACTTTAAGCATAACTTACACCTCCGTAGTAATTTTGATAAAGTCCGGATACTGCCCGCAGAGCTGCTCCATGTGGAGCTTAAAGCCCCTGAGTATATCCGAGGCGACGGGTGAAGCCCCGTCCGATAGCGTGATCGACATAAAACCGTCCCCAATGTCCGCCGTAATATTTTCATTGAAAATTTCAGTGAGCATATTGGCGGTCATATACGCCGCCGAAGAAATCGCCGAGCATACGATATCGTACCCTGCGTCCCCGGCTCCGGCATGTCCGCTCAGCGTAAATCCGTTCGGAATACCGTTACGGTTCTTAAATACGACCTTTGTCATCAAGCGTTGATCGAAGCGATCTCAATCTTGGTGTAGGGCTGTCTGTGACCCATCTTGCGCTTCTCGTTCTTCTTAGCCTTGTAAGTGGCAACGGTAATCTTCTTGCCCTTGCCGTTCTTGAGAGCCTTAGCCGTTACGGTTGCGCCCGAAACATAGGGAGCGCCTACCTTGATGCCGTCATCGGCGCCAACGGCAATAACCTTGTCAAAAACTACTTCGCTGTCTGCCTCAACGTCAAGCTTTTCAATGAAAAGAACGGAGCCGTTCTCAACCTTGTACTGCTTTCCGCCGGTCTCGATAATTGCGTACATTGATTTACCTTCCTTATAAAGTCTCGCTGCGGCGGGCGGGAAAAATCCACTTGAAAATAAAGCCCGGTACAAGCGGCAAACAGATTATATCATGCAAAATAATGATAGTCAAGAATTTTTGATATATTTTTTACGACTGCGTTTTAAAAATTTAAAACGGAACGGAACATATCCGCAAATGAGCAAAAAAACGATTTTCAAGACCAAAACCGGTCTGTTTTTGAAATGAAATTCATAATATACAGAAATTTTTGACGATATGCAAAATTTATAAAACGGTATACAGAAAGTTTTGCACAATATACATTTTTGTTCCGCTGTAAAGCAAAAATCTTTAAATTGTTTAAAACTCTGTTCAAAATGTTCAAAAGTTCCCCGTTTGGTTCAAAAAAATTGCATTTTAGTCCTTACTGATGTAAAGTTTTGAACTTTCTGAACAGAGTTTTGAACATTTTTTCGGGCAGATTTGAACCTTAAATGCAATTGTATATTCATGGGAATTAATCAATTATGCAAGGGAAAATTTTCCTTTACAAATCAGGGTCGATTTTACTGGGAAATAAATCTTAATTTATTATTTATGTTAAATTATGTTATTTTGAGCGCAGTTTTTCGATAATTTCATCCGTCCACTCGAGAATTTTGAATTTGATTTTATATTTTGATTTATTTTCTATTATACTTGCCTCTTCCTGAGAGAACACGGCGTCGTATACGCTCTGCTTATCCTCCGCCGCGGGCAGACACAGAGGCGGAAACATTACGCACCACCAGTTTCTCCCCTCTCCGCCGCCGAGCGTTACGGTAAGCGACATGTATCTGCCCGAAGGGAGCGTGAAATTTTCATACTCCCTTACGGGAAAGTATTCATTTTTCAAATTCACCTTCGCACAGTATTCAAAGCCGTTTTCCTTAAGTACGCTGTTCGCCTCGTTTTCAAGCTCCGAAAGCTCCGGAATCAGCTTCTCCCTTGCGTTTTCGACATTTACGCTCCCGTCAAAAATTTTCGCGCCCTTTGCAAGAACCGCGTCGCGTACCTTCAATTTTACATTCTGGTCGATATCCGCGTCGGAATTTGCTATTACGTGAAGCCTGAGCACGTCCGTTCTTATCTCGCGGCAGTCTGTTACGAACTGCAAAAACTGAATGCATAATAAAAACGCGAACGAAATGACCGAAGCTAAAATCATATTACGGATTTTCTGCTTTTGAGTAACGGAATCCGAAAACGAAAGACTGTTTTTTATAAATGACAGATTGTTTTTTATGTTCATGACAAAGCCTCCGAAAAAAAATACGTTCACCGTAAAGATGAACGCTTCAAAGGCATTTTATTCAATAAAAATCGATTTTTCGGTAAATTTTGAAAAAAGAACCTCTTTATATTTTGTTTTTAAAAACTCAAAGCACCTCTGCGCCTTGTTCTCGTCGTCGAACAGACCGAACACTGCCGAGCCACTTCCCGTCATCATGGAAAGTCCCGCGCCGTTTGAACGCATTATCGATTTAATATCCGCTCTGTCGTAAACCTCGACCGCCTGTTCAAACACGTTCGCGCCGTAACGGCACATGTCGCGGTAATCGGAGTGCGCCGCGGCATAAAGAAATCTGTTATTGTCGGGATGCCTTACCTGCTCGAGAGAATCGAAATTTTCATATGCCGTTTTCGTTGAAATGTTCTGCGAAGGCTTTACAACGACAGCGTAAAGCTTCGCGCTCGGCAAAGGCGCGATAACCTCGCCTATGTTTAGGCACAGCGCGCATCCGCCCTTTATGCAGAACGGAATATCCGCGCCTATCGTCTCGCCGATTTTGCACAGCCCGTCGATTGTAAAGGGCGACGAAAACATCTCGTTTAATATTACAAGCACGGCGGCTGCGTCCGCGCTTCCTCCGCCCATACCCGCCTGACACGGAATATTCTTATTGATAAATATTTTTATGCCGGGATTCGTTATTTTGGAAACGTTAAAAAAAGCCTGCGCCGCTTTATACGCCGTATTTTTTGAATCCGAAGGAATAAACTCCCTGTCGCATCCGAGCGTTATTTTACCGTCGGATGTTTTTTCGACGGTAACCTTATCGAAAACGGAAATCGACTGCATTACCGTATAAATGCAATGGTATCCGTTATCGAGAACTCCGGTGAGATCGAGGAGAAGATTTATTTTACCCGCGGCGTTTGCCGTTATTTTCATTCTGATTCTCCGTTCTTTTTTCATTTGATAAGCTTATTTTATCATATTTTTTCCCGTTAGTATATAATTTTTAAAAAATATTGTAAATAAGCGTGATTTTATGCTATACTCTTTTTGAAAGGTGAAAGATATATGGAATTTAAAAATATAATAGATATGCACAATCATACGGACAACTCGTTTGACGGCAATCACAGCCCGATGTACATGTGCGAAACGGCGGTAAACAAAGGTCTGCGTGCGATTGCCTTTACCGACCACTGCGAAGTCGACGCTTTTTACAAAGATAATTTTGACAGGAGCGTCAGACAGGCTTTTTTTGAAGTCGCAAAAGCTAAAAGCGCGTTTTACGGAAAGCTGCTGATTTTAAACGGAATAGAACTCGGCGAGTGCGGCTATGATACGGAAACGAGCGAAAAGATAATCGCGTCTCAGAAATTCGACGTCATACTCGGCTCGGTGCATAACCTGAGGAACAAAACCGACTTTTATTATATTGAAGATTTTACGGGCATGGATATAAAGGCGGAAATCAACGAATATTTCGACGAGGAGCTGAATATGCTCGAATGGGGCGGATTCGACGTGCTGACTCACCTTACGTATCCGTTCAGATATTTTTATGCAAGAAATAATATCATGATTGATATTAACGATTATAAAGATAAAGTCGACGAGATATTGAAGCTTGCCGCCGAAAAGGATATTGCGCTCGAAATCAATACGGCCGGACTTCGCCAGCCCATCAACAGACTTTCCCCCGAAACGCAGACAGTCAAAAGATTTAAGGAGCTGGGCGGCAGGCTTATCAGCGTGGGCTCGGACGCGCATTTTGCAAAGGATATAGGCGTCGGCATAAAGCACGCGTACGAGGCGGCGCTCGAGGCGGGATTCAAATCCACGGTTCTTTTCCAGCGCAGAAGTCCTGTTGAAATACCTATCGAATAATGCAGGGAGCGGATATAATTATGTATGAAGCGGACGAAATTCTTTCAAAGGTAAAAAGAATACATTTTATCGGAATCGGAGGCTCGGGTATGTGCCCGATAGCCGAAATTCTTCACAGCGAAGGCTACATTCTCTCAGGCTCGGACAATAACGAGAGCGACACTCTCGACAGAATACGCTCTCTGGGAATACCCGTTACAATGGGACAGAGAGCCGAAAATATCGAGGGCGCACAAATGATAGTGCACACGGCGGCGATAATGGACGACAATCCTGAGCTTGCAGCCGCAAGGGAAAGCGAAATACCGACGTTTGAACGTTCAAAAATACTCGGCGCACTGTCGAGAAGATATAAAAACTGTATCGGCATATGCGGAACTCACGGAAAAACGACGACTACTTCGATGACCGCGCAGATATTGATAGAATCGGGCCTTGACCCGTCCGCCGTAATCGGAGGAAAGCTTCCGTATACCGGCACTAACGGAATAGTCGGCAAAAGCGATATATTCGTATGCGAATCATGCGAATATAAAAACACTTTTCTGCAGATGTCGCCCAGATGCGCCGTAATTCTGAACATCGACGCGGATCACATGGAATTTTTCAAAACTATGGAGAATCTGAAAAATTCGTTTACAAAATTCGCCGACAGCGCAGATACGGTTATTTATAACCTTGACGACAAAAACACGTGCGACGCAATAAACGACATGGCGGATAAAAACAAGGAGTTTATCACCTTCGGTTTAGGCGAGAAATGCATGTGGCGCGCCGAGCTTATATCGGACAGGAAGGGCGCGTACCCCGAGTACGACGTTTATTATAAAGGAGAAAAAAAAGGGCACGTCATACTGAACGTACCGGGAGATCATAACGTTTACAATTCTCTTGCGGCTCTTGCTTCGAGCGTTTACGCAGGCTGCGATGTTGAAACTGCCGTAAAGGAAATATCCGACTTCAAGGGCGCGGGCAGAAGATTTGAAAATCTCGGAACGTATAAGGGAATAACCGTATGCGACGACTATGCTCATCATCCCAGGGAATTAAAAGTAACCCTTGAGGCCGCGAAAAAGCTCGATTACAAACGCGTTATCGCTGTATTCCAGCCGTTTACCTATTCCAGAACGGCAATGCTGTTAAACGATTTTGCCGAGGTTCTGAAAATCCCCGATAAGGTCGTTATGACCGAAATAATGGGTTCAAGGGAAAAAAACACGTACGGCATTCACACGTCGGATCTGGCGGCCCTGATTCCGGCAAGCGTATGGTTTAATACGTTCAGGGAGGTTGCCGATTACGTTGAAAGCATTGCCGAAAAGGGCGACCTTGTAATAACTCTCGGCTGCGGAGATATTTATAAAGCGGCAAAATTGATAATTGAGGATTTAAAATAAACGGCGGGGACGGCCTCTGAAGATGAAGCGTCCCCGTATTTTTTTATTTAAGAGTTACTCTCCGTCATATACTCAAGCCGTTTTATTTCGCCGCGAAGAATATCGAGCGATTCCTCCTTGGAATAAAAGTACGGCGAAACTGTGAGATAACATAGAAAGTCCAGCAATTCGTTATTAATATCCGTATCGTTTATTGAAATCATCGAATTGCCGACGAAATTTGTTACATATCCGTACATGTTTGATATAATATGTTTGCGATCGGAATATTTGTCCGTAATTTCAAGCTGCACCTTATTCTTAAAAATGTTCGGTCTTGCTATAAATAAATGCTTATTGTCGCATCGGTAATATTCAATTGCTTTTTTATATACCTCGATACGGCTTTCCGGTTTAAGCGGGACGATGCATTCCTCAGGTAAATATGATACCATGCCTAAGTCGGTAAAATTGCGTACACCTTCATATGATACAATATTATATGCATATTTAAGAGATTCCTTCATCATCTGATAGTGCTCGTACGCAACGTTTATCAAATATTCGCGGTTCGGCAATTCATTCTTCGTAATTTGATATCCCATGTCAAGAGTCATGAAGAGCGGCGCACAGAAAAAGAATTCCAGAATTGTTTCGGCTCTGTCCTTGTATTTGAATCGTCCGGAAACCCATTTTTTCGTTTCCATAATATCCTGAGTAATCGTAACTATTTTTGTCATCTTACGCGTCTGGTCTGCTATTCGCTTCGCATATATGTCGGCAACCTTTTTATTTTTTTCAACATATCCGCACGCTAAATTTGCGTCGGCAAATATGCAAATCTCGTCCGTAATAAAATAATACGGAAAAATAACATTTATTTCATCCGAGTTCTGTTGCACCGAACCGGAGTAATATATATTGTAGCCTTTTGTCATGAATTTAAACGCGAAGTCGATAATTCTTGAATAATTAAGATCGGAATCCGAATTTATAATCTGCTTTATATCAACATCCCCGATACCGTTTTTTTCCTTTATATAATCGAAAATATCAGCGGATAGCGAAGCGTCTATATTTGTATATATACGTTTGTTTTCGGCCGAACATATTTTATATGCCGCCGCGTATAAAATTTTTATAAGCTCTGTATGAGAACCGAAGCCCGTCGTATTCTCCCTGAAGTCGGCAATCATATCAATCGAATTTTTAAAATCGGACTTTGCCGGTTCGCAGTTATTTTCATTTAACACAAGAAGGTTCATATAATCGTTGAATTTATCGATACCGAAATTCATATCTATATATGCAAACCTTATCTCATCGCTTTCATCGGCAGTAACGGCAGGCTCTATAGATTGAATCAGTTCGTTAAGCCGTTCAACCGTCATGCTTCTTTGCCCTTTAAGCATTTTCGTAAGAAAAGAGCGATCCGTTTTTGTGATATCGGCAAACTTATACATGGTAATATTTCGTTTATCGAGCGCTTTCTTCATGACAGCGTACAATTGTTCCATTTTTCTCACCTTCCGTACTATTTTTCCACATGACCATTTTATTTTATAATCAAGAAAAAGTCAACACAAAATCGACAAAAAAACAATAATGAATTTTTTATATAAATAAAAAATCGCAGGCAAACGAACCTCCTGCGATTTTTATATGTACTTTACATGCGGCTTCGGCGCGGATTATCTTTTCGACAGAACCTCTTTCTCGTATTTTTCTATTTCGGGGTAATAATCCGCGGAAACGCCCGTCTGTTTTAAATATTCGTTCCAGATATCTCCGAACGGCATGGTTTTAAGCTCCTCGGACACCGTCATAAGACACGTGAACTCGCCCTTGTCCTGAAGCTCTTTCATCATAGCCGAGGGTTCGAGCAGAGCGTAAAGCAAAGCCTTCTGAACGCTGCGCAGTCCCGTGACCCATGCGGAGATTCTGTTTATCGACGCGTCGAAATAATCCGTTGCTATAAACACTCTGTCAAGAGCGTTGTTTCTTACAATTTCCTTTGCAATCTCCCTTGTTTCGTCGTCAAAAATAACAACGTGGTCGGAATCCCAGCGTACGCCTCTGGTTATGTGCAATGCGATCTTTTCATTAAAGAGAAGAAGAGAGGATATCTTATCCGACACAACCTCAGTCGGATGGTAATGACCGTTGTCCATGAGCGGAACTATGCCGTTTTTTGAAGCGTAATTCATTGTAAATTCCGAGCTTCCGACAGTATAGCTCTCAAGTCCGATTCCGAAAACCTTTGATTCGAGAGTTACGAAAACCCTTGTTTTGTCATAAGGAACGCTGAGAATCTCGTCAAGCGACTCTTTAAATCTTTTTCTCGGTCCGAGCCTGTCGGCGGGTATATCCTTATATCCGTCGGGAATCCATATGTTCATAACGCACGGCATATTGGTCTGCTCTGCGAAATACTGTGAGATTTCGATACATCTTTTGCCGTGTTCAATCCAGAATTTACGTACCTGCGAATCGGGAGAAGAAAGCGTTAAATTGTCCTTTACCATCGGATGCGAGAAAAATGTGGGGTTAAAATCAATGCCCATTTTTCTGTCCCTTGCAAAATCGACCCATTTCTTAAAATGCTCGGGCTTTATTGCGTTTCTGTCGGCGTAGTTGCCGTTTTCAAATATCGCATACGACGCGTGAAGATTTATTTTTTTTCTGCCGGGAACGAGCGAACATACCTTGTCTATATCTGACATAAGCTCCTCGGGGGTCGTTGCTTTTCCCGGATAGTTCCCCGTAGCCTGTATTCCGCCCGAAAGAGCCTCCTTTGAATCAAATCCCGTTACGTCGTCGCCCTGCCAGCAATGCATTGAAACTGGAATTGTTTTAAGCGTTTCTATAGCCTTATCCGCGTCAACGCCGTAATTGAGGTACATAGCCTTTGCGCTTTCGTATCTGTCCATTTGTTTTCCTCCGTAGATTCTAAATTATCCTTCTATATCCTGATGAAATTCTCTTAATTTTAATTCGGGATTTTTTTCCTGCGCCCAGTTAACGGCCCAGTTTCCGTTGAATATGAGAAGATCTCCGCCCTTTATGTCCTTAACCCAGCGCGTATCCGAGCCAAGGTTGTATTTCGTGCCGTCGAAATTCTCGTTTTCAACTCTTCTTATCTGCTCATGGGGCAGATCCTGTCTTAAATACTCGACTCCGTACTCGCTTTTCATCCTGAATTTGAGAACGTCAAACTGAAGTACGCCCACAACGCCGACAATAACTTTTTCCATACCGCCGTTGGGCAGGAAAAATATCTGTATCGCGCCCTCCTGGGCTATCTGATTCATACCCTTTGCAAACTGCTTGCGCTTCATCGAATCCACCTGCTCGATTATTGCAAAATGCTCCGGAGCAAATGTCGGTATTCCCGAAAATTTAACCTTCCGCGACGCTTCGCATACGGTATCGCCTATTGAAAATATACCCGGATCAAACACGCCGATTATGTCGCCCGCATAAGCCTCGTCTATAACGCCGCGCTCCTGTGCCATCATCTGCTGCGGCTGTGAAAGTCTCATCGATTTTTCGCCCTGAACATGATAGTATTCCTTTCCCCTCTCGAATTTGCCGGAACATATTCTGAGAAATGAAATTCTATCTCTGTGTGCCTTGTTCATATTCGCCTGAATCTTGAACACAAACGCCGAAAAGCTGTCGTCAAGCGGGTCGACAAGCTCGCCGTCTCCCGTTTTTCTCGGCAGAGGAGAAGTCGTAAGTCTCAGAAACGATTCCAAGAACTGCTCTACGCCGAAATTGTTAAGCGCAGAACCGAAGAATACGGGACTTAACTTACCCCTGCGCACTTCGTTTATGTCAAATTCGCCGCCCGCTCCGTCGAGAAGCTCCGTCTGGTCGATAAGGTCGTTCATTAAATCCTCGCCTATAAGCTCGTTTAATCTGTCCCTATCGCCGATATCGCAGACTATCGATTCAAGTCTGATTCTGCCGGCATGAAAGTTGTCGTAAGTCAGAACGTGTTTTTCTTTTCTGTCATAAATTCCTTTAAAGGAGCTGCCCGAGCTTATCGGCCAGTTCATGGGATACGTCGCGATTCCGAATTCCGTTTCAAGCTCGTCAAGCAGCTCAAACGGATCTCTCGCCTCGTGATCCATTTTATTTATAAACGTAAAAATAGGTATTCCGCGCATTGCGCATACTTTAAATAATTTTCTCGTCTGAGGCTCTATACCCTTCGCCGCGTCGATAACCATTACCGCGCTGTCCGCCGCCATAAGCGTACGGTACGTATCCTCTGAGAAATCCTGATGTCCCGGCGTGTCGAGGATATTGATGCAGTATCCCTCGTATTCAAACTGCATAACAGACGACGTGACGGAAATTCCCCTCTGTTTTTCAAGCTCCATCCAGTCGGAAACCGCATGCTTGTCGCCCTGCTTGCCCTTGACGGAACCCGCCGATTGTATAGCTCTGCCGTAAAGCAGCAGCTTTTCGGTAAGCGTTGTTTTACCCGCGTCGGGATGGGAGATTATCGCAAACGTCCGGCGGCGTTCAATTTCATTTTTAGTCTTTGTATCCATAACGACTCTCTCTTTTTTATATATTGCAAAAAATAACCGATTTATTTTACCATATACCGTTTTTAAAATCAATAGCCGAATATCAATAAAAAACGCGTCCGAGAGGTCAATTCTCTTGAACGCGTCCGAGGTTTGTGATTGTAAATATTTTCGTTATGAAAAATCCGTAAACGCGATATTCAAATCAACGTTTCCCTCTATTCCCTTCACGCTGCCCGTGCAGGAGTACTGCCATATATCGTAGTTATAATAAAATCTCGGCGCAGTGCCCTCATACTGCGCATACCAGAACGAATAATCCTTTATTTTGCTCAGGTCGTAGCGGGTATAGCCGTCGGAAAGATTGAAATATATAAGCGGAGTATATCCCGCGCTCTTGATTTTTTCACAGAACGCGACGGCGCATTTGTCAAGCATTTCACCCGTAACGGAGTCGGTCCTCATAGCAACATCGGGCATATTCTCCCAGTCATAGACTACGGGAGCGGTAATTTTGTAACCGTCTATAAGCGACAGCAGATATTCCGCCTCTTCCTCGGCCTCCTCAACGTTTATCGCCTGAGAATAGAAATATGCGCCGACCTTCAGTCCCGCTTTCTCCGCGTTTTCGAGATTTTGTCTGAAATTAGCGTCCTCTATGAGATTTCCGGACTCGCCGTAGCCCCTCGCGCCGACTCTGACAATCGCAAAGCTTATTCCGTCGGAAGCAACCGCCTCCCAGTCAATATCGCCCTGATACTGCGAAACGTCTATGCCGGTATAATACTTGACGTTTTCGTCGTCATAATAAATTCTGCCCGAATCGTCCGACTTGAAGTTTTCAGCCTTGTATGCGTTCACAGCTACGTCCTCGTAGTACGGAGAGCCGTCTTCGTTATATATTTTACCGGTCGGTTCTGCGGTTTCCGGCTCGGATTTTATTTTAAGAGGATCTATTATAAACAAAACCGCAGCTGCCGCGAACGCCAAAACCGCGCATCCCGCGATAACGTACGGTAATTTTCGTTTTGCCGATGATTTCATATTTTGAACTCCTTTGCGTTTCCGGTTCTGTATTTCGATATTATAATAGCATTTTTACGTTTTTAAAACAATATCATTTATTGAATCTTAAAAATTCGCACGTTTCCCTGCGGCGAACGCTATTGACTTTTTTTTTCGGTTTGTATATACTTATGAAAGATAATTATTTATTATTTATAGGATTATATACTGACGTGCCTTTTACGGTACGGAATCGGAGGTTTTTATTTTGAATAAAAAAGCTGTTACAGCCGCTATTGCGGTTCTTGCCGTAGCCTGTGTGTTTACCTTTCTCATACTCGGCGGAGTTATTAAATTAAATCCCAAAGAACCCGAAAGCGAATCCGATGACAGCGGATTCGATACGAGCGCATATTTATCAGACGTAAAATACCAGAGCGACAGTCTTTCCGAAAATTATCTGCCGACATTTATCGACGGAATTTATTATACCGCAGATACCGCCGGCAATATTAAATTCTATGACTTCAACACTGAAAGCGACGCGTTTACGGAGCGTGCCGCCGACGGAACGTACGACGTAAGCGTTACAATGAGCGAACAGACCGTAAAAGCTACGGTAAGCTATGTAACGTCTGACGGAAAAACCGCCGGATACGGTCTTTACACTCCGACGATAACCGGAGAAACCGATTCCATATACAGATATGTTTTCTTTGCCGTTACGGATATGCCGTCCGGTATGGGAAGCACGTCGAATCTTCTTCTGCTTGCGGATTCTACCGAAAATAATTTCAGAAATGCCGATAAGCTTTACGGAGATCAATTTTCTTACGACCCCGACAGCGGCACGGCAGAACGCATTTATTCCGAGGCAAACAGATACGTAGGCTTGGACGGTACTAAAAGAGCTGACTATGCCGTGGTTACGGATTATATTCTTGAAAACGAGCTTGACAATTCACTGTTTATCTCAGGCAGACATTACGCCGAGGATGAGGACAAGTACGACCTCATGAAGGCGGGAGGTAAAGGAAATAATGTGGATAACGTTCTCGTTGAGGAAAACATCGTAGGCAGATTCGTAAAAGCGACCGACGACGGCATTTTATACTTAACCGAGGACTCGGATAGTAATGTTGTTCTTAAAAAGGTTGATTCCGACGAGGCGGTAAAAACCTTTGAATGCAAACGCGGCGATATCATTGTTTCCGGCGATTATTTCTTCTTTAACAACTCGGTTTACAGCGTAAACGACGAATCGAGCGTAGAATTAACCGGAGAGTTCCTTGCGAATTTCAAAGCCGACATGTTCGCATGCAACGGCAAAACGGCATTTTTAAGAGGTTATATCGATGAGAAAAACCCGACGATTGTTGTAGCCGACCTTGCAACGGGCGAATGCAGATATTACGTAAACGAAATGTTCATGAATATAGTAAATCCCGAGGTTCTTTCAGATTCGAGCGTTATGTTTACAGTCGTTTCAGGCTCGGACAGCTCGTCATTTAAGTATTTTGTCATTAAGTAAATGAAATTATTTATAGACGCCGACGGCTGTCCCGTCGTCGATATTTCGGTTTCGGCGGCGGAGGCCTGCGGAGTCGGGACTGTTATTATTACCGATACGTCGCACATTATAGAGCGTGATAACGCTGTGACAATTACGGTTGAGAAGGGTGCGGATTCCGCGGATTTTAAAATTGCAAATATGATTCACCCCGGCGATATCGTCGTAACGCAGGATTACGGACTTGCCGCCATGTGTCTTGCCCGCGGCGGAAAACCGATCAATCAGAACGGTTTGATTTTCACAGATGGGAATATAGAGAAAATGCTTTACACGCGTTATGTTTCAAAAGAAATACGCCGTGCCGGAGGCAGAACAAAGGGACCTAAAAAGCGCGTAAAAGAACAGGACGAGGATTTCAAAAGAGCGTTGGACTCTCTTTTAAAGAAATCGTGCACAACGTGAAATATTATTGCTATACTGTAATGTGACGAATACTTTTTGTAGGATTGGATAATTATTATGTTTGATATATTGAGAGAGGACATAGCCTCAGTCAAAGACCGCGACCCTGCAGTCGGAAGCGTAGCCGAGGTTCTGTTTCTTTATCCCGGAGTCAAGGCGATAAGAGCTCACCGGCGGGCGCACAAATGTTACGAGCACGGATTTATATTTCTTGCGAGAATGATATCTCAGCGCGCGGCAAGACGAACGGGAATCGAAATTCATCCGGGAGCGACGATAGGCAGACGTTTCTTTATCGACCACGGAACGGGAGTCGTTATCGGCGAAACAGCCGAAATAGGCGACGACGTTACGATTTATCAGGGCGTAACGCTCGGCGGTACGGGCAAGGACGTGGGCAAGCGCCACCCGACAGTAGGAAACAATGTTATGATAGGCGCGGGCGCAAAGGTGCTCGGCCCGCTTCATATAGGCGATAATTCAAAAATTGCGGCAGGCTCCGTCGTTTTGAATGATATTCCCGCTAACAGTACGGCAGTGGGAACTCCCGCAAGGGTGGTAAAGCTCGACGGCGTAAGGGTTGAACACGTTCAGAATCTTGACCAGATTCACATTCCCGACCCTGTCGCGCAGGAAATTGAAAGACTTGAAAACGAAATAAAAGTACTTTCCGAAAAGTTGGAAGCTAAGGAGAGGGAAATTAAATGAAAATATACAATACAATGACAAGACAAAAGGAAGAAATTAAAACGATTACTCCGGGCGAGATTAAAATTTACGCCTGCGGACCGACCGTTTATAATTATATTCACATAGGAAACGCAAGACCCATATGCGTTTTCGACGTAATGCGCCGTTATATGGAATACAGAGGTCTTAAGGTTACGTACGTCCAGAATTTCACGGATATCGACGATAAAATCATACGCAGAGCCAATGAAGAGGGCGTTGATTTTAAGGAAATCAGCGAGAAATATATTCAGGAATACAAAGTCGACGCGCACGGACTTAACGTAAAAGACGCGTCAATACATCCGAGAGCTACGGAAAATATCGACGAAATAATTTCAATTATTTCAACTCTCGTCGAGAAGGGCTATGCGTACGAGGCTGACGGCGACGTATATTTCAGTCCGTCAAAAGATCCCGAGTACGGCAAGCTTTCGCATCAGCCGCTTGAGGATTTGGCGGCGGGCGCGAGAATAAACGTCGAGGATATAAAGAGAGAGCCTATGGATTTTGCTCTTTGGAAAGCGGCAAAGCCCGGCGAACCTTACTGGGAATCTCCGTGGGGAAAAGGTCGGCCCGGCTGGCATATAGAGTGTTCCGCCATGTCAAGACGATATCTCGGCAAGACGATAGATATGCATTGCGGAGGAAGCGACCTTATATTCCCTCATCATGAAAACGAAATAGCGCAAAGCGAATGCTGTAACGGCGTTACGTTCGCAAATTACTGGGTACATAACGGATTTATAAACGTAGACAACGTTAAGATGTCAAAATCTCTCGGCAATTTCTTTACGGTACGCGATGTCGCGGAAAAATACGGCTACGAACCTGTCAGATATTTTCTCATCTCGTCGCACTACAGAAGTCCCATCAACTACTGCGTTGATATTTTGGAGCAGTGCAAGGCGTCTCTTGCAAGACTCTATACATGCCGTGACGCAATTGACGACGCTATGAAATACGCCGCCGATTCGGACGCAGGACTTGAGGAATTTAATAAAATCGCGTCCAATCGCAGACAGCAGTTCATTGAAGCGATGGACGACGATCTTAATACAGCGGACGCGGTTTCCGCCGTGTTTGAGCTTGTAAGAGATATAAATAAGATTATCGCGTCTCAGGCTGCGTCAAAGGGCGTTCTTACCGCGGCGGCGGCGGTCTTTGACGAATTGACGGGCGTTCTCGGTATTGTTTACAACAGAAAGAAGGACTTGCTCACAGATAACATCGAAGCGCTTATCGAAGCCAGAGCAAAAGCGAGAAAAGAAAAAAACTGGGCGGAGGCGGACAGAATCCGCGATGAGATAAAAAATATGGGCATTGTGCTCGAGGATACGCCCCAGGGAGTTAAATGGCATAAAGCCTGATAAAAAAAGAACCGTTTGAAATTTTTTATAGCAGCTGCTGCCTTTTTTTAACGGTTTGTGATATATTTTAATTCACTTGCTCAAAGGGTGGACTGTTCAGAGAAACAGCAGCCGGATAAGAGATAGACTGAAATGTCTGTTTCCTGTCCGGCTTTTTTATTTTTTTAAGGGAGGAAAACAAAATGGATTTTCTTAAAGACAAAATTAAACCGATGTATCTTAAATACTTAACCGCCGCATTCGGTAGCGCAATTATAACCTCAATTTATTCAGGTTCTATGTCAAGTGTTGGGGTAAAACCGAAAAATTATACTCATTTTAAATATAAAACTCAAAAAAAATCCGAGACTCGTTTTACACGAATCCCGAATTTTTTTTGTCGCTTTCTAAAGCAGCTTATGCTTAAAATCAATTCTTATTAAACAGACTTTTAAAGAAATAGACAATCAGATGGAAAAACCTAACAATTCCCGCAAACGGACCTGTATGATATCGTCCGCATACACAATTTGATTCTGCCGCATCCGGCTCTGCCGTTCCAAGTGCTGAGCTACAGTTATCACAGATTCCATCATTGTCAACATCAATATGAGCCGTTTTTGCTATGGTACGGGTTTCAATATGCTTGACGTCATTAACACAGACGCGTTGTTCCAATCCTTCCGCTGTACAGCTTGGAGAGCTTACAATTATCCACAGCCCGTATTTATGACCGACCGCCTTGATCAAATCCGTTTTTTTGTCTCCGCAAACAGTACATGTAAAGGTTTTGATACCTTCTTCGTTACATGACGCTTCTTTTGTATTCTCACCGTCATTCCATATATGGTCTGTTTTAGGCACTGCCTCCTGCTGAGAAAGAATCTCACCGCAGACAGAGCATTTTATACCTTCGGTCAGACCTGTCGTCTTACAATCCGCCGCAACACCCGGCATAATCTCCGGCGTGTGAGAGGTCTTCTCAACATCTTCGGTTCTCTTATTACCGCAAACGGTACAGGTAAAGGTTTTTACGCCTTCCTCCTTACAGGTTGCCTCTTTCGTATTCTCACCATCGTCCCAGATATGAACATGCTCCTCATCAAGCAGTACAAATAATATGTTCTTTCCTGATGCAAACGATTCTGCGGTTGAGAGCGAATAGCCGTAAATAGTACCTGAAATGGAGAATGTGTTATAATTATCGCTTATAGAGCAATTTCTGTTTTGAATCTCAAATCGTTCAAGAGAATCAATTCCATAGAGAATAAAATCTTTAAGTTCCGCAGTCGTATTCCCAAGTATTATTTCTTTCAATGATGTACAGTTGGAGAAAGCGCCGAGAGCTATTGACGGAGCGTCTGTAACCGTAACTTTTTCCAAAGATGCGGGAATAGCATAAACATAACCGTTCAAACTTCCGTCTGAAAATTCGAAGAATTGATTTATTCCGTCTTCGTTTGTCCTGCCGAAAGCATATCCGAGAACAGCGTCATATGTATTCTGAGCGGTTCTCGAAGCGCCGACAAAGGGTATTGTTAATTCTGTTAATCCGACGCATCCCCTAAGCGCATATTCTTCAATTTCTGTCACGGAATCCGGAATCGTGAGCGTTTTAAGATTCACACAATTCTCAAACATATAACCGCCGATTTTTGTAACAGAACCGTCAAACGTAACCTTGGTAATGTCTTCTGCATATTGATACCAGGGAGCCTGTTTTGAAGAGTATGTGTCGGGAGCGCCGTTACCGGTAAATACAATTTCGCCGTTATTATATAATTTCCATTGAAGATCGCCGGAAACACCGGAAGCGGACGTTTGTTTTTCAACAACACCAATTGTGACCTTTTCCGTCATCGCAGAAAAGATTTCATCCCCGTCAATACCTGAAATAACTGCGGCATAGGTTTTTTCTCCGGTTTCTGTTATATCCGGAACAAACGATGAACCGGACGCATTTTCGATCTGTCGTCTTGAACCGTCGGATTCTATGGAGTACCATTTCACTGAGGTTTCATAATCGGATTTATACTCGAACGTGATTGCTTCGGGTTCATCGCCGAGCACATATTGCATTCCTGTCGGCTGCTCCGTAATTTGAATGCGATCATCGTTTACAAAGTATTTCACATAAACCGTCAAGTCTGACGCGGGCATAATCATATCTGTCAGATTATTCTTAAATTCAGGGTCTGTATAAATTCCCATCAGCGTACCGAGCCCAAACGATTCAATAATATCTTTAATATTCGTTCCCTCTTCAACATATCCTCCATCGTCGACATTCTCTACGGTCAGATACGACAAAACGCCTTCGGCATCCTCACGGTACGTATAGACGGTCAGTTTATAATCTGTCACTGCGCTGTCCGCAGATTTCGGCTCTTCAGCGATAATGCCGTCAACAACGTCATAAATAAGACTATCTTCAATAGATAACGAAGAAATATCCATCAGCATCTCCTTGCCGTTTTCAAGAGAGATGTCGTTATAGTCAACAGTCTGTCTGCTGACATAACCGGGTTTGTCAACGGTAATATTCATAGTACCGACATCATTGCCGACGAGCTTAATGCTATAAAGCTCGGAATCCTGGAAATGAATGGTTTTAACGTCGTTTTCAGAACCGGAAAGCGTAATCTCAATGGAATTTTTTATCCCCTCATCGACAGCATTGTCTACGACGCGACCAACAAGCTCCCCCTCGGAATTATAAACAAAAACATCAACCGGACACTGAATAACAACCTTATAGCAGTCATCCACACTGCGAGTATATTTAGAATATACCTTAAATATCAATTCGCACATTTCATTCAATTTGTCACAATCTTCGACAGATTTGAAGGTACCATCCGATGTGGCCTTCATCTGCATATTCATCACAAACAAATCGTCCGTAGGCTCAAGTCCCTGTTCGCGCAAATCCAAATACGCTTTAATATATTCTTTCTGGGCATTTTGCACACCTATTTTATAAGCCTTAAACAGCTTGAAGAATGTAAGGGTATTTCCGGCGGAATTAATAATGTTCCCCAGAGAGCCTTTAATACCTCCGGTTTTAAGAATAACGTCAAATATTCCCGCCATTTTATTCAATCCCTCGAAAACATTCTCCATGGGAGTGGCATTTTCATCAACTGAGAAATTCTTTGCGCTCTTGAATTTACTGTAAGCATTTATAAAATCGACATTTGATAAATCATATTTAAATGAAGCTTTCGGAATAGCAATCAGCTTCTTTGCTGCGGTTTTAGCGTTTAAAACCGCCTCCCCGTCGTCTCCCTTAAGTAAACCGTTGCTGAAATCGCTTACCAATGCGTCGAATTCGGCATCGGCACCATCCTTAATTGTTTGTATAACATCGCCCATCTGATGCTTTAAATATGTGCTTTCTCCGGGAACATCCCAGAATCCAAGAAACTTTGACATAGTTTCGGCGACAGCGTCTTCTTCCACGTTTTGTCCTGTCAGAACGAGAACGTCAGCGTCATCGGCAGATACCTGCTGAAATTTACATCCGCGCATCAGCGAAACAAGATTTCTTGCTTCGATAACAGTCATCGCCCAATCTTCAACTTCAGGAGTCTGCGTTGATTTCGTTCCGATAACATTCAGTACGAAGGTCTTTGTTAAACTATAACCTTCTTTTTCAATTTTTGCTGAAACCCTAACAAGACAATCATTTTCTTTTGCAGACACCAAGCCGCTTGCCGAATTAACAACTCCTTCATTATCGGAACTCCAGCTCACAGTACATCCGTTTTCGGGATTATGGAAAGAAATATTGCCGGTAACGGAAGAATAATCATCGCCTTCTGCATAAACAATATATGTCTGTACCAATGCCGCGGTGACTAATTCAATTTTCTCGTTGTTGGAGTCCTTGATTCTTAATTTAGGAAACTGTCCCGGTTCAATGCTCCAAACCGAAGAAAAGTCCCAGCCGAGCTGGTTTATAAATAATGCCGATGTCATAAAATCAGCGGACGCAAACTGCGCCACAGCGTCATTTGTCGGCGAACCGCCGATACCTGAAAGAGAAACATTACCTGATTTGATCCCGCCTCCGGAAATAATATATCTTTTTGTTCCGCCTGATATCTTTGAAGAAACAACGGCGCAATTCCCGATTGCGGTAATACTGCTGGCATTTCCGGCGATTCCGCCGGCGTATACATCGCCTCCGACAGTATTTGTATTGGCAATCACAGAACCGCTGCTATAACAATTTGTTATTGAGCCATATGCATATCCGGCGATTCCGCCGATTTCACCGGTTTCAAGCCATGACCCCGAATGCGTAAGAGTTCCGCTGTTATAGCAGTTTGTGATATATGCAGTTTCAACAGTACCGTTCTCCATTTTACCGACAATGCCGCCGGTACTTGCATGACCGACACTGTGCCCGCCGTTTATATTCGCGGCATTATAACTCTGGCGAATTGAGCCCTCGTCCTTCATCAGCCCCGCAATACCGCCGACACAGCTGTTTCCGTTTACCGAGGAAGAAGCACCGTTAATTGTTCCGTTCCCCACAGAGGAATAAACAATGGAAGTTCCGGATGCTGCATAACCAACCAATCCGCCGGTGTAACAGGTTCCGGCCTCGGATTGTGTTTCACCGGTAATTGAAACATTATCCAAAGTAACGCCGTCGATGGTTGTACCTACAGCATATCCGATAAGACCGCCGGTATAAATATTGCTTCCGTCGATGGACGAATAAGTATTGTGATAACCGGAGCTGTTAATCAAATTAATTGTCACGGTATCAAGTTTTAAATTTTTTATTACCGCATTATTACAAGAACCAAAAAGACCTACCGCTTGGTAAGGGGTATTGATTATATTGCCGGCGTCAATAGAATAGTCGTAGCTCAAATTATAAACGGTATGAAAATCACCGTCAAATACACCTGAGAAATAATTATTCAAGTTATATCCGATGGGATTCCAATTGCCGATTTCACTCAGATCAATATCCTGTGTAAGCTTTACAGTCTGTCCCTCAAAATGACTACCTTCTTTGACAGCAGCAGCCAAAGCGGCAAGTTCGGCAGCAGACGATATTTCTATCGCGTCGCTGTCTGCAAATACCGTCAGACAGTTCACAGGCAACATCCCAATGATAACGATAAATGAAAGCAGCACTGATATAATCCTTCTCTTTCTCATTGTCCTCTTGATCCTCCTAAATCATTACCGGCAGTATACCATAGGTTGAATTGTGTTAACATATATATCCTTTGCGAATGAATGTTACTCGAAAATTATAGCACGTAAATCATAGAAATGCAACCATTTTTGCACAACAAACATGACAATTTTCCAAAAGGGCTAATTATTGAATCAATCACCGCCATATTGCCGTCTTTTATGCAAAATTTCAAAAGCTGTTGTTTCAGAAAATAAAGATTGCAAAAACAAGGATACGGCGCGGATTTCGGATCATCCCGAATACCGCGCCGCACTGTATTATATTTTACGATACTGTAAATACTGAAAAAAGATATACCGACATTCCTGTCCTGTATGTCCTATATTTTTTCGGACAATATCAGTCTTTTTTATAATATATCATGACAAAAGAACGTTCTGCATATGGTACAGATATCTCTGCGGATTTTCCGAGGCTTTATTAAACAAGTCCTCACATACGACAGAACCGTATTGATCCTTTAAATCACCGCCGTACGTTTCCGGCAGTTTCTCATCTTTCAGTACAATCTGCGATGAGGGCACGCTGCACGGAATTTTCAAATCCGAATCAAAATACTTAGACGAAACATAGTCTCTGTCCGTATTTACGGATATGGAACCGAGAGTTATTTTTTCAAAATTAACGCTCAGCTTTTCACCGGACATATTAAGCTTGCTCGTAACCTCGGTTATGATACCGGGAACCCAGACGGAGAAATGCGTTTTATAAGCGTTATCGTCGTTTCTTTCAAAATAACTCAGATAATCGGGATTTTTATTTCGTTTAAGGTCATTGCTGTACGACATATCGAGAGTATATGATTTTTGCTCGCCGTATCCGTTTTTATCCTTATATTTCATTTGGATATAAAACGTTTCAACCTCGTTATAATCGGCATTTGTAAGGTTAATGGGGTTCTCAACGTCGAAATAAAACGTATACCTGTACATGCTCTCCTCGTCGCTGTGCGAATAATGCTGATTGATATCGCCGTCGGAAGAGCCTATGCAATCTTTAAGTACAGAAGTATCGATAACGGAATTATACTGGTCGCGGAAATCTCCCGCGTAATCATTTGCGGTATCGATATTATTAATAATATCGTTCATCGTTTTTCCGGTAATATCAAATTCCTCATGCTCTTTAAAATACGGGGAATTTGTTTCATCGATAACCGATTTCTCCATTGAACAGTAAACCGTTGCGGTTGAATCGTAATATGCCGAGGAAACGTAATCAGTATTGCTGTTAATACGCTTATCCCCGCAGTATACGCTCTCAACCGTAAACGACAGGCGTTCGCCGCCGTCCATATTAAGCATTATGTAAATACGGTTAAGCTTACCGGGGAGTGTAACGTCAAAGCTTGTGCTGTACGCATTGTCGTTCGGTCTTATGAAATACTTCGACAGAAAGTCCGAATTTCTGTTGGAACCGCCGTCCCACGACATATCAAAGGTTTCCTTTTTCTCTTCGCCGTATCCGTTTTTTGTAATATAATAATAATCAAAATATAAAACGTTTACGTCGTCCTTATCCATACTTGAGGAATTGCACGGATTGTCAACCTTTACATTGAACGTATAAACATATTCGCCCGCATTGACGTCGGACGCGTCCGCCGAAAGGGATATCGAGGGGATAAAAACAGTAAAGACTAAGCAGAGAGCGCAAAGGAGCGAAAGCGTTTTTTTATTTTTTTTCACACCTTACTCCCCCTTCATATACACGTCGTATGCTATAAATTCTTTATTTATCGCATTCATATCCGCCCGGCGGTCATCCTTGACGTCATTGTTCATTCTGGTGACATAAAGATACATTCTGTTATCGGTAATGTGCAGTCCGTTGTCTGTTGTTTTAATCGCGCCCTCGTTGAGATTGACGCGGTTTCCGTTAACGTCAAATACATTCTCCCATATATTTGTCTCGTCGTTTATCATACCGTAGTCCTTGCATGCGATACCGAGCTTCGCAATCGCACTTTCGGTTGTCTTAGAAACACCCATAGCGTAATAAAGATATATCTGCTTTCCGCCCGTTCCCATATTAAGCGAAACGCCCTTAGATCCATCCGAATCGGATTTAACGGTATATTCGTCAACAGCACTTAAATACGTAACTCCGTCAACAACAATCTCGTCTTGATGATCCTCTCCGACAGTCAGCAAAATATCCCTGACAGCGTAATTTGCAACTCCTTTTTTAATTTCGCGGTTGCTCACGGCGTACCGTGTATATCCGATATAAACATATTCTCCGCCCGCGTTCTGATTTACGTCAATATTTACACAGATATTACAGCCGAGACTGAGCAGATTTGCCTGAGCTTCTTTTTTCGTCTTTCCGTGACCGACGTAAATACCGCTCATTACCGTTGCGTTGTCATCATAACTCATATGAATATATGATGATTCGTCAGCATCGCCGTAAAGCTTTGCCTTTACAGCCTCACGCGTTACAACAGTACCGTTCTTAAGTTCGGAAACGTCGACGGAGTTCGCCGTCATAGCGGTTGCGCAGTCCTCATAATATATTTCCGAGCTTATGTTAATATCAGTTATCGGTCTTCCGGGATTTGACGACGAAGAGGTCGTATAATAAAGGTAATACGAACCCTTGGGATCGGGTATCATATCTCCCGCCTTTGTGTAGGTAGCTCCGTTAACAACTATTGTACCCGGCGCAGATTTGCTGTCGGTAACATATCTTATTATACCCATAATGGCCTGCGACTCGGAATCGGTCCTTGACACGCCTATATACGAAGCCGTATCGGGCGTGGCGTCAGGATTCTGATAAAAGCTCTGAGAACTGTCGAGAGCTATATTCGACCGGATAATTTCATCGGTACACTGCGCAAAGAGCGTCTGAATGCAGTAATCGTTTCCGTACGCGTTATACTGCTTCTTCATTTCGTCAGTGAGTTCTGAAAGTGAAGAGCCGACGGCATTTTCAAGCGTATACGTTGAAACATAAATTGAAGAGATATATTTTTTCTGTACGGGAGTCTCCTGTCTTTGATAAATATATACGTTTGTCAGAGATTCTCCGCTTTCTATATAGTTTGAATTGCTCGGACGGTAGCCGAGATTGTTCGCCTCAGTACGGTTCGGCGTTTTAAAGTCCTGAACGCTGACGAAGCCCTCCGGAGCTTCGGGCTCGGACGTAACAAGAACGTCGTCGACAGTCAGAGGAGTACCGCCCTCCACCGGACCGAGAACATATATGCCCTTGCCTCTGGCGCCGCACGACGACCATGTAACATCCTCATAATCCTCGGGGGTAAGCTCCACTGTCATTTCATACTGCACTATGCCGGTCGATGCTCCGGCGCAGCTTGCAAACTGATATGAATGAGACTCGTATATTCCCCTTAAATATTTGCTGTAATCGACCGAATTCTGCGTATATGTGTATACCGAATGCTTTAATTCAAACATAACGTCGCACACCGCATATGAACCGGACGTCAGTGCTCCCAGACAAACCGGCACAGAATAATTTCCCGGCGCGGAGGTATACGAGCGTATTCCGTATATCGCCCTGTACGGATTATACGTTGTAGTATAGCAAATATACGTTTCGACATTCGTTTCCCAGTTATCTATTGTCAGATAACCTACCGATTCCGAGGGAAGCTTAACCTTAACCGCATGGGTCAGACTTAAATCGAATTTCTTTAATCCGAGAGCCTCTATATAATCGTCTGCGGTATTGCCCGCCGTTCCGTTATCGTTGCCGGCGACAAGAACAAAACCTGCAATGTATTCCTCCCCCTCGGTATATGTAACGGAGGGCTTAAAATACAGATATGTGCCTTTATCCTTCCAATGGTCATAAGGCTGAGAGTTATGCGAAGTAAAAACTATATTGTTAGACTCCGTACCGACATTAAAATTAAACGCATTTCCGCCGCAGAACATATTTACAGGCTCATACCCCTCCGGAATATCGTTAAGGGAATATTTCACAACCAAATCAGCTAAAATCGGCGTACCTGCGGATTTATACGAAGTATAATACAATGTATCTCCGGTGGCGGTAGTACCGCACGCCGAATATGAGGCATTGCCAAAAAGATATACGTCAGAAGTATTTCTTGCCGATATTCTGATATCCGTTACGGCGTCATTCGAATTCGTCGTTGTTGTATAACCCAGATAAGTATATTTCTTTATCTCCGAAAGATTGGAAGACAAATTCACGTCAAGAACGTTATACCCCGCCTTGGTTAAGGCCGCCTTTGCCGCAGTTTCGGAACTTTCGACAGAAAGCGAAAGCTTTGAAATATACTTAACGTTTTCGTCTGTTTCCGCCTGCTCTCCCTCGTTTATTGTACTCGCAGAACAACGGTAGAACATATAAACGGAGCATGAATCCGATTTTGAATTTGCGTTTAAATTTGCGGCGTAAACCTCGCCGAAGCATTTAACGGGTTTGTATCCCTGCGGAGCGGTACTGTCATTATACTGTACCGTAATAAGATCTTCAATTTCAGATGACTGAATCGGAGAACCGGCATGTCTGCTCCTGCTTGTATACAAAGCATTCCATCTTCTTGCATTGTCTCCGTTTATGTTGGCGGGACTGCCGTTTAGATTTACAGCATCGTATCTTACATATCTGTTGTTTGCCTCATCAAACATAACGGGCGGAATCTCTGAAAACTCCTCCGCATCGTCGTCGGTGAACAAATCCCACAGATATTTTACCAGCAAAGCGATTATAACGACGATCATAACTACCAGAACAACATAATTCAAAATTATGGCAGCACAGCCGAGAAGACCGAATATCGTACTGAATACGCCTGCGCCTATACCTGCGCAGCAGGTAGCCCAAATACTCCATGCGCCCGTAAAAACAGCAGTAAACGCCATAACATTAATAACGGTTGCTGTCAAATATGTAATTCCCCATGCGATACCGATGACCATCATAGCTATATTGAGCTTTGAAAACGTTTCGGAGAGGAAGGTATCCACATCATCCGGCGTTGTCAGAGTATTATAAATCTGACCTGCGGAATTTGCCCTGTATGCGTCCTTTGTAACGGCTACCTTTTGATTGTAAGCGGTCTGATCCGTTCCTATCCATATGGACATGCTGTCCGTGCCTAAATTGGATTTAATATCCTTTTTTATAACGTCGACCTGCTTATCGGTTTCATCTATAAGCCCCTCGCCGTTTATAAGATAGACCGCCGAGAAAGCGACCCCGCTCATTCTCATCGTAGCAATCTGACCGTCGGTAAGACTGTCGACGAGAGGATATATTTTTCTTAAACTTGAAATTTCGTCATATGAAGAGTTACCGAGAGAAACGATATAATCTCCAAGCTTTGTATTCTCATCGTAATCATACTGATTCAAAACATCGTAAACGTACAGAAAGAGAGCGTCGCCGTCCGTTTTTTCTATTTTCCCCCCGGTTGTCATATCCTTAACCGTCTGCTCGTTCATCTCGGTATCGCTGACATCCTTGACGGATGTTTCAACTTTTCCGCCGTTTTCTTCATATCTTTCCGCAGCGCCGTTAAAGCTCTCTGCAAAAGACTGAAGACCGTCCGTAAGCTCGCTTGCAAGAACCTTGTACTTTTTATCGAGCATCATATTATTGTCAGGATCGGCAAGCTCCTCCTTTACCTTGGATGCGGATACACGCACCGCCCAGTTTTCATCGCCGTAATCGGCCGTTCCTGCAACAAGGGCGTTGCAGAAAGCGGTAACAACAGAGGTATTGGAGCGCGAAAGTATCTTTTTTATAAAATCAACGGTACAATTTCCGCTGACAAGATAATCGCCCAGCTTCATGTTATTCATTTCGTCAACATGATAACAGTTCAGAAGCTTGACGGCCGATACCGCGGCAGGACTGCCCTTACCGTAGTTCTCGGCAAATTCATTCACGGCGTATAAAAGCTCCGTCGGAACGTTTCCGAGCTTTTCCATAGCTCTTTCGGCAACGTCCGCATAAGTATAATCCTGATAACCGCTGTTCATCTGAAGAAGCGATATATCCGTGATTGCCTCGTCGGAATCCTCCGTCGTTTTATAGCCGACTATAAATATCCCGTTATCCTTTTCGTCGCCGTCCTCCGAACGGTTTATATTCTTTTTCACCGCTATATATCCCGCCGATTCACAGCTGTTTACGGCTTCATCCAAACTGTTTCCGCTGAAAACCTGAACCTCGGAAATATATTCCGGTTTATTCTCAACTGCCGAGGCAAAGACAGAGCCTATATCTGTAAAAAGCAGAGAAAATGCCAAAACAAGCGAAACGGACGCCAAGATATAATGAATACGTATTCTCTTAATATTAATCATTATTTTCAGCCCCCTTTTTCTTTTTGCCGTATTTTACGACAAAAACGGCAAATGCGATAATAACGGCAATGCAAATGCATATATAAACAATATTTCCGTTGCCGAAAACGGATGCCATGGCACGGATATCATCACTGCCGAGCGCTGATGAAATTACCTTGCTTTCGGAGAAGCCGTCGTCAAAATGAATATAGTTGTTATATTGAAATTTATCTATGCCCTTAATTGCAAGCTGCGCGTTTTTATCATTCGAGCAAAGCCATATCGAAGAGCCTTCATAAAATCCGCCGCAGTAAAGATATGCTGTCGAAGCGGCGCCGTCCTGCAGGCACAAATCGTTCGCCCTGCCGTTGACGGTATTATCCTTTATTATAAGCTTTCCGGAAGCGTTTATGTCGTTTAAGCTGTCTACGTATATTCCTCCGCCCTGGGAAGAGGCGGTATTGTACCGATACGTGCCTCCGAGAACAAAAACCTTGTCCCTGTTTATATATACTGCACCGCCCTCTGAAGCGGAGCTGTTATAAAACATACGGCAGTCGTTGAGATACGTGCCGTCGTCCGAATCGCAGTAAACCGCACCGGCGTCGTCCGTTGTTGAAGCATTCGCATAGAACAGACAGTCCGATATGCTTGTCTTTACATCTCCGTCAAGACATACCGCACCGCCTTCCTCTATTGAGGAGTTTGAATAAAACGATGAGGAAGAAACAGTAAGATTTCCGCCGTACATATATATTGCGCCGCCGTTATCCTCGGCATAATTGCATTCAAAAACGGCATTTTTTACGTTTACTGTTCCGCTGTTGCTGTAAATTGCGCCGCCGCAGCATTCCCCGGACGCGTCATACGTTCGGTTGCCGTAAAACGAGCCGCCGTTTACATTTAATACAGCCCCTGAGCCGAATGCGCTGACAGCTCCGCCATCGTCGGTGGATACGCAGTTTAGTACCGTTCCTCCGTTAAACTCAAGACGCGCATTGTCGTACACGACTATTCCGCCGCCTCGCTCGGTATTCGCCCCGTTTTGGATAGCTCCGCCCTTAAAAAGCTCCGACGACGTATATTCGTCTCTTCTCGAATCCGTAATTGTCATAACAGAGCCTACATATATAACAGCGCCTCCGCTGACGGGCTTAAAAATATTTCTGTCAATATAGTATCCGTTTAAATCAAGCGTGAGATTTTTTGCGCCCGAATAGTACAGAGCACCGTCCTTAAATCCCGCTCCGCCTCCGAGCGAGCCGGAATCGTCGGCTTTCCAGTTCTGTTTAAGCGTAAATGTTACCTCTCCGCTTTTTCCAAGCTCCGCCGCCTTATTCCATGCGTCCGCAAACGACGTATACGAAGTTTCCTCACCATTTACCTCGACCAAAGCGCAAACCTCATCCGACGCATATGCACCGAAGCAGAGGGACGCAAACAGAATAAGCGTTGACGAAAGACATATAAGTTTTTTCAATTTCATTAAAATCATTCCCGTTAGCACCTGTACGGAGCCGTTTCTCTTTATTAATTACAAAGAAAACGGATACCGTAAAAGCGTCTGAAGATTTTTAACCGTTTACCGCTGAATTTTTCAGCTCCTTTTTCTTTCTGACGTTGTATCCGGCAAAAAACGCCGCAACACCGATAACGGCTGCGAATACCACGCCGGCTGTTATGTATAAACCGTTTGAAAATACGCTTCCTGCGAAAACGTATTTATCGGTATTGAAAAACATATATATTCCGTTCTTATCGTCGGCATACGTAAAGCCGGATTTCTTATCTGTCAGGTTACGGGCGGAATTTTCACAGAAAAGCGAAAGCGCGGTGTACTCTGAGGACGGAAGATTGCTGTCCTCATAACGAACCTTGAGATCCGTCGTAACCGGGTCGCCCGCATTGGGATCCTTCGATATATAAAGCGCAAGCCACTGCCGTCCGACATCGCCGTTCAAATCTCCGTAATCCTCAAGAATCTCGGTTCTGTCATCCGACATACCCATCTGAACTCGGTTGCATTTTACGACCGAATAAAAGGCGTAATCCTTTTCGTCATTATCGTTTACCGTCTCGTTAAGTATCAGTCTCGGAATAGGCGTAAATTCCGCCTTGTAATAATCCCTCATATCAGCGATCGTGCGCCAAAGCGAAATTCCCAGAAGAATTACGGTAACACACACCAATGCTATACCGGCATAATATAAATATTTGGACCATGTTCCGGTTGCCGCATAGCTTTTATTTGTACGATCCATATCCTTACAAATAGAATCATACGCACTGCGATCTTCTTTTGTAAGAGAATTAAAGTATTTCGAAAATGCCTTCTGCGAATCAGTGAAAAGCTGATCGGCTTTTGATTTCAGCGTAGACGACAGCGTCTTACCGACATAGGAGCTAAAGGCGAATGCGGCACCCGACATCAAAGCGCAAAAACCGGAAGCACCCCACAAAACCCACGTTGCCGCAGATATTTTATTTTTATCATCCTGGTTATCGAGAGCCGGCTTGCCGGACGACGCCTGAAGCTTGAGCGCCTCATTCGTCAAGGCGATTGAGCCCTGAAATATGGTACGGTCAACGCCGTCGTACACGGAATTTTTCTGCTCACGGAGCGAATCGATATCAAAACCGGACATTACCTCCTTTGTTGCGTCGTCATCACTTATGCCGAGTGCAACCACCTTGTACAACGGCAAAAATTCAAGACACGCTCTCTGTCCGTCCGTCAAGGACGCAACAAGAGGATAAAGCATACATCTGTCTTCATTTTGAATATCGAAATCTTCCCCCGTAAGCAAATCGAGAAGCGATATGTCGTCATTCATCAGAACATTGAGAACCTCATACTGCGTACCCGCCGAAAACCAGTTTACATAATCGAAAGCAACCTCGGCTTTCTTATATGAATCAAGATATGCGTCAATCTCCTCCTGCGTTGAGGAAAAGCTTATATCCGCATAGGTATATTTGTAAAGATATGTTTTATAGTCCTCGATTTTTGAAGCTATGATCTTTGCGTCGTCATCATATTCGCCTGCAAGCTGTTTCTCTGCGTCGTTTACGGTCATGCGTCCGCTTTTCATTACATCGTCGAGCATATCGTCATACGTCTTTGCACTTGAATATCTTTCGGCCCAAAGAGTATCGGTATCATCCGTCGCCATGGCAACAATCTGTTCAATCGCAAGCACAGCGTCACCGTTTCCCTGCATAAGAACGGTCGTCATATCCACAGTCTTTTTCTTCTCCTCTGCGGAAAGTGCGTTCCATTCGGCGTCCGTATATTCCTCTTTTATTCTTTTAAGAAGGAGATCGCCCATATATGCGTCGGTATCGTCGTCATAAAGGAGATTGAGAAATTCGTATGCCGAAACCGCTCTCTGCCTGCCTTGTTTATAATTATTTCTAAACTCGTTTAATGATGCGATAAAATTATTGATAAACACCTGTATACTGCTCTTGTATTCATCAAGAATCATCTCATAGTCATTAAAGCTGTATCCGCCGTTCATGTTCATCAAACGGATATCTCTGACAGCCTCGCTTGCGTCGTCAGTAGCCGTATATCCTAAATATACCGCTCTTTTTGTTGACATACCGGTATCGGCGCCCTCGTTCAAATCATAATCGAGTACGGTATAACCGTTATCCGTAAGCCACGATTTTGCCTCATCCGCAGTGTCGCCGTAGCTGATTATCATATCCTTTATATATTTCTGTTTTGATGACGCAGCAAATGCGTTTATACAAACAGACGAGGCTATAATAAGAGCCAGAAGCACGCTGATAGTTGATTTAATCATTCTCTTTACCATTTTGTCCATCCCCTACAATTGTTTTTTTACTTGATTTTCTTCTTTTTATATAAATCAGCGCACCGGCAATAATCAATATCAAAATTATCGAAAGACATACAATTGCAACAATATTGCCCTTATTGACAACGGAAGCCGTAGTACCGCCCTGCAAATCCGTCTGAGCCGAAGTCGTAACCTCAGACTTGTCTATGTCATAAAACTCGTCCATTGCGGCTCCCGACGAATTTCCCGACACGGCATAATCCGCGCTCTCTGCCTCAGCCGAGCCGTCCGATGAAAAATTGCCCTCATAAACCGCATAGATACCCGGACTGCCGGCAAAAACACAGCTGCACGTCTGCGTGCTTGAAAGAAGCTGTTTGTATGCGTCGGAGGTTTTAGTCAGAGACTTGTCATACAAAGCGTAAATACCTGCCCAGTCTCCCAATTCAAAGCTTTCGCCGAAAAGCTTTCCGGCAGATATATCCATTAAATATGCGCCCGTCTGTCCGTCTTTTTCCAAATGAATTTCAAAATCCGTTACGGTAAGCTTCGTCACGGCATTACCCGCGTCAGACGTTCTCTTGTAAGCAATATATACAGCCTCACTGCCGCCGCCGAAATCATTATCCAGATAATAATCACAGCCCTGGGATGCGGCGCTGTTAACCGCTTCAGTCTTTGACGCCCCCCTGACAACGCATACATCGGAAATATATTTTTTGATATCCGCGCTTCTGTAAATCAAAAGATATATCTCGCAGTTTTCGATTCCGCTGTCCATATTTGCAAGCGTTCCGTCAACCGTTCTGACAGGAGATGAGCCGTCGTTTCTCAGAGAAAGAATCTCGTCCGTTCCCGAAAAGCCCGATACAGTATCAATAGACGTTATTATGTTTCCCGCCGAACTGTCCTTTGTATAATACAGATAAACAGGCTCTGCGTCAGTACCGTAATTCAGGCTGATATCGGAAACCGATTGATACGTACAGCCGCCGTACGTGACGGTATCGCTCTTCTGCGACGACGCAATCACATCCGTAATTGCGTCCGCGCCCTTTTTATACCCTATGACTACCGTTGAATCCGCATCGGAAACAAGATTCATACTCTGAAACAAAACCGTATAACCGTTATTCTCGAGGCTCGCACGTCCGTCCGGTCCCGCCGCAGCTGCAATCTCCGAAATTCCGTACGAAGCGGCGTATCCGCACACGGATAAGCAACTTGCCGTCATAACGAACAAAAGCACAATACAGACTGTTTTCAAAGCATGCGAAAACATTTTTTTCTTCATTTTATTCAATATCTCTCACCGCCGAAATTATATGAACGCTTAAAATTCCGATTTCCGATTCCGGGAGTCGGCTCGACGCGGCATATAATAAAAATTACTGACTTAATGCGTTTTTCTTCGCTTTTTTTGATTTTAATTTTGCGAAAAGATTTTTTAAAACAAAAATATTTATAACCAGATATACGGAAATGGGGAGGAAATATCCGATTCTGTTTGCAACAACGGAATCAGCCTCCACAAGAAGATTAAACACGGCGTGGAATATAACGGCTAAATTAAACGAACAGATAACTCCGCACAAAAAAAGTTTTTTCTTTTTGTGAATATACGGAACAAAGTTCGCCACCAGCACCGTTGTAATACCGTGCATAAGTCCCGTGCTGAAGCCCCTTATCAAAGCAAACAAAAGGTTCGCGGTTTCTATATGCTGCATTAATATAATAATATTTTCAAGCATCGCAAAGCCGACTCCCGTCGCAAACGCAACGGTTGTAACGGATCTTCTGTCATCTGAGAAAAAATATGCGTAATATATTACAGGCAGAACCTTAACAAACTCCTCGGTAACGGGTGTAACGTTTGTCGTAAGGTACAGCATCGTATTTCCCGTCACTCGCAGAAGAAGTCCGTTTACCTCACTGACAAAAAGACAAAGAAACATTCCCGCCAGGAGAGCCGCAACTATTTTACGTGATTTTTTTTCAATAGGTATAAGCGTCATACCCAACGGAACGGCTATGCAAATAAAGAGAATATAGCTCATTGAATCCATTTTTTTATCTCCTTATTAAGAAACGGCAGAAATGCGATATATAAAATACCGAGCAGTATCTGTATAACAATAAGTCCTTCAAAATTCAGATAATAAAATCCGACCTCCGCAAGTGTGAAAATTTCAAGCAGAACACAGATCAAATTGAATTTTTTCAAAGCCTTTAAAATACCGTCCTCAACGTCGGGAATAAGCAGATGCTTCATGTTGAAATATCCGGCGAAGCCCGCAATAACCGTCAGAACCGCAAAGGTAATACGGACGGAAGGCGAAACGGATTCGGCAAAGAAAACAAAAACCGCCGCCGCAAGCTCAGCAAACGGAACAATCAAAGAAAGAAGCTTCTGCTTTGTAAAGCCCTTCCTTTTTTCATCAAGCAAATGATCCATTACCCCAACGTTCGGCAAATACAGGAACAGGAGAAACGCCGCAAAACCAAACAATCCGAGATTGAACGTATTCGGCAGTTCGCCGTAGCATAAAAGCGTTATCACATAAAACGCACGCACAAAGACCTGACACGCAATCGGAAAAACCATCAGCTTAAAATACAACGGCTGTTTCTTTCTGTACATCATAATCAAACCGTAGGCAAATCCCGCCAGGGCACAGACAAGCAAGGATATATTTGATATTATTATGGCATTCATACGAAAAACTCCCGTCCCGCACCATCCGCATTTTTAGCAATATCTCTCTAAGTTTATTTTAATAAATATACAAAATGAAGTCAAGTTATCGTCTTGGTTTTTTTCATATCTTAAAATAAATTTAAAAATCCGAAAAAAAATAAAACAAAAAAACAGTTCTTCGATTTAAGATTTTATAATTACTGCTATCACTGCCGATAAAAATTAAGGCGCATTCCCAATAGTCTCACAGCATGTCGAAAAGCAGTTTTTGACATGCTGAAGGACCGTGCATTCGCACGGTCCTTCTTTAACTTTTCATATACCAACTCAAGCGAAATCAGATCAGGCTACTGTCTCGGAGATAAACTCCTCATCGCAGCATGAGCAGGAAACGTAGTTCTCCTCATTATTTCCGATCTGCTGTTTTTTCTCCGTGAATTTCTTAACGGCAAAATAAACCGCTGCGGCTACGCCTGCGATGGCAGAGATAACAGCGATAACTTTAAGTAACTTTTTCATTTGGAAACCATCCTTTCGTTGATAAATGCAAAACGAACGCCGGAAAAATCAAGCGTTTGATTTATTAAGCTTTACTGCAAGAGCAGACTTTTTACGGGCAGCATTGTTCTTATGGATAAGTCCCTTAGCAACTGCCTGGTCAATTTTCTTCTCTGCGGCTTTAACTGCGTCTGCTTTATCGGCCGCGTTCGTATCGATAGCAGCATTAGCTTTCTTAAGAGCGGTTTTAAGAGCAGAATTTGCAGACTTATTACGGGCTGCCTTTGTCTTATTAACAAGTACGCGTTTCTTCGCTGATTTAATATTAGGCATCATGACACCTCCTTCGTCTTATACAGTTTATTATAATACCACTTAAACGTCCGAATTGCAATAACTTTTTAAAAAAATCTGAAATATTCTTTTACCTGAGGGGCAAATAATAAAAGGGAGGAATAATAATGAAATTTCTAACGGATATCGCGCTCGAACGGCGCGCGCTTCTGGGTACGGGAAAAATTAACGGAGTAGAGAGCGAAACCAGAGATTACCAAGATGCGAAGGTAAATGAAATAAGAGTTGTTTCCGAGGAGGGCGAACGCGCCATAGGCAAACCGCGCGGACGGTATATAACTATTGAAGTTCCGTCGTTTTCTCATGACTCGCAGCTTCTCGACGGAAGGCTGTCCGCATTGACAGAGGAAATAAAAAGCGTTCTGCCGAGCGACGGTTGTATAATGACGGTTGGACTCGGCAACGACGAAATAACCGCCGACGCGCTGGGTCCCATGTGCGCATCTATGATATTCGCGACGCGCCACATTACGGAAGAATTAAAAAAAGATATCGGAATGCCTCATCTTCGGAGCGTATGCGCCGTAACCCCGGGAGTGCTCGGGAAAACGGGAATAGAAACATCGGAAATTATAAAAGGTCTTGCGCAGAAAGTCAAGCCCTCTGCGATAATAGCCGTCGACGCGCTCGCCGCCATGAAGCTTTCAAGACTTGCAAGCACGGTTCAGATAAGCACAACCGGCATTTCTCCCGGCTCGGGAGTCGGAAACAGACGCGCCGAAATCAGCGAAAAAACAATAGGAATCCCCGTAATCTCAATAGGGATTCCTACCGTCATAAGCGCAAAAAACATTGCCGATGAAACGGATTCAAAAAACGACGGAGATTTTTTAGAAATGATAGTCTGTCCGAGAGAGTCGGACATAATAGTAAACAGAGGAGCAAAGCTTATTGCCCTTGCGATAAACTGCGCGCTGCAAAACGATATCACGGCAGAGGAAATGCTGACCCTCATGTAGAATGTTTCTCCGTCCCGGCGCATATTTTTTACAGATAAGACTGTATAAAATCAGTCCGGGAGGAGTCGGAATGAATCAAAAAAAATCCTTAAGGAAAGACGCGCTCATTTCCGTTTTGGCAATTATTTTATTTTTACCGACTCCGTTTATTCTTCGTTCGGAGTTGAACGCGGACGAATCCCCCGGCGCGTTTACAAGGCTGTGTGCAGAGATTGCAATGCCGTATGAAAGAATAGAAAACGTCGAAAAATATATTATAAACTGCGTCCTGCCCGACGCGGATATTCGGCTTGACGATCCCGCGCGCGATAATGTTCTCGACGAGCCGGAGGATCCGTATTCCGATATTTCAAAGGCTGAGAAAAAAGCCGAAACCGCATACAACGAGGGACTTTACCCCGACAGCGGCAAAGTTATTGAGAAAGATATGTCCGAAACAAAGGCGACGGACGCAGTCGGAAACGTTTTGATTCAAAACGCTACGAACGGAGAGAAACCCGATTTTGAAAAAATGGCGGAGAATTTTACATCGCTCGAAATCGAGGACAAATCGCAGCCCTGCGTTCTTATATATCACACGCATACGACAGAATGCTACAAGCTGCTCGACAACGGCGTTTATTCGGAAAAGTGGCAGAGCCGAAACAGCGACCCGGCTCTTAACATGATACGAATCGGAACGGAACTGACGCGCGTTCTTAACGAAAAGGGCTTTACGGTAATTCATGATGAAAATATTTACGACTCGTCGTATTCCGGCTCGTACGACCGTTCGAGAGAAGCGGTTCAAAAATATCTCAGTGAATATCCGTCAATAAAAGTTACGCTCGACGTTCACCGCGACGCGATATACGCCGACAACAACGACAGGTATAAACCCACGGCAAACATAAACGGAGAAAAAGCGGCGCAGGTTATGATTATAACCGGGCGCGAAGAAGGGTCGATTACCGATTTTCCGAACTGGGAGGAGAATCTTGCATTCGCGCTTGCTCTTCAAAAGTCGGTGCAGGATGAATTTGAATCGCTCATGCGTCCGATTTTCTTTGCAAGAAGACAGTACAATATGGACGTAACGCCGTATTCGCTTCTTCTCGAATTCGGGACGGACGCAAATACGCTTGGTGAAGCTGTCAGAAGCGCGAATTATGTCGGAAATGCGCTCGGCAGTCTGCTGGAGGAATGTATAAATGAAGAATGAATATAAACGAATACTGTACGTCTGCGCGGTAATAACCGCATTCTTAAGCTTCGCCTTTTTTACCGCGGCGGGCGTGATGACGGCAAAAGCGGGAACACAGTACGTCGAATCAAAGAAACAGGGACAAATCGTAAGATTTTCAGCTTAACCTGTCTTTACGATTAACCCGGCGGGGGCAATATTTTCGGATTAAAACAACATGGACGGCGATGTGACATCGCCGTCCGCATATTTATTTTATTTTTACGGGGTTTAATTATTCTTTACGTTTTCGCTGCCTTCAAACGCCGAAGCGTCAACCTCCGCCGAGGACGGCAGATTTATATCCGTAAGCTTCGGACAGTCCGCAAAGGCTCTTGCGCCCGCAAATTCAACCTTGTTCATTCCCTCGATTTTTTCAAGCTCGGAGCAAAGTGAAAATGCGCCCGCACCAATAAACGTTACCGAATCGGGAATTAAAACGGATTTTATACTCGTATACGCAAACGCGTTCGGATCAATTTTTTCCACTCCGTCCTCTATGACGAGATTTTCAATACCGCACTGAGCAAATGCGCTGTCCCCTACGATTTTAAGCGTAGACGGAACCGTTACGTCCTTAAGCGATATACAGCACGAAAATGCGCTTTCGTCAAGAATCGTAAGCTTTGAAGGGAGCTTTGCGTCCGACAGAGAAATGCAGTCGGAAAAAGCATACCTGCCTATAGATGTAACGGAGTCGGGAATTACGACCTTTGTAAGTCCCGAACAGCCGGAAAACGCAAAATCTCCGATTGATGTAACGGTATCGGGTATTATAATTTCGGAAAGAGACGCGCAGTTTCTGAACGCCTCGGAGTCGATTGAAATAACGCCATCGTCAAACTTAACCGATGTATAGCTGTTTTTTACATTTTCACTGTAACCCTTAAAACCGGAGCCGTTTACAATGGGGATATTATCCTCCATGCCGTTTTCCCATGCGGTCTTGCTCGTCGGTTCGCCGGTAGGCTCATTATCTTCGGTCGGAGAACGAAACCTGTTTATAATCAATCCCGCCGCAATACCTAAAATAATGACTATGACAAGAATTATAATGCTTTTTTTATTTTTCATCGCTGTCGACCTTTCCCACGCTGAATTTTGCCGAAACAAGCTTTGCAAGACACGGCGCAAGCTTTTTACCGTTAAGAAAATCGACTATCGCTTCGCCCATTTTCTCATTAAACATACCTCCGCTCATTGCAACAAGCGAACGAATCGGCATTTCCATTGCGCCGGAAACAATCATTTCCGAATCGTTTTTTCCTCCGACGACGGGTGCGAAAAGCTTTACAACAGCCTCTATTCTGTCCGCATGGGGCGTGCCGAGAGCGTCGCCTATCGAATTATTAATCGTAAGGGGCAGAGAAGGAATATCGGTTTCGATTTTTCTTCCCGTGAGAGATTCAAAGTCGCCGTGCGTAAGAGAGGATACGCCGGGAGAAGAATAAATTTTATTTATCTCGTTTGAATACGGACTGTCACAGTTTTTAAATCCGCTTAAAATAAATCTGTCGCGCAGACGTATATCCTCGCTGGAAGAACCTATTAAAATATCGTAGCTTCCGTTCTGGCAGACAAACGATTTCTCGTTTACGTTGTAATATGAAAAATCATCGGGGGTAAGACGGAACGTTACGCTCCTGCTCTCTCCGGGGTCAAGGAATACCTTTTCAAATCCCTTAAGCTCGATACGGCTTGAAAATACCTGTCTGTCAAGCGGGCTTACATAAAGCTGCACGGCCTCCGCTCCGGGACATGAACCGATATTGGTAATTGTAACGCTGACGTTTGCACCGTGATTTTCAAATATATTTTTATTGTCCGTTTTTATATCGGAATACTTGAATTTTGTATACGACAGTCCGTGACCGAACGGGAAAAGAACCTTTTTTGAAAAAGTCGAATAATATCTGTATCCGACGTAGATACTCTCCCTATACTCGGACGTGTCGGCAGTACCCGGAAAATACTCGTAGCACGGCGAATCCGCAAGTCTCAGCGGAAACGTTTCGGGAAGCTTGCCCGACGGGGCAACCCTGCCGAAAAGCAAATCGTACTGAGCTTCGCCGACAGCCTCGCCGCCGAGATAACACTCAAGCACGGACGACACGGAATCTATCCACGGCATTTCGACGGGAGAACCGTTGTGAAGCACGACGACAACGTTTTTCTGCACGCCGCATACTTCTTTTATAAGCCTGTTCTGATTTTCGGGCAATCTCATATGCTTTCTGTCAAAGCCTTCCGACTCATAGCTGTCGGGAAGTCCGGCGAATATAACCGCCGTATCGCAGTCGGCGGCAAGCACGACGGCCTCTTTTATCAGATTTTCATCGATTTTATCGGATGTACAGTCAAATCCGCGTGCATATTTAACCCTCGGATTATCCTTGACGCTGTCGATAATTCCGCTGACCCTATATGATCTTATATGAGAACTTCCGCCGCCCTGATAACGCGGTTTTTCGGCAAATTCGCCTATAAACGCGGTCGTTTTTTTCTCATTGAGAGGCAGAACGGAATTATCGTTTTTAAGAAGAACCGCAGTGTTGAGCGCGATTTTTTTAGCTATCTCGTGATGAGCCTCTCTGTCAAATTCAAAGTTCTGTCTGTTCTGCTTATATTTAAATACGGCGTTTAATATTCTCCTGCACGATTTATCAAGGTCAGACTCCTCGATTGAGCCTTCTTTTAACGCTTTTCTTATATTACGTTCTCCGATGCCGAAGCTTGCCGGCATTTCAAGATCAAGACCGGCCTTAAGTCCCTTGCTTCTGTCCTTTACGGCGCCCCAGTCGGAAACGACAAAGCCTTTATATCCCCATTCGTTTCTGAGTATATCGGTCAGGAACAGATTTGATTCGGAAATCTGTTCGCCGTTGACTCTGTTGTACGAACACATAACCGAACGCGGATTGCTTCTCTTAACTGCGGTTTCAAAGCCTTTTAAATATATTTCCCTGAGAGTGCGCTCGTCAGTCTCGGCGCTTACCGTCATACGGCGTTTTTCCTGATTATTGACGGCAAAATGCTTCAGCGACGTACCCGTACCCGTCGATTGTACGCCGTCGATATACGAAGACGCAAGCTCTCCGGTAAGATAGGGATCCTCGGAAAAATACTCGAAATTTCGTCCGCCCAGAGGAGAACGCTTGATATTAACCGCAGGACCTAACAGTACGGCGATATCCTCCGCCTGACATTCCTCGCCGAGCGTTCTGCCCGTTTCGTACACCAATTTTTTGTCAAACGACGCCGCCAATGCGCTCGCGGCGGGGAAGCATACGGCGGTAATCGACTTGCTTACGCCGAGATGATCTCCTCCGTCGGGCTGTTTGCGCAGTCCGTGCGGTCCGTCGCTTAGCATTATCGACGGAATATGAAGCCTGTCAATATTGACCGTCCTCCAGAAATCCTTGCCCGAAACGAGCGATATTTTTTCATCGAGAGTCAAAAGCGCAACAAGCTCGTCAAGGGTCATTGTATTGTCTTTTTCTTCCCGAACGCTGATTTTCTTCTTACCCAAAGTTCACACCCCTTATTTGTAATCCGAATCCGCACTGTATAATGCGAAATAATTTATTTCATGAGACGTAAGCGCGGCTGACTGTTCGCCGGAAATCTCGCTTGATTCTATCAGCGGAACCATTTTTGCTCCGCCCGTGCTTTTTGCTATAACGCTTCCGCAGGCATATGCCGCATTCGAGATAAACATATACGGCTTTTCCGACGGCTTTTCAAACGTTTCCGAATCTATTTTCATGTTATCGGGCTGCTTTGACAATCTCATATCAACATAAACGCACGCGCATTTTTCATTAAGCAGATAACCGCCTGCGGGAGGCGTCGAAAGCACGGAGGCAAGACTTACAAAAACAGACACTGCGGTTTTTGACGAATATTTATCAATCGTATTTTTAACGAACAAAGCCATCCTCTCGTTGACGGCGTTCATATCGCTGCCGTCCGAAAATACCGCCGAATCAAAATTGGAACATACGGGAACGCTTACTCCGCTTAATATAATTTCGTGAACTCCCGCGTCGGCAACATATGATATCATTGAATCAAGATATTCGTCAACCCCGTCGACAAACGGGTCGAGCCATGCGTAGCTGTCGGATGTATCGTTATACCAAAGCGCGCCGGTTCTGTTTCCGTCCTCATCGGTATCGGCAGAAGTTCTGACCGAATAGTCCGAAAGATAGCTCGACGCAAACGTATCGGCATAACAGCTGAACAAGGCGGAAACGCTTATTGAATTTTCATCGAATTTACGCACCGCAGAACCGAAATCGTCTGTTACATATTTGAGCGCGCCGGACGTCAGACGCGTTATGTCGGACGGTCTGAACGCAAGATATCCCGACGGGTCTTTTACGTCGATAATGACACCCGTAACGCCTTTCTCCTTAAGAGAAGCGCAAAGCTTGTCGATATCCTCCGAATACAAATTATCGTACGAGATAAACACGCTCCTGCCGTTCATGTCGAAATCGGAATCGGAAACCGTTTCGCCGTCAGCGTTCGTTATATCCGCGGCGGGAAGACGTGAAACGGAAAATCCCGTATAAAACAAAACGAACGACAGCGCAAAAACGCATACAAACAGCAGCGCGAAAAATTTACGGTCGCGTTTTTTCGTCTCCGCGGTCGTTTTAACGCCCGTATTGTTTCTGAACCCTTTTTCGTCCGCCTCACCCGGAAAATCGGAAGAAAAGCCGTAGTACCCTCTCGAACGCGAAACTCTCGGAGATTTTGAAACGCGGACAGATTCTTTCTTTTCTTTTTTTCTCTTTATAAAATGATTATCCTTCATATTTACCGAACCAAATAATGAATTTAAGTAAACTTAATTGTATTTTACTATATTTTAAAAACAAATACAACACAAAGAATTAAAATTAAAGAAAAAAGACCACTCAAAGAGTGATCTTTTTGTGACGGCATCGTCCTATTTTCCCGGGCAGCTGCCCGCCAAGTATCTTCGGCACTACTGAGCTTAACTACTGTGTTCGGGATGGGAACAGGTGGAACCTCAGCGTCATAAACACCGCCTTATTCATTTCATCTCAAGGCGTTTCCCCTGAGAACACGACTTATTATATCACAAAAAATTGATTTGTCAACACTTTTTTTAATTTTTTTTAAAAAAGTTTTTCATTTTCTCATGCCGTAAAAACGCGGACAAAAAAACCGCTCTCAAATCGCATTACACCTTTTTAAGCACGGAGAGAATTTCGCCGACATATGTTCTGTGATAATCATTATCCGCATAATTATTTTCAATGCTTCCGTCTATAAATCCGTCCGGGTTCATATCCTGAAACGCAATTTTTCTGCAAAGAAACACAAAATCAGCCTCGCCGCAATATTCAAATTCGCCGTCAACCACCGGAGTAAAGCCCGTTTCCTTATACTTATCGGTATCTCTTCCGCTCTTTCGTCCGAAAACACTCAATTCCTTTTTGCGGTCGGATTTAAAGAAGCTGAGGGAAAAATATTCGCCTCTCTCCGTGAACTCATACGTATATCTCTGCGGTCTTACAAAGCATATTGCAACGTCCTTTCCCCAAAGCTCGCCGAGCGCGCCCCAGGAAACGGTCATCGAATTATATTTATCCCCGTTTTTACAGCTAAGCAGCGCCCAGTTGTCCGCAAACATTTTCACGGGATTAAAGTCTATGCTTCTTATATCTGTTTTTTCAAAAGCCATAAAAATCACCTTCATTTAAATTATACGCTTTTTTGATAACAATTGCAACACAATTTGCGTCACATTTGTCTTGAGAAAAAAAACGGAAAACAAAAAGAAAAACGTATCTTGTTTCGGCAAAAACCGCCGTACCGGTTTCTGTCCGCTTCGGCACGGCGGCGTATATATAATGCGGATGAATCGCAGGTTATTCTTCGGGGCAAAGCAAAAGGGCATACCCGCCTGAGATACACCTCCGCTGACTGTACCTCAATACATTGTATGCCCGTATTTAATTTGGGAGCTTATATTTTTAAATTTTGACTTCCTCTCTCGAGCCAATCCACATGTTATCCCACTTTATGCCGGTTATTTTCTCTATGCGGATTTTTTCCGTGTCTGTGATATTTTCGACAAAGCCTTTCTCCCTGCGCTCGGCGGCGATACGTCTTATAAGCTCATGATCCTTCTTCGTCATAGCGTATTTAAATATTGAGAAAAGGGACATAAATGCGCATATGACCGGCATATAAATCGCATTAAGCCTTAAACCGAACAGCGATTTTGCGGTCTGGTCGGCGGGCGACGGCATATCCGAATGATAGCCGAACAAATCAAGGCTCTTGCCTATAAAGTAGCTTGCAAAGCTCGTAACCGTCTTGCTGAACAAAGACTTGAACGTACCTACGACGCCCTCGCGCCGTCTTCCCGTAATAAGTTCGTCGGCGTCTATAACATCCGGCTGAATATTATCTCCGACGAAACCGGGACCGGAAAATCCGAAATTATAAAGAATCGATGACAATGCAAGAATAACCGTTGCCGCCGAGTTCGACGTGTTTTGATCTATCATTCTGTTAAGAAGCAAGCCGATAATCATTAACGGACCCAATAATTTTCCGCAGAACGTTTTTCCCTTGTTCTTTACAAGCATATAATTGACCGGAGTGCCGAGAGCCTCCGCAACACCGGAAACCATATTCATGGCAATAAAAATTTCATATTTTCCCGCAACGCTTCTCATAAAGTACGCGTTGGAATTGAGATAAAACTGACGGCTGAGCGTGTAGAAAAGAGATATTGCAAAATACTGCCTGAACGACTTATTGGAAAATATAAGCTTATATTCATTCATGAGATATTTCATGCTGAACGGCTCGTTGTGAGCGTCCAGGGAGGACGGTTCGCTCGTATGTCTGTAACAGTGAATAAGAGGCCAGAAAAACCAGACGGAAAGAACTATTCCCACAAGCATATACTTGCTTCTGTCCGCAGGCGACGGGTCGGGCAGCGCCGACAGCATTGTTTTTACATTAAAATTGCTCAGAACAAGAGAAGTAAAAAGATATGACGAAACCTGTCCGACGGAATTCATTATATATTCGACCGTTTTATACTGCGTTCTTAAAAAGTATGTCGGCGCAACGCTCGGCAGCATTGACGTATACGGTATGCTCGCTATCGTATACGAAGTCGAGTAAACAACGGCGGCAAGCAGATACCATAAAAATACGGCTGTCGAATTTTCAGCTGTTGAACCGGAAATTCCGAACGAAAACCAGCGCATAAAATATCCGATTGAGAACGGAAGCGCGGCCATAAGCAGATACGGACGGTGTCTGCCGTGTTTTGATCTCGTTCGGTCGGAAATAATACCCATAACAGGGTCGTTGAACGCGTCCCATAAACCGTTTATCAATGAAATTTTACCGATATTCGACTGCGACAGCTTTTCAACCCAGAATAAATACTGCGAATGAAACTGACTTATCGGATATCCCGCTCCCCCGAGCATTATGCTTGCGGACGTATAATTCAAAGCCGGTTTAATCGTATCTTCATATCCGCCCTCAATGCCGAGAATATCTTTAAGCTTTTCTCCGGCTTTACCCATATAACCTCACCAAACTTATAAAAAATTTCCAGAATAATCGATATATTGAAATATCCCGCGGCGGAGACATCGCCGCCGCGGGATAAGCTTACAAATTAATTAATATTATTTTTTCAACAAACCGTTTATCATATCACCTATAAACTGAGCGCCGTTGTTTATATCTTCGGCATAACTCTTTTTCGTGGTTGTCTCATCCTTTGAAGCGGGATCAACCTTTGCGCCGGTCGTCTCTTCGCTTAACGGCTCTTCCGCCTGACTGCTCTGCTTCTCAGCCTCTGCGGCAAGAATAATTATAAGCAGATTATCCACCGCCGTCTGATTCTTATCCTTAACGGTCGTATCAATCGTCATAACGTCCGAAGTATCGGGAAGCGTTTCCACCATGGACGCAGCTCTGAGAATCCTTCTCGCGTCGGCGGGAGTTATTTCTCCGTTTCTGTCTATATCCGCATAATCGCTGTCCGTTTCGTCAAGCTTATCGATTTTCGCGGCGGCTCTGAGAACAAGTCTCGCGTCCGCGGCGGTGACTCTGTTGTCGTTATTCACATCGCCCATTTTTCTCGGATCCCAGTTAAAACCGGAATACGTCTCCTCGATAACATAGATAAGCCCTTTTTCCTCAAAGTCAAACGCGCTCGTTATCTCCGGCTTAAGACCGATGGGGCTGTTTCCGTTTTCGTCCGCAAGAGACGCCGTGCATTCAAGATGAATCCTGTATCCGGAAATATTGCCCTTTCTGTTTACGTTAACCTCGGCATAGCTGTTTATATATTTAATAAACACAGGCGTTTCCATTGAAAGACCGGGGATAAGATTAACCTTAAGCGTGGAAATATCGGTAACGTCATACAGCGCGTCGTAACCCGTTCCTACGGGCGAACCATAGACTGTCGGAAGATCAAGACGTATCGAGTACGCGCCGCTTCTGTGTATTGTCATGGAAAAATTCTTAACCTGCTCGGCCTTTATCGTCGAAACGTACGGAGTTCCGCTCAACGGCATGTCGTTATCATGGCTTACGCCGTTGGGAAGCTTCGTTGCAACCGCGGTTTCATCGCTCATGGAACCGATAACTGCGGGAATCATACTCGTATCCTTGACAGCGGACGAAGCAATCGCGCTGAGTATCGGCATCCACTGAGCCTCAATGTCCTGCTGCGCAGTCTGGCTCAGTCCGGAATTTTCGCTCTTGACGAGATACGGCTTTTCCTGCTTAATACGGTTTACCGTAAGATTAAAAAGCTCAACGGCATAATTAAGAGACTCCTCGTCAACCTCAACGGCGGGATCGTCGCTTCCGTCGTCGGTGACTCCGTTTTTGATATTATCCATTATCTTACCGATAAGCTGTTCGGCGGGAGATTCCTTGTTTATCTCTTCGTCAAGCTTTTTTGCAAAGATTTCGGCAATATTAATATCTCCGAAGCTTCCGCCGGTTATCATCTGACTTATCATTTCGCTCATATCGTCGCCCGAGCCGGAAGTATTTCCGCCCTCCGACGATATCGCGCCTTTTATAATATCGGCAATACTCAGCCCGCTCGAAGCAAAAGCGGGTATGACGGACAAAACGCAGAGCAAAATGCACAGCGTTACGCAGATAATTTTCCTTGATGTTTTTTTCATAGCGCACAACGCACCTTTCACCGAAGTACTCCGAAGATGCCGCAGATTTCATGCGTTACGGAGCAAATAAAATTAAACAATTGTCCCAATCTATAATAACACAGCCATACGGCTTTGTCAAAGTAAGATTATTCTAAATTTCAATCCAATATTTTGAATATTTCCGACAATACAACGGCGGGGCTTTGCCCTACGGGAATTTTCACGCTTATATACGGCTTATTCGCGGCGGAAACGAGAACTCTGCCCCTCATCGCCGACGCAAGCTTTTTGACGATATCCATGTTTATACTGTTTGTATACAGCAGAAGATTGCCGCCGTTCTGTTTTATCTCATAAAATCCGTTTTGAACCGCGCTGTTTCTTATAAGCGCAATTCTCACAAGTCCCCTGACGCATTCGGGCGGTTCGCCGTAACGGTCTATAAATTCATCGATAACGTCCGAAGCCGTTTCGTCGTCACGGATTTGAGCTATACGTCTGTACGCCGAAAGTCTCTGCGGAACGGAGTCTATATATTTTTCGGGAATATGCGCGTCTATGCGTACATCTATGAGGCATTCCTTTTTTTCAACAGGCTCGGAGTTGGTCTGCTCGCCCTCGACAGCCTCAGAGAGAAGCTGCAGATACATATCGTATCCGACAGCTTCGAGATGTCCGTGCTGCTGCGCTCCGAGAATGCTTCCCGCGCCTCTTATTTCGAGATCCTTCATTGCAATTTTAAATCCGGAACCGAACTCCGTGTATTCCCTTATGGCTTCAAGCCGTCTTGACGCAATCTCGGTAAGCTCCTTACCTTTAACGAACGTAAGATATGCAAACGCTCTTCTCGATGACCTGCCCACTCTGCCCCTTATCTGATGAAGCTGAGAAAGACCCATTCTGTCGGCATTGTCGATTATCAAAGTATTGCAATTGGGCACGTCCACGCCCGTTTCTATAATCGTCGTGCAAACAAGAATGTCAATTTCGTTTTCAAGAAGCTGTCTCCACACCTCTGACAGCTGGTTTTCAGCCATTTTACCATGCGCGATTCCTATTCTCGCTTCGGGAACATACTTATGAATTTGAGCGGCGGTTTCCTCTATATCCTCTACCCTGTTGTGAAGATAATACACCTGTCCGCCTCTGCGCATTTCCTTTTGAATCGCCTCGGAGAGTATGCCCATATCGTGTTCAAGCACGTAGGTCTGCACGGGCGAACGGTCGAGCGGCGCCTCCTCTATTACGGACATGTCGCGTATGCCGGTCATAGCCATGTTAAGAGTTCTCGGTATGGGCGTTGCGGATAATGTAAGCACATCCACACCGGGGAACGCTGTTTTCAGTTTTTCCTTCTGCGCCACTCCGAAACGCTGTTCCTCGTCTATAATTACAAGCCCCAGATTCTTAAATTCGACATCCTTTGAAATAAGACGGTGAGTACCTACGATAATATCGATTTCTCCGCGTTTAACGCGTTTGATTGTATTTGAAATTTCCTTCGCCGTTCTGAAACGGGAAAGCATATCGATGTTAATCGGGAATCCCTCAAAGCGTCTTAACAACGTCGAATAATGCTGAAAAGCAAGTATTGTCGTCGGAACGAGAACGGCGCACTGCATGCCGTCGGCGGCGCATTTAAAAGCGGCTCTCAACGCAACCTCCGTTTTTCCGAATCCTACATCTCCGCACAGCAGTCTGTCCATGGGATAGGGCTTTTCCATATCCGATTTTATTTCGCTTATGCATCTTAACTGATCGTCGGTTTCGTCAAATTCAAAACGGCGTTCAAAGTCGCTCTGCATATCGATATCGGGAGAAAATTCATGTCCCTTTGTGTTCCTGCGCTTCGCGTAAAGCTGCAACAGCTCCTTCGCCATATCTCTGACGGCGGCGCGGACTCTCGTTTTCGTTTTCTCCCAGTCCTTTGTCCCGAGCCTGTTAAGCTTCATCGGCTTGCCGTTTTCCTCATGCGGACCTATGTATTTCGAAACAAGATCAAGCTGCGTTACGGGAACGTACAAAACGTCCGCGCCCATATATTTGATTTTGATATAATCCTTTGAAACTCCTCCGACGTCCATATTCACAATCCCGTCGAAAACTCCGATACCGTGAATGCTGTGAACAACGTAATCGCCCTTGTGAAGCTCCTCTATCGAGTGGAGGGAATCCGCATTTTTCCGTTTCCTGTTTGAAGAATATTTTTTAGCTCCCGAGCCGGCCTTGTATCTGCTGCGGGTTATTATTTTTATTTTATCTCCCGGATAATCCATACCGCCGCTCAGAGCGCCGGGAATTATATTTACGTTCTTGTGAAGGAATGACGACGGGGCTGCGGGATAGCTTATGCAGTCAACGCCCTCGTCGGCAATATCCCCGGCAAGAGATTGCGCCGCCCTTTCCGTGCCTGCAAGAATTATTACTCTGTACCCTCTCTGAATATCGGGGCGGATATCGTCAAGCAGAACCTTCAGCGATCCCTCCCAGGACGATGACTGCCTGACGTTCATGTTAATAAGCTCCTTTACCGGAGTATCGAAGCTTCCGCGTGCAAAATTGTCAAGATAGACAGCGCCGCGTTTTTCATACATTGAAATGACATCATTAGAACTGATGAAGAACCTGTCAAGCCCCCTGCACAGCACTCCGTCCTCGAACATCATTTTGATGTCCTCATTGGAAAGCTTCTGAATATTCAGACTTCGTTCCTTTACGCCGGAGGTTTCGCAGATAAAAAGCATATCGTTTTCACAGTAGTCGAAAACAGTTTCGGGATTTTCATACGCCAGGGGAAGATATCTGTCCGTACAGCCGATTCGTACGTTTGAATCAAGTTTATCCGCGTCCGCAAGCAGGCTCTCTCTGACATTCGTTATATTTTTTCCTCTCAAAGACGAGGCAAGCTTTTTAATTTTATCGCTCAGAATTTCATCGGAATCAAATATTACCTCCGACGCGGGGGTAATATTTATTCTGTCGACGTTTTCTCTGCGACGCTGGCTTATCGAGTCAAAATACGCCATGGAGTCGACGCTGTCGCCCCAAAATTCGATTCTCACGGGATAATCGCAGTCGGGCGGAAACATATCGACAATCGCGCCCCGGCGGGCAAACTGTCCTTTTCCCTCTACCATATCGGCGCGCACATATCCCGCCGAAATAAGAGCGTCAACGACGCTTTCAGGCGAAATCTCGCTGTCGAGGGTTATATCAGCCGATTTTTTTCTGAGCACCGCACGCGGAACAGTCAGCTGCATTGCCGCCTCGACGGAACAGACAACCGCGTCATACTCGCCGTTTATTATATTTTCGAGAACTCCGAGCCTTTTGCGCTCATACTCCCTTGAGCGGCTGTCGGCAGGACGATAATTAAAATCCCTTGCAGGATACATCAGACATCTTGAACCCATAGTTTCCATATCCCCGCCGAACCTGACCGCGGACGCCTCGTCGGCGGTAATAATCAACGCCTTTTTGCCCGTATCGGAGCACAGGGAATGAACGATATGCGCCTTCGGAGTCTGACTGACTCCGAGAACGCCCATGGGAAGCCGACCCTTTTTAACGCACGAAAGAATCTCCTTATACTCGCTGTTTGATTTTAGCAAATCGGAAAATGACGACATAAAAACTCCTTAAACCGCAATGTCGGAAATCCCGAACAAACGGAATTTCCGATAAAACCGTATAAACAATAAATTATCGACAATAAATTATTGTTTTTTTGATATCTGACACTCTGCCATAGCCTTATCCACCCCGGCGGAAATTATGGTTTCAACTCCGTCGCACGCTTTTGCCATGACAGTCTTTAAAATCTCCCGATCCGCTTTGGAAAACGTTCCGAGCACATAATCCTTCAAATCGTAATCGGGATCGGGCTTTGCGCCCACACCTATTTTAAGTCTCGGAAACTCATCCGTTCCGAGTCTTGAAATTATACTTTTTATTCCGTTATGTCCGCCCGCAGAACCCTTGCGCCTAATACGGAGAGCGCCGACGGGCAGATCGATATCGTCATAAATTATGATAACCCGTTCGCTCGGTATTTTATAGAAATCCGCGGCGGCTTTTACCGCGTCTCCGCTCAGATTCATATATGTCTGCGGACGCATTACAAGACAGCGTTTTGAGCTTATCATAACGTCGGCGCACAGAGCGTTAAATTTAATTCTGTCGGTTCTGAATGAATATCTGTTCGACAAAATGTCAAGACAAAGAAATCCGGCGTTATGACGTGAAAACTCATACTGTTTGCCGGGATTCCCAAGTCCGGCTATTATATATTCAACCTTGCCGAAAACGGGAGACGAAAAGCTTTCCTCTTTTTTTTTCTTAAAAAAAGCCATTTGCTGTAATTACCTTTTATATTTTCTTTCTGTACGGCTGTTTTCTTGACGCCCAGCCGTCCTTGTTAACCTGCTTTGCCCTGCCGATACCGAGCGATTTATCCGGAACGTCATCCGTAATCGTCGAACCGGCCGCGGTATATGCGTACTCTCCGACCGTCACGGGAGCGATAAGGTTTGTATTGCAGCCGATAAACGCGCCGTCCTTAATCGTACAGCGGTTCTTATCCTTTCCGTTGAAGTTTACGGTAACAACTCCGCAGCCGAAATTTACGCCGCTGCCGACATCCGAATCGCCGACATAGGTAAGGTGCGAAACGTGGGTATTGCTGCCGACGGACGAATTTTTAACTTCGACAAAGTTACCGAGATGCGCGCCGTCTCCGATTAATGAATTCGGTCTTATCTGAACGAACGGTCCTATCGACGCACCGTCCTTTATTTCGGCATTTCTTATCTGTGAATTATTAAACGTTACGCCCGAGCCTATAACCGCGTTTTCAACAAACGAATTGGGACCTATAACGCAGTTTGAGCCGATTTTTACGTTTCCTCTTATTATTGTATTCGGAAGAATCTCGGTATCTCCGTCAATTTCAACGTCCGGTCCTATTATAATACCGTCCGTGCACGGGATATCAACGCCGTCAAGCATAAGCTTTTCAAGTATATTCCTTCTGGCAATTTCGTTTAACTGATTTAGCTGAACCCTCGTATTCGCGCCGAGTACGGCGTTAGGATTCTCAGCCGCGAAGGCGCATGCCTTTTTGCCCGATTTTAATATAATATCGATAGCGTCCGTGAGATAATATTCACCCTTTGAGTTGTCGGGAGTTATTTTATTTAACGTATCGAGGAGAATATCGGCGTTGAACCAGTATGCGCCGGAATTTACCTCGTTTATAAGCTGTGTTTTTTCGTCCGCGCTCGCCTGCTCGACGATGGATTTTATAGCTCCGCTCCTGTCTCTGACTATTCTGCCGTAACCGTACGGATTGTCAACGTGAGCGGATATAACCGTTGCCGAAGCATTGTTTTCGCAGTGATAACCGAGAGCCATGGCAATGGTATCCGAGTCTATGAACGGAGCGTCGCCGTTTAATATAAGAACGTTTCCGCCCGAATGAGCCTTTATAAAGTCCGCCGCCTGCATAACGGCATGACCCGTACCCTTTCTCTCTCTCTGACGGACAACCGAAATATCGTCCGACAGATGGTTTTCTATGTCCTCGGCGGCATGCCCCGTAACGACGCAGATATCCTTAATATTCGCATTCCGAGTCGCGCCTATAACCCAGTCGAGCATAGGCTTAAAAAGAACCTGAGTCATCGCCTTGGGCTTTGTCGTTTTCATCCTCGTTCCCTGTCCGGCGGCAAGGATTACAGAACAGTTTCTCATAAATATATCACCTTTATATATGTATATATGTATTTATTCAGTTGTTTTTTCAATTATATATATTATACGTCCGGCTTCTCGTTATTGCCCTGGTCGGTAATTCTCGTAGTCGGAACGGTCGGAGCCTCTGTCGTCGGCGCGGCAGTCGTTTCTGCGGGAGCGTCCGTCGGCTTCTCGGTCGTCGTTTCGGCGGGAGAGTCCGTCGGCCTCTCGGTCGTCGTTTCGGCCGGAGCGTCCGTCGGCTTCTCGGTCGTCGTTTCCGCGGCGGCTTCCGTCGGCTTTTCTGTCGTTGTCGACCTCGGTTTCTCGGTCGTTCTCTCACTCTGAGTTCTGCGCGTCGTTGTTTCGCTCGTTCTCTTAGTCGTCGTCTCCTTCTTCGTCGTGGTTTCCGGCGCGGTCGTCGTCTCCTTTTCGGTTGCAGAAGAATCGCGCTTTGTAACGCTGTCATCCTCAATCGACGCATTGACAGCCTCCGAGGGAACGTCCGAAACGGTCGGTTTGTCATCCTTATCTTTTGTCACTGTAAAATACGCGCTTACGCCAGCCACAAGCAGGAGCAGTATTATAAACGGTATAAGCGTCTTAAGCTTATTGCCCGGCTTTTTCTTTTTGTTTTCGCCGCCGTCGTATTCTTCATCCGCGTCATAAGAATCCGAAACGAAAACCGCGCTTTCGTTTTCTTCGTTAATTTCCGGCTCTTCTTTAACCGGCTTCACACCCGAATTACCGGCGTCGGGAGTAACGTCATTTTCTCCGCTTTCATTTTCACCGACGGACGAAACCGCGGGAATAAACTCATCCGCGTCATCCGAATCATCGGCGGTAAATTTAAAAAATACTCCCGTAATATCGGCGTCGGGCGACCTTTTGCTCAATGCTATAAAAGCGGATTTTCCGACTGATTTTATATCTTTTCCGCCGAACGCCGCTTTTTCAACGAGCTTTTCATCCGCAAACTCCGAGCATTCCGCACCGAAAACGGCTATGTATCCTCCGTCCGCGCCGAGTTCGGTAAGGTCCGTAAACATAAATTCGCCGTCGTGCGAAAGAAGCTGAGCCTTGCCGGCGCTGCAGAAAAATATTTTTGCGTTTCCGACGGACGAAACAAGGATTCTGTCGGAAAAAATACACACGCACGCTATTGAAACATTGCCGTCTCCGCACTCCGTTGAAACGGAAGTCATATCGTCCGCGTATTTTTTAAACGCTTCGTATGCATTCGTTCTCTGAGTATAAATTCTGTGGGAATAATCGTCGAAAGCTGTAACCGCACCTGCCGAAACACCCTTTATGACAGACGAAACGACAGCGCACACGCACGGCGGATTGACCGTTCCGGCTGCTCTGTAACCCGTATTCATCTCATCGATTGACGAAATTCTGCGGTTAAGATTTATGCTGTCTCCGTTGAAGCCTTTTTTAAGCCTGCTCTTTGAAATTGCGGCGGTTTCTATCGAAACTACGGACATATTTTCTCCTCCGATCCTGTATTTACGGCATTTTTTAACATCTTATTCTATCACTATATGAACGTTTAGTCAATATAAACGTGACATTTTAGTTGACTTTGTCGTTGCGTTCAGTTGTTTATGTCGCGGCAGGAAGCGATAAGTCTCTGTTTTTCGTTCCAAAGCTTTTCCGAAAGATCGACATAATAATTATGCGGATACTCGAATCTCAGCACTTCCTCCCAAAGCGTATCGACCTGCTGTGCGCAGTAAGTCCGAACGTCGTCAAGCGGCGGAAAATTATAGACAAGTCTGCCCTTTTCGTAGACTTGAACGAGAAGCTGTCTTGCGACGAAATCCGAAACTGTCTTTTTCTTCCACCTGTAATCCGGGTCGAAAAGCTCATATTCGCTCATCTTTGAAACATCCTCGTCCTCAAGAGTCAAAAGATCCGCGATTGCCTTTCCCGTTTCCATATCGAAAAGCCTCCACAGCTTTTTGGGATACGGAGTTGTAATTTTTGCTACGTTTTCGCTTATTTTGATTTTGGGAATAATTTCACCGTTCTTCTTAATCGCCGACAGCTTGTAAACTCCGGGGAATACGGGCGAATCGGCGGAGGTTATCATTCTCTCACCGACCAGAAATTCATCAATCTTAGCCCCGTGCTGAAGCATTTCCATTATTATATGCTCATCAAGCGAATTTGACGCGTATATGTCGCAGTCGGGGAATCCCGCTTCATTAAGCATTTTCCTGATTTTCTTGGAAAGATAAGCAAGGTCCCCGCTGTCTATTCTTATTCCCTTAGGACGTACGCCCATAGGAATAAGAATATCGTTAAACGTTTTAATCGCATTCGGAACACCCGAATTTACGGTATCGTACGTATCGACGAGAAGCACGCATCCTTCGGGATTTTCTTTAGCATACGCACAGAAAGCCTCATACTCCGAATCAAACATCTGAATCCACGTATGGCTCATACCCTCGTAAAGCGGAATCGAGTACTTCTCCGCCGCAAGCGCGTTTGTCGTCGCCGTGCAGCCGCCTATATATGCGGCCCGAGCGCCGTTAATCGCGGCGTCCGCGCCGTGAGCGCGTCTTGTTCCCGACTCCACAACGCCCCTGCCGTGAGCCGCACGTACAACTCTGTTTGCCTTGGTGGCGATAAGCGTCTGATGATTAATACTTAAAAGAACCATGGATTCTATAAAACTCGCCTGTATTATCGGGCCGTGAACCTTTACGACGGGTTCTCCGGGGAATATCGGCGTTCCCTCGGGAACAGCCCAGACGTCGCACTCGAATTTAAACGTTCTTAAATACTCCGCAAGCGAATCGGAAATTCCCCTGCTTTTGAGAAAAGCGATATCATCATCGTCGAATTTGAGGTTTTCAAGATATTCGCACAGCTCCTTAAGCCCCGCCATGACGCAGAATCCGCCGATTTTATCGCTCGGCCTGAAAAACATGTCAAACCAGACCTCGGTCGAGTCAATACCGTTATCGACAAAACCGTTTGCCATGGAGAACTGATAAAAATCTGTCATAAGTTCATATTTATCTCTTATCAATTTATATCACCTCAGAGATGTAAAAAAATTACCATTGACAACAACTGTCCTGTTCTTTTATTATTGTAGCATAAGATTAATACATAATCAAACAAAAATTAACACTGTCTTAAGAAATAATTTTTTTTAAATTTTTTTATTTCGATTTTAACAATTTATCGATTTTTTATAATAAAAAAATCATAAAATCAGTATTTTTCAACATTTTAATTCTTAATTGCTTATATAAATGAATAAACTTGTGCTAAAATAATATCATTGTGACAATCATGTCGCATATGCGACACCGGCATGCCCGCCTCGGAACTTTTTAAATTTCAAAAGTACGGCTGTGACGGACAACGACATCGTCTTAAAAGCGCGGACGCAATAAGACCGTTAAACTTACTTTACAAGGTTCATTATTAATGGAGGTGTAACCTCATGCGTGTCAGAAAACAGGCTCTCGGCGACAGAAATATTGTCGGAGCAAGAGTCGAGCAGAGAAGAAAAGCAATAGGGATGAAGCAGAAGGACTTACTCACTCAGCTTCAGATCAGAGGTATTGATCTGAATGCGTCTGCCCTTTCAAAACTTGAGGGGCAGCTGAGAAGCGTTCTTGACTTCGAACTCATAGCGATTTCCGACGTGCTCGGCGTTTCGGTAAATTGGCTTCTCGGAATAGAGGAATAATAAGCCGAATAAGACCCCGCCGCTGCGTACGGCGGGGATTTTATCTTGCACGGAGGATTATTCAAAAAAGATGGTAAACGAAAACATAAAACTGCTTCGCAAATACAACGCGCTTGACGCATGTCAGCTTGCATTCGCGCTCAGAATCGGCGAAGAGGATTATTTTACGTTTGAAGCCGACGGCACTATGCCAGAGGCAAGAGAGCTTGAAAAAATCGCAAAGATTTACAACATCACAATGGATCAGTTGTTTTTCGGCATGGACAGATTCGGAAAACCGCTGTGCCAGCCGGAGATGAGCGCCGAAGAATTTTTCCGTGAACTGTCAAAGGACAGTTTCCTGTCTACGCTGTCAAAAAGGGAACAGAATCTGATAATAGCATATCGGCTCTGCGGCAACAAAACCGAGGCATATGACAAAATACGAACTATCCTGAATCAATGCGAACAAACTCAGAACAATGAGAGAATAAGCGCGGACAAGCCAATATAATCATCAACCGCATCCGAACCGTTATAATATACGTTAAAATCTCCGCTGAACGCATACAGAATCGCACGTATCACGGCGAATACAACGCCGAACAAAGCGGCAATACCGCAGCCCTTTGCCCTTTCGGGCAGTTTATCCTTCCATATAAGGTACAATACAAGTCCGAGAACCGGAACCAGGAACGACAGTATGCCGAATCCGACGCTTCTCTTGTCGTTTGCGGCAGGCTGAGCGTACGTCCTGTTATACATATTCGGATTGGCGGTCGGATTATATCCGACGGGATTATATCCGTCCTGCGTATTCCGATTATTAAAAGATGACGCGTTATTCCGATTCGAATAGGGATTCTGCGAATATCCGTCGGAAGCCGGTTCGCCGTTGACAGACGGAGAACCGTTATTGTTCCCGTTTGAGCCGAAGTCACGGGGATTCGGCGCGCCGGACGGCGCGTAAGGCTGAGAATTAACGTAGGTATTCGTATTAATCCGCGCTCCGCAGTTCGGACAGAATTTTGCGTCGTTTGATATGATAAAATTACAATTCGGACAAAACATTATAAAATCAGCCCTTTCATGCTTATATAAGCATTATATACGATATTACGTTTTTTTTCAACAAAAAATCCTGTATAAATATTCCCTTACGTCCCCGGCAAGGTACAAAGACCCGCAGACAACGCCGGCTTCGCCCGGTTTGATTCTGTTTTTCAATTCATCAAGAGCGTCCGTTTCGTTATCGAACGAAACGGTATTTTTTATATATTTGCGCCCGATTTTACAAAGCTCTCCGCCTGTCATGGCTCTCGGATTCGACGGCGTTACGCATATAAGGGAATAAAATCGCTCCGACAGATTTTTAACTGCTGTTTCGCAGTCCTTATCAGCCATCATTCCCATCAGAGCATGAATTTTCATATCGGGAAGGTATTTTCCGAGACATTCGGAGAACGCCCTTGTCGACGAATCGTTGTGACATCCGTCAAGAATCACGAGAGGCGACGATGAAATAATTTCGCACCGAGCGGGATTTTTTGATTTTTCAATTCCGTCAATTATATTTTCATCGCTTATTTTATATCCGTTTTCTCTTAAAATTTCTATACATTTTAAGCTTATTCCGGCATTGTCAAGCTGATGACGGCCGCAGAACGGGATTTTAAATTTTAAGTTTTCGTTTTCGACCGTACTTCCCGTTATATCCTCCGAAATTATTTTAAATTTCGATAAATCGGAAAAAAAGAGAGGCGAATTTTTTATTTTACACTGCTCACAGATAACCCGTTTTACATTTTCCTCCTGCAAAACGGATGTTACCGCAGGGCGGTCTTTTTTTATAATCCCGCACTTTTCAAATGCGATTTTTTCCGTCGTATCGCCGAGAATTTTCGTGTGGTCGAGCGAAATTGAAGTAATAAGAGAGCATACGGGATTTTGTATAACGTTTGTTGCGTCGAATCTTCCGCCGAGTCCCGTTTCCAAAACGACAATATCGCATTTCTCCTTTTCAAAGTAAAGCAGCGCGGCGGCGGTAACGGCTTCAAATTCCGTAATTACAATTCCTTCGTTTCCGAGTTTTTCGACGGCGGATTTTACCATATTCGTAACAAAGTCAAGCTCGCATGGCGGTATCATCTCCCCGTCGATTCTTATTCTTTCCCTGAAGTCAATAACGTACGGCGACGTATAAAGTCCCGTTTTATAACCCGCACAGCTTAAAACGGAGGAAACGAACGTACAGACCGTACCCTTGCCGTTTGTTCCGGCAGTATGGATAAATTCAAGTCTGTCCTGCGGATTTCCGAGTTTCTCTAAAAGCATGCTCACGCGTTCAAGTCCCGGCTTCATCCCGAATCTCAATAATGAATGATAATATTTTTCACTCTCTGTCATTTCGCTCACCTTAAAAAAGAGGACTGTAAAATTTCGTTTACAGCCCTCAAAATTATTGTTTTTTAACCTAATTTCGCGATGCTTTCTTTTAACAAAGCAATTTTTTCGTTATATTTGGCGGCTTTTTCCCTTATCTCGTTAATAACCTTTTCGGGGGCTTTTGACATAAAGCCCTGATTGTTAAGCTTATTATTCGTAAAGGCAAGGTCTTTTTCGGCTGCGGCAAGCTCCTTATTAAGTCTTGCTCTTTCGGCTTCAAAATCGACAAGCTCCGCAAGAGGAAGCTTTATCGTCGCGTCCGCCGTAACGATGCTTACGGTGCCGTCAATATCAAAGCTGTCGGATATTTTAACATCGGACGCGGAAGCCAGCCGTTTGAAGAATGCGACGCCGGCTTCAAAAATTTCCGGCTTTGCAGTTTCTATAAATACCTCCGCCTTCTTCGAAGGTGCAACGTTCATTTCGGCACGGCGGTTTCTGACGGCTCTGACAGCGGTCATAATCGACTCCATCTGCGCCTCTTCGCTCTTAAACGCAAGCTTTTCGTCATATTTGCACCACGGCGAAAGCATAATTGTATCGCCGTCATGGGGCAGGGTCTGCCATATTTCCTCCGTTATGAAAGGCATAAACGGATGGAGAAGCTTAAGCGTATTCGACATAACGTAAACAAGTACGGCTTTTGCCGTTGATTTCGCCTTTTCGTCGTCGGAATTAAGCCTTATCTTGCAAAGCTCTATATACCAGTCGCAGAGAATATCCCATATAAAGTCATAGAGCTTCTGAACGGCAAGTCCGAGCTCGAATTTATCGAGATTGTCGGTAACGTCCTTTACAAGAGTGTTGAATCTCGAAAGAATCCATTTGTCCTCCAGCGAAAGGTTTTCGGGAACGTGAGGAGCAGGCTCGTCATCGTTTAAATTCATAAGAACGAATCTTGCCGCATTCCATAATTTATTTGCAAAGTTACGGCTTGCTTCTACCTTTTCGTCGGAGAAACGCATATCGTTTCCGGGGCTGTTGCCCGTTGCAAGAGTAAATCTCAATGCGTCCGCGCCGTATTTATCTATAATCTCAAGCGGGTCGATACCGTTGCCTAAAGACTTTGACATCTTTCTGCCCTGCGCGTCTCTGACAAGACCGTGAATAAGAACAGTATTAAACGGAGCTTTGCCCATCTGTTCACACGAGGAGAATATCATTCTCGCAACCCAGAAGAATATTATATCATAACCGGTAACAAGCGTATCCGTCGGGAAGTAGTGCCTTAAATCGGGAGTATCGTCCGGCCAGCCGAGCGTTGAAAACGGCCAGAGCGCGGAGGAAAACCATGTGTCAAGAGTATCGGGATCCTGAGTAAGACGGTCGCCGCCGCATTTTTTACATTTGCAGGGCGTTTCCCTTGAAACGTTGATTTCACCGCAGTCCTCGCAGTACCATGCGGGAATCCTGTGTCCCCACCAGAGCTGACGGGAAATGCACCAGTCTTTTATATTTTCCATCCAGTGATAATAAGTCTTATCGAACCGCTCCGGGACAAATCTTGTTTCTCCGCTTCTTACAGCCTCAATGGCGGGCTTTGCAAGGGGTTCCATTTTAACAAACCACTGCTTTGAAACTCTCGGCTCTATATTTGAATGACATCTGTAGCATGTGCCTACGTTATGCGAATAATCCTCAACTCTTACGAGCGCACCCTCTTTTTCGAGATCCTCGACAATAGCCTTCCTTGCCTCGAATCTGTCCATGCCGGAGTATCTGCCCCAACCCTCTTTAATATGAGCGTCGGGAGTAAACGTATCGATAACCTCGAGGTTATGTCTTAATCCTACCTCAAAGTCGTTCGGGTCGTGCGCAGGCGTGATTTTAACGCATCCCGTTCCGAACTCGGGTTCTACGTATTCGTCGGCGATAATCGGGATCTCCCTGTGAACAATGGGAAGAATAAGCGTTTTGCCAACAAGGGATTTATATCTCTCATCGTCGGGATGAACTGCGACAGCCGTATCGCCGAGCATGGTTTCGGGTCTTGTCGTTGCAAGCTCCAGATAACCGCTGCCGTCGGCAAGAGGATAACGAAGATGCCAGAAGTGACCCGCCTGATCCTCATACTCAACCTCTGCGTCTGAAATGGAGGTAAGGCACTTGGGACACCAGTTAACAATTCGTTCGCCCCTGTAGATAAGTCCTTTTTCGTAAAGACGGACGAAAACCTCTTTAACAGCCTTGCTGCAGCCCTCGTCAAGGGTAAATCTCTCTCTGTCCCAGTCGCACGACGAACCGAGCTTTTTAAGCTGCTCGACAATTCTGCCGCCGTACTGTCTTTTCCATTCCCATGCCCGTTCGAGGAATTTCTCGCGTCCGATATCCTCTTTCGTAATGCCCTCTTTTCTCATAGCCTCGACTATCTTCGCCTCCGTGGCAATGGAAGCGTGATCCGTACCCGGAACCCAAAGAGTATCAAAGCCCGACATTCTCTTATATCTTATAAGGATATCCTGAAGCGTATTGTCAAGAGCGTGACCCATGTGAAGCTGACCCGTGATGTTCGGGGGCGGAATAACTATGGTATAGCTCTTTTTGCTCTCATCTCTCACAGCGTGAAAATACTTATTGTCGAGCCACGTTTTATAAATTCTGTCCTCGACATTTTTCGGATTATACTGTTTTTCAAGCTCCTTGGACATTATATCATCTCCGTACTATTATTTTTCCGAATAAAAAACCGTCCCAAAGCAAAAACTTTGAGACGGGAATACCCGCGGTACCACTCAAATTACGTTTTTCAACGTCACTCAGGCTCATATAAGCCTTATGCCTTTACGCAGCAGTCACGGAAGGGCTCTACTTGCAAATAAGCTTTCTTCCCTCCGGCTTGGGAGCGACCGATTTTTAAAATTCATCACCGCCTTGCACCACACGGCGGCTCTCTGCGGATAAAATAAGAAAAATCCTCTCCGTCACAGCCTTTGATATTCGGTTTATAAAATTTTAGCATGTGCATTAATTTTTGTCAAGAAAATATTTTAAATACTGCCCATTCGGGTATTGTTTTTTTAGACAATGCCCCTTATACTGTCAATGTAAGACATTTCTTACACATAATCTTAAACAGGAGGCACAACACATGGATCAGATTCAACAGCAGCCGTATGTAAATCAAAACGAAAATCAGCCGCCTCAGGGCGCAATCCCAAGGGCAAATCTTGAAACCGACAGAAGCTTTATTAAAATTTTCCTGCTCGGACTTATAACCTTCGGTATTTACCCGCTTGTTATTTATAATTCGATAACAAACGACGTAAATACGATCTGCACGAGATACGACAACAAAAAGAGCATGAATTACATACTTCTTGTTCTTATTATTACTCCGCTGACCTTAGGCATTGCGTCTCTTGTATGGAATCACAATATTTCAAACAGAATCGGAAACGAGTTAAGACGCAGAGGCGTTCAGACCGACTTCGGAGCCTCGACATTCTGGCTGTGGTCTATCCTCGGACTATTCATAGCCGTCGGACCGTTTGTTTATATGTATAAATTCGTAAAAGCTACAAACGAGCTCAACAGGCTTTATAATGAAACCGGCATCTAATATTAAAATTATTAAAATCCACAGGCTGCTCACATTCGGGCAGTCTGTCATTTTTATTTTAATGCGTACACTTTCTTCTCGATTTCTTTTCTGTCCTTTTTATTCTTTACCGTAAATACGGCGTTGTAAACTTTCGAAACCATCTTTCTGAAATTTCTGTTCGCCTTATCCTTTGCCGACAGCTCGTTTTCGCTGTAACAGACTGTACTGCCAAGCGTTTTAATATTAAGAATTTCGCCGAGTCGCGGAACGAGTCTGACAGCGTTTAATGTAAACATATTCTCCTTGTCAGTCTCGTCCATATAATCTATATTTTCGAGCGCGCCCGTCTGCGCGATACACGCGGGGTCGGGAGTATACGGAGCGTCTGAGCCGTATACGATATTTTCGCTCTTAACGTCGCCGAGCAGGTTTTTCAGCTGTTTTTCGGCGGCAAATCCCGCGGCGTCAAAATAGACATGGCGCATATCGCCCTTAAAATCAAACGGAGCTTTAGTCGAGAGCGAATCTCTGAACTGCATTGAAAATCCGCTCATTCTGTCGGATAAAATGCTCAAAAACGCACCCGCATGCGGGAATATCCATTTAATATTCGGGAACCTCGAAAAAATATCGTTCATAACCATATTCGTAAACGTTCTCGTCGTGTCCATGAAAAACTCCATTGCGGGAATCGGAATTTCCCTGTTAACGCCCTTGGGCAGAGCGGACGGCTTTACGGGATGAACAGCGATAACCGCGCCTATCGAGTCGAGATAGCTCATAAGTCCGTCGTATCTTTTATCCCCGAGGTAAACGCCCGCGTAGTGCGTTGACAGTCCGAATCCGTCGGCGTGAAGCTCGTCATGCGCAAACCTCGCCTCAATTTCGGCTCTGTCCGTATGCGGAAGCGGAAGAGAAGCGAACAGTCCGAATTTGTCGGGATGTTCTTTTACAATTTCCGCGCCCTCAATATTTATTTTACGCACAAGCCCGCACTCGGTCTCCTTATCCGCCCCCGAGAGATTCGGCGACGAAACGCTCAAAAAAGCGAACGCGATTCCGAGCTTATCCATTAAATCAAGATGGGACTTTGCGCTCCATTTCGGAGTCGGAAAACCGTCGGGAAGCTCGCCCTCGTATTTATCGAGATATTCGTAATATGTTTTTGAAAGAAAATGACTGTGGAAGTCGACTTTTTTTGAATACTGCATAATATTCGCCTCTATTTAATTTTATATAATGCGTTCTCGCTTATTTCGTCGTCCTTTAGAAAGGCATACAGCGCGGAATAGCGTTTATTCTGCCTGTCGTTTGCCGCCATCGAAAGAAGCTTTGAACGGTTGCCGACAATTATCAGAAGCTTTTTCGCCCTTGTGACAGCCGTGTAAAGAAGATTTCTGTACATCAGCTGCGGCGGAGCGTCGCAAATCGGCATAACAACCGCATTATATTCGCTTCCCTGGCTCTTATGAACGGTGACGGCGTAGGCAAGTTCGAGTTCTGACAATGATTCAACGGGATATTTAACATTTTTCCCGTCGTCGAAATCTATTTCGAGCATATTGTCCTTTAAATCGATTTTTTTTATAATGCCCATATCGCCGTTGAAAATTCCGATACCCTCTTCGCCGTATTTCGTCCATGTGATATCATAATTATTCTTAATCTGCATTATTTTATCGCCCTGTCTGAAAAGACGGCCGTTTATCGTACATTGCTTCTTATCCTCGGAGGCGGGATTTAATATATCCTGAAGTCTCCTGTTCAAATTTACCGTTCCGCAGTCGCCCTTTCTTGACGGACACAGTACCTGAATATCGGTAAACGGAGAATATTTATACGCCTTCGGCAGTCTTTTGGTGCAAAGCTCGGCAACCGTCTGCGCACATGAAACCGGAGCTGGACGATCCATGAAGAAAAAGTCGCTCGTTTTATCGTCCAATACGGGTTCATTGCCCGAAATAACGGCATGCGCGTTCATAACTATAAGACTTTGTCTTGCCTGTCTGAATATTTCATTAAGCCTTACGACCTCCACAACGCCGGAATTTATAATATCGAGAAGCACGTTTCCCGCACCGACGGCGGGGAGCTGATCGGAATCGCCGACCATTATAAGGCGGCATCCGAATCTGACGGCGTCGAGAAAGCTCGAAAACAACGTAACGTCGACCATCGAAATCTCATCAAGTATTATAACGTCCGCCCCCAGAGGATTGGATGTATTTCGTTTGAATACGGCCTTGTCGCTGTCATCCCATTCAACCTCAAGCAGGCGGTGAATCGTCTTAGCCTCATACCCGGTAAGTTCGCTCATTCTTTTAGCGGCTCTGCCCGTCGGAGCGGCAAGCAGAATTTCGAGATTTTTTCTCTCAAAGTATTTTATAATACCCTTGACTGTCGTTGTCTTACCCGTGCCGGGACCTCCCGTGAGGATAAAAATTCCGTTCTGTACGGCTTTTTCGATAGCGTCCGACTGGGCTTCGGCATATTTTATTCCAAGCTCTTTTTCGATTTTTTTAATATCCGAACCTATCTTCTTCTCCTCGTTCGGAGCAAAACGGGCAAGAAGTCTGAGCCTTTGCGCAATATTAAGCTCCGAAGCGTATATTTCGGGCATAAAAATAAATTCCCTGCCGTTTATATTGTATGAACTCAGCATCCGTTCTTCAATCATTTCGTCTATCGCGTCTGAAATATCGTCCGTCGAAACGGATAAAAGCTCGGCGCACGGATTTAAAAGCTTGTCCTTTGGCAGACACGTATGACCGTTTAATAAATTATGGCTTACGACGTGCGTGATTCCGGCTCTTACTCTGTGAACCGGCTTCGGCTGTTCTTCTAATTTCAGCGCAATATTTTCCGCACGCTCAAAATCAACGCTTCGCAGAGCCTGACAGAGTATGTACGGATTTTCCTTTATCAATTCGACGGAATTTGTGCCGAAACGCTTGAACGTTTCAACGCATTCCGAAGCTGACAGCCCATATTTTTCGAGTCCGACAATAACCGTCCTGACGGCGTACTGTTTTTTAAATTCAGCCGAAATTTTTTTCGCCTTGTCTTTTGAAATTCCTTTTATAAACGTAAGTCTTTCGGGTTCGTTTTCTATAACCTCAAACGTTCTCTCGCCGAAACGCTCAACTATATATCCCGCCGTTTTCGGACCTATACCCTTAATCGTTCCCGACGCTAAATATTTTAAAAACTGCGCCGATGTTTCCGGCATGGTTCTTTTAAATTTCTCTATTTTGAACTGCCTGCCGAATTTCCTGTGTTCCCCCCACCGTCCCGACATTTCAACCTTTTCGCCCGGGGCAATTTCGGGCAGACTTCCCACGCAGGCTATAAGCTCGCCGTTGACCGATACTTCAATTACGGTATAAGAATCGGAGCCGCTGCGGAACACAACTCCCTCAACGACGCCCGAAATCGATTCAATTGATGAATTATCGTATCTGTTCATAATAATAACACGGTAAAAAACGGGGAATAATCAGTCCGTTTCGCCCGATTTAAATATATAACCGTTCTTTCTTAAATATTTCAAATCCTTAAGCGCGTTTCCGACTCCCCTGATAACGCAGTTTTCGCAGTCGTCGGCTATCGTCGTTTTAACGCCCGTGCTTTTTTCCATATATTCGTCGATTCCGTACAGAAGCGCGCCTCCGCCCGTCAGAACAATGCCGGTATCGAAAATATCGGCGGTAAGCTCCGGAGGAGTTACGGAAAAAACCTTTCTTACGGATTCAAGCAGACTGTCAACCCTGTCCCTGACGGCAAAATATATCTCCGTCGACGTTATCTCAAAACTTATCGGAGTTTGAGAAATGGCATTTTTACCCTTTGCTATAAGAGCAACAGCCTCGTTTCTTCTGACTGCGCCGGCGATTTTTTTCTTGATATCGTCAGCCGTAAGCCAGCCGACGTCGATATCTCTTTCTCTTTTTAAGTATTTAATAATATCGGCGGTAACGGCGTCCGAACCGGTTTTAACAGACTCCGACACAGCGATATCGCCCATTGTAACCACGGCCGCGTCAACACTTCCCGCGCCGATGTCGACAAACATCGTGCCTCTCGGCTCCTTCATGCTGATACCAGAGCCGAGAGCCGCCGCCATAGAGCCGGATATGAGGCATATTCTGCCTGCGCCCGCGTCGGAGAATGCATCCAGAACAGCCATTTTTTCAAGCTCGGTCATAGTCGACGGAACGGCCGCCATTATATCGTCCTTTAAAATTCCCATTCCCGATATTTTACCGAGAAAAAATTTAATCATCTGAACAGCCGCGTCGTAATTATATATAACGCCGTCCCTGATGGGATTGATAATCTCAATCGAATCGGGCGTTCTGCCCGTCATGTTCAGAGCGGCTCTGCCCATTGCGACAGGCTTCTTCGTATACGAATCGTACGCGGCTGCCGACGGCGACGAAAAAACAATTTTTTTGCTCTCGGTAAAAGCCCTGATGTTTGCGCTTCCGAGATCAATGCCTATCTTCATGAGCATCCCTCCTCTTTTGCAAATTCAACTTATATTATATTATTTTTGTATGACCAAGTCAACAAAAAGAAACAACAATTCAGATAGTATAATTGCCGCTTATTTATTGATTAAAAATGCGAAAACAATGCGGAACAAAAATACCCTCCTCAAACACAAAAAAGCCGCCGAACAGAATCGACAGCCTTTTACATAAAATATCTGTTTACTTATTAATTTTCTCCATGATATCATAAACCGTATCGACCGCATACATCGAGAAAAGAGATATCGCGCTCGCCATTCTTGTCCTGCGCTGCGCGTTCTTATCGAATATGACAGGCATTCTGTAACGCCTGATGTTTTTCGCAATGTGATTCCGCTCATGTTTGCAGTCAAAATCGCATTTTCTAAGCTTCATATACGCATAGAAATTATTCTCCACAAATCTGTTGCAAAACGAATTATAAAGTCTTTTATCCGTTTTCGGAATGCGTGACGCAAGAGAATCGGACAGCATTACATAATCGTAAAATCTGTAATAATCGCACGTTATATGCGTCGCGCTGTCTGCACGGTAAAAATAATAATATTTCGGAATACTCGTATATGCCGTCTTTTTTATACTCAATAAAATTCTGTATGTAGTAAATGTATCCTCGCCGAGAGTGTATTTTTCAAATCTGATGTTATCGAATATCTCTCTTTTATACATTTTACAGCAGCTCGACGCGGACAGATTTCCGTAAAAAATCTCACTTAAAGCAAACGCCGCCGAACAAAAATGCACTTCATTCTCATCCTTGAACGGGTTGACAATTCTGCCGTCGGAATACTCGTTATAATATCCGCACATTGACATCTCGCAGTCGCCGTCCGCAATTAAATTATATAAAAATTCAATATAATCCCTGTCAACATAATCGTCGCTGTCGACAAACGTGACATATTCGCCTCTTGCGATATCAAGTCCGGAATTTCTCGCATAGGCGACGCCGTCGTTCTTTTTATGCAGAACCTTTATACGGCTGTCCTTTTGTGCAAGAGCGTCGCACAGCTCCCCCGAACCGTCCGACGAACCGTCGTCAACGAGTATCAGTTCAAAATTATCGTATGTCTGTTCCGATATGCTTTGCGCACAGCGCGAAAGATAATCCTTCACGTTATAAACGGGAACGATAACTGAAATCAACGGTTTCATACATAACCCCTTAAATTTTTAAATATGAGATATGACAAATTCTCCGATTTTTTCCGCACTTGAGCCGTCGTGAATCTCATGCAGTTTATTCTTGACAGCAGTACGCTCCTCAAGACGAGGATCAATGCCGTTCCTTACTTCCTCAAAGAATTTTATAAGCTCGTCGGTATCGTTTATATACTCGCCCTTTAGGATATCCTGCGGGTTTTCATAGACAAATCCGCGCGCCTTTATATACTCCTCAAAATCGTCGACGGTAAGTCCTATCGGCTTGTCCGTGAGCAGATAATCATAATATACGGACGAATAATCGGTAACAAGCGCGTCCGTCTTTCCGAGAAGCTCATAAAGCTGTATATTTTTTTTGTCAAGATCGTCATTTGTCAATATCTTGAAATTCGTAAGTCCCGCCTGAATTTTTTTATCGATTTTCTGAACGGGATGAGGCTTCAAAATAAGAAGAATATTATTTTCTCTCAGATATGAATCAACTTTTTTAATTTCATCCTCAGTATTAATAGTCGGAATGCCCGTGTTCGTCGTTTCGATATTAAACCCTCTCGACGAAGCGGCGGTATGCTGTCTGTATGTTGGCAGCCATACTATAACCTTGTCATAGCCCGAAATACCCATTTCGGCTCTTACGTCCCTGTTCGTATAAAGATAGTCGGTTCTCGGGAACCCCATAAAAACCATCTTATCCCGGCTTACCTTGAAATCCTCGCTGAAAATATCGGCAAAGAAATGCGATACACACAGACAGTAATCGCAGTCGTCCTTTATACAGTAACTGCCGTTTGAGCGTTTGAGAGGCATACCGTGCTGAAGACAGAACGAAAACTGATCGTTTCTGTTCTTGCCCAAAAGACGGTTGCAGTATATCAGCGCTTTGGACGTGGTCATTATATAATGATATTTAAGTTTCTGTTTAACGGAATCGGTGCAGTCCCAGTATTTCAGAAACTCCGTATTTTTAAAAGCGGAATTTTTATATTTTCCGGGATCGGCAACAAGCCAGACAATTTTATACTTATCATCGATATGTTTTTTATCGATTAGATATCTGTATACCGGATAAGTATTGCACGAAAATTCGGGATTGCTCTCAAATACAATCGTGTTTTTTATCGGCAGACGCTTAAGCGCACCCTTGTACGCCTCGAGAATCTTTTCAACAATATCGCTCTTTGCTGACATATCTGTATCTCCTGTATAAATTACTCTTTGGGTTCAGGCAAAATACGGTATTTTAATTTCAAATACTTAACGTATGTATCGGGCGACTTTGTAAGCCAGTCAAATACTATTTTAAGATGAAATTTATTTGCGGGAATCAAATTACGGCAAAGACTGTATTCATATACGAAATAGCTGTTGAGTCTCCTTGCGACGGCTTCGTCGTAGAACCCTCTCGTAAGGCATTTCTGAATAACCCTCGGTGCAACCTTTATCGCAACGAGCGCCGTTTCTGCCGCAATATCGTTGAGGCCTTTACTCTGAAGGAATTTGCATCTGTCGTAAACCGCTTCTTCTCTCGTAAGATTTTCGGGAGCATATCTCTTCATTGTAATGCTTCCGCCGTGCTTTACATAAAAATACGTTTTATCCGATATGCATGCAATTTTTTTGCAATTATACGCAATGCGGTGCGCGGCAAAATGATCCTCGTGAATTTTACCCTCCGGATATCGGATGTCGTCGAATATGCTCTTTTTGCATAATTTATTGCAAGACATTACATATAAAAAACCCGTCCTAGTATTCAGCAGGTGAAGCATGTCAATACCCGTAATAACACAGTCCTTCATATCCGACGGATGACGCATTTCGTACTCGGACATATCGTCGTTTACGTACGCAAAATTGCCCTGCGCCATGTCCGCTCTGTTTTTTATGAGGGCATTATATAAAAGCTCGAAGCAATTCTCCGAAATAAGGTCATCGCCGTCAAGAAAGTAAATATAATCTCCGCGTACTTCGTCAAGTCCCGCATTTCTTGCGGCGGAAACACCGGCATGCTCTTTATGTATAACTCTGAAACGACTGTCATCCCTCGAATAAGAATCGCAGATTTCTCCGCTCTTATCCGTAGATCCGTCGTCAATAAGAATAACCTCCCAGTCGCTCAGGGTCTGTTTTTTTACGCTGTCAAGCGTTTTGGCAATATATTTTTCGACGTTGTAAAAAGGAATAATAACACTTATCATCAAACTTCACCCTTGCACTCCGTGCCCGCCGAAACAAGAGCATCCGCCTCTTCGTTTTTTACGGAATCCTCTGTCTGTACGTCCTCAGGTTCAATTTCGGTTTCGCCGGAAATTTCGGCGTTATCCGCAGTCTCCTCTCCGATTCCGTCTGCCTTGGCCTTCTTTAAATTTCTTCTGTTCTTTATCATACGTATGCATTCCTTAACAGCCTGAACAAAGAGAATTGTAAATATCATCTGGAATACGGGAGTTGCGATAACGTGGTTAATTCTCGAGTTCCACGGTATTTTAAGAGCGACATAACTGAAGAACGATATGGAGCCCTCGCTGTACCACATAAATGTCGGTATCGGCGTAAACAGCAGAGCGAACAGAACTGTCATGAAAACATCGAGTTTCGACCTGCATTTTTCATCCCTGTCAAACAGGAAAAGGACAAGCGGTATTATCATGAACCATAAAACATACGAGCTTGAGAAAGTAGGAATATTCAAGAACAGATAACTCAGTATAAACGTCCTCTGCCAGAGTTTTTTTACAAAGAAGAGTGCGAATACCGCGCACGCTTCATACACAATCATAGTGTAGAATGCGACATTGCTGCTGTCAATTACAAAGAAGTCATGCAAAGCGTCAGCAATCGGCGCAAGCACGGGATGATAATCCCTTAGTTTTTGTATATATTCGCACAGATTTACAAGCTTTCCGTAAACAAGCACGACATTTTGTATACTTACCGAGCTGAAGTTGATTCCGCCCGATTTTCGGTTTCTGAATTTAAAAAGACTCGCCGCGATTTTCTGTAAGCTGTCGAGAGCCGCCGAAGAAGTATCCGAAGAAGACGAACTGTCCGTATCTTCTCCGTTTTCAGCCGCGTCTTCGGCAGCCGCTTCCTTTTTCGCCGCTTCGGCTCTGTCAAGATCGCCGTATTTATTCGCCTCGGAAAGATGAATACGCTGTTGGATGATAAGCTCCTGCGACGTCTGAACGGGAGCGGGAATAGTGCTTATGAGAATAAACGGAATAACAACGGCGAGAATACCGTAAACAACGAGACGGATTGCCTCTTTATATTTTTTATCAAAAAGAAGGAGCAGACCGAAAATAGCGGGATAAAGTTTAAGACCCGCGGCAAGAGCAAGACAGATATAAGAAATTTCTCTTACGGCTTTACTTTCGGAATCCTTGAAAAATACAAAAAATACCGTAAACGCAACGGCAAGCGAAACGATATTGCCTCGCTCCATACAATACATAAGAGGATAGCTGAAGATTGTGAGAAATGAAAAAACGGCCGCAATTCTTTTCGTTCTCTTATCGTAATCGCTTTCGTATTTTTTGTCAAAAGCCTTTTTATATACCAAACGGTACGTTCCGAGAACGACTATCAGCGTATAGAAAAGATAAATCATAATACATGACTGGCTTTTCTGCATTTCGTAATTATCCCTCGGATCGAGAGCTACCTCCGCATACGGAATCATTCTGCCCAAAAAGCGGAAAAATGCAACCGCAAGAGGAGGATAAATACTGTTTCTCTCCGTGTAAACATTCGAAGCCGCCGAGTCTCGTATGGAGTTAAAGAAATCCATGAACCAGTCGGTGTAAACACCGGTATGGAAAAGCATTCCTCTGAATGAGCTTCCCTTTGACGCAACAGCCAAAACGATGCACAATACTATACCGAATATAAATATTGAGCAGAAGAGAATCAAAAGATCCGTAGAAGTGGTACGTCTTTTTGCAAGAGCCGAATTTTTCTGTCTTTTCATTGTATCTTTACCTTTCAGCCTTTAATTTTTTCGGTTTTTGTCCGTTTTGCCCTCGGAGTCCACAGCAGTTTCGAAAATTTCGAAAACAGCCATGCGATACCGAGCGTTACGGCAAAACAAACCGCGAAATATAAATAAATATTAAAATCGGAAAGTCCGAAATGATCGAGAATTATCATCGGCAGTCTTTGGAAAATATATAGCGGGAAAAGATTTTTGCCGAGCCATACAAGAGGCTTATTGCATATCGAAACCTTCATAGTAAACAGCAGAACCGTCCATACAAACAGCGCCATGCTCAGTTCGTATAAAACAAAGTTTTGCTTTGCAAATCTGAACGAGTAAAGGCAGACGAGAACCGAGAAAACAAACAGGGAAATCCATATCTGATTTCTCGTAACGATTTTCTCAACATACGGTCTGAACAGTGAGTACCACATGCCCAGTGCATAAATCATTATCGTATCGTACCAGTAAGGCTGTTTCAAATCAAAGATTCTCAGCACCACGACAAAAACGGCGAGAAGGACGGTAACGCCCGTCACGGAAAGATACTTCTTTCCTCTGAAAATCTCAAACGCGATAAACGTCACCGCATACGCAACGAGAATCGAGAATATGTACCAGTTGCTGTTGCCGACCGAATCCCATCCGACGAGCGAGAGAACAAACTGTTTTATGTCGAATATTTTTCCGTCGGCGAACGGAGTACCCAAAATCATGCGAACAACGGCGAAAACGATAACCGCAATATCGAACTCGACGAGCACGTGCAGAAGCCGTCTTTTCGGAATCGAATTAACATACGTCAGACCTTTTTTGCTTATAGACTCCATAACTCCGTATCCGGAATAAAAGAGGAACAGCGTAACCATCCGCTGACCTATCCATGAAAAATACTTATAAAAAGTTACGTCGCCCGACCATGCCGAATCCAAATCAATATAGTTTTTAAAATGCGAGAAAAATACTATAATGATAAAAATTCCTTTTATTGCCGTAGTCTTTTCCACAGACATGTAATCCGACATATAGCCCGATTCGTCCGGTTTCAGTTTGATTTTGTAAAGACATAAAACGGCGAACAGCAAAAAGTAAAAAATCATAAATTAATCTTCCTTAATTTCTATAACTCAAAACCAATCCGTTGCCTGATTTTTCAAATTTAAATATTCACATGCGCACAGCGCAAATTAGAGTATATCACATCCGGCGGATAATTTCAACACAAACACAGCAAACCTGATTTTTTTTATGCTTTTATTTCAAATAATAACCGTTAAAATGCGCTTTTTTGCCGTTAAACAGACAATATACCCAAAAAAATTAAGTAATTATTTCTCTCTTCTGTCACCGTGTTTTTTATAATATTTCGCATATGAATCAACAGAAACCGACATCCATATAAGCATGAACCAAAGTCCTTTGTCAGTTTTTAACAGGGGGGCTGACTTTCTGTAAATTCTATACTCATATCTGTAATATTTTGTAAGCCTTCTGCCGATCTCTTTATCATAAATTCCGAGCCTTACGGTTTTTCTTACAAGGAAATAGGACAATTCGAGCTGTTTAAAAGCAAATTCGCACGCCAAATCCTCCATTCCGTGCTCGTAAAGAAACTTACATCTTTCATAAAAAGCCTGATTTCGGTCAATGCTTTTCTTTGAAAACGGCTGAGCGGTAATGCCCTCTCCACGTTTGAAATAATGATAAAAATGTCTCTTTACTATCGCAATACGTCTGCAATTATAGGCTAACTCGTGAATTACAGCCTCGTCCTCATGAATACGTCCGACAGGATAACGAACCGAATCAAAAAGCGATTTTTTAAATATCTTACCGCAGGCGTTACAGTAAAAATTCGAGGTCGGAAGCATGAGCTTCTCAATATACTCCCTCGGAGTGACAACCTCATCGACAACCGGAGACGTTCTGTTATGCTTTTCAATCGGTTCATCGTTTTCGTCGACGTAATAAACCTCGCCCAGCGACATATCGGAATCGGTCGAAACAATAAGATCGTACAGAACCTCTATACAATCCTTCTCTATCGTATCGTCGCTGTCGATAAAAAACAAGTATCCGCCCTCGGATTTGTCAATACCTGCGTTTCTTGCGTCGGCAAGCCCGCCGTTTTTCTTATGTATAACTTTTATTCTTGAATCCTTATTTGCATACTCGTCGCACATTTTTTCGCTGCCGTCGGTCGAACCGTCGTAAACGAGCAGAATCTCAATATCGCGATATGTCTGATTTACTACGCTGTCAACGCATGCCTTGAGATAATTCACGGTATTATAAACCGGTATAACAACGCTTATCATTAAATAGCCCCTTCTCTTTTTTCGTATTTTAATATATCATATCGACAAAAAAATTACAATAGTGATTTTTTTCATAAAATTACGCCTTTTTTCATAAAATTGCGATAAAAAAAGTAACAGAACAGTAACCGTTCTTGACTAAAGCATTATTATGTGATAAACTTACATTGTTTTATTACGTATATTATAAAAATATTAAATATTTCCGGGGTGTTATATTTGGCTCAAAAGAATAAAAAAACATCGCTGCTCACAGCCGCGCCGTATGCGGCGGCGGGACTGTTCGCCGTAGTTTTTATGCTCGTTATCTATGCGATAAACGGTATTTTCCCGTTCGGTTCGGGCAGCGTCGTATGCGACGATATGGTTCAGCAGACAATTTCCAACTATACATATTTCTGGGACTATTTAAGAAGCGGCGGCAAAATGTCGCTGATGTTCAACTGGGAAACTGCGGCGGGCGCGCAGATACTCACCACGGGATTTTATATTTTAAAACCTTGGGAAGTAATCTTCAGTCTCATCGTTCCCAGAGACAGCATTGTCAACGGAATTTCATTTCTTTTGATATTCAAAATCGTTATGGCGGCGGAAAGCATGCTGTTCTTTCTGAGAAAGAAGTTTAAAATTCCATCGTTCTGGCAGATTTTTCTTTCGCTGTGCTACGCGCTGAGTTCGTTTATCATTATTTATTATACGAATATGGGATGGATAGACGCCGCATTCATGCTGCCGTTTATCGTGCTTGCGTTTATGTATATGTGCGATACGGGAAAATGGTATCCGTACGTACTGATTCTGACATATTCGCTGACGCTTTCGCTTTATATCGCATACATGCTTTTCCTTTTCCTGCTTCTCGTCGGAGGACTGTACATGATGTTCATTCAGTCCGAAAAGACAAGGAAAACGGCAATTGTAAGATTCGGAATAACAAGCGTTCTGTCACTGGCAATGTCCGCAGTGATAACCGTTCCGACGATTTACTATATGCTCGGTTCGGCAAGATATTCTATTAAGAGCGAGGAAACGACGCTTGATACGCTTTTGAAAATTCTAAAAGCGTCAAATACATATCCAAACGTAAAATACGCGCTTTTATTTGCCGGCAGCGCGGTTTTGTGGGCAATGTTCATAATCCTGCTTGTAAATTTTTCTCAGAACAAAAAGAAGTCTCTTTTCTTCACATTCAGTCTGCTTGTTCTTCTTCTGCCCGCTCTTTTTGAAAACATAAATCTTATCTGGCACGTCGGCTCATATGTCGGATTCCCGTTAAGATATCTCTATATGCTTTCATTCATGCTCGTATGCGCGGCGGCATACTGCATACATTCAGGTTCCGCAATAGAATTTTTCTCAGGCAAAAAAACCGTTATTCCCGTTATCATCTCTGTTATCTCCGGCGCGGCGGGAGTCGTATTAACGTACCTGAAAGCATATGAGCACAAAGACGCCGTCGATGGACTTACATACCGCTATATTTTTACCGAAAATGCGGGAATGTTCATTTCAATAGCATTTTTCCTGATGCTTATCTCATACGTTTTTGCGCTTACAATCAAGAATAAAAAAATCGGCTATGTTCTCGTATCTCTTTTTATGATAGCGGAAACCGGAATGTGCGCGGACGTATCAATCGGTACAAATTCGCACAGTGACGGCGTTCTTCCGATGTATTCGCTTACATTTGTCGACCGTGCGAACGCAATAGCCGAGGATTTAAACCTTGAAAACGACAATCTCACAAGAATAAAGGATTCGGACACATATCTCAACAGCAACTATCCCATGTTCTTCAAATTTCCCGCAATGTCAAACTTTACTCATCTCGTTTCCGAGGATCTTACAACGTCAATGCGGGCTTTGGGCTACTCTCAGGTCTATACACGCGTGCTTGACAATTCGGGAACGCTTCTTTCGGACGCGCTTCTGAATATAAAATACGCATTCTCGAAAAGGGATCTCGATACAAGCGAATATACATATTTGTACGGCGTCGGAGATTCAAAGCTTTATTCATACAACTACACTCTTCCCGTCGGACTTATAGTGAACGAGGATTTCATAAATACGGATATCGTCGAAAACGACGACCCGTTCGTATCGACAAACGAACTGTTCAAGTCTCTCGGAGGAAACGGCAATCTTATAGAAACGGAGGAAACGACATTCTCCACCGATACGGCAAACGACGCGATTTACGAGATAACAATAAACGTCGAGGGAAAACGCCACGTTTACCTAAACATTGAAACGGAAAAGGGCAGAAAGATATCAAACGGAAGCCTTCAGATTTCATTAAACGGCGAAACGCTTGATCTTACGTACTTCGGATCAAAGGCAAACTACAGATACCCGAACAACTTCTATAACGGAATGCTCGACCTCGGAATATTCGAGGATGAAGAACTCACGGTAACGGTCGGTCAGTGGAAGGATATCGGCGGCTGGATTAAGTTTACGTCGGGTCAGGCGGACTATACAAAGCTTGCAGACCTCTGCGCGGCGGAGCATCCCCATGCGGATGTTACGACAGGAGCAAGAAGTCTGACGGCAACGGCAACGGCGCAGTCCGACGGAGAATATCTGTTCCTGCCCGTCAACGACGACCCCGGATGGTCATGCACCGTCAACGGAGAAAAAACGGAGCTTAATTATGCAATGGGCAGTTTCATTGCCGTAAAGCTCAATAAGGGCGAAAATACGGTAGAGCTCAAGTTCCTTCCCCACGGTCTTAAACTCGGTGCGTTGATAAGTCTTATCTCAACCGCGGTTTTTATTGCTCTTCTTATATTGAAGAAATTCAAATCCGTACCCAACGATAAGAATGACGCGTTTTTAAGAATTTTTGAAAAAATATATTATATCGGCATGATCGAAATTTACGCGATAATGTACGGCGCGTGCGCGATATGCTCGATACTTTACAATTATATTCTGTAAGAAAGGAAGCTTAATATGAAAGTTGTAATTTTAGCCGGAGGCTTCGGAACGAGAATCAGTGAGGAAAGTCATCTTATACCCAAACCCATGATTCAGATAGGCGATATGCCGATACTCTGGCATATCATGAAGCTCTATTCGCATTACGGATATAACGATTTTGTTATATGCTGCGGATATAAGCAGCACGTTATCAAGGAGTTTTTTGCGGATTATTTCCTTCACAGAAGCGATATTACCTTCGACTTCACAGACGGCGGAAAAATGACCGTTCACTCGAATTTTTCCGAACCGTGGAAGGTAACTCTTGTCGATACCGGTCTTAACACAATGACAGGCGGCAGAGTTAAAAGAATCAAGGATTATGTCGGAGACGAACCGTTTTTCCTTACATACGGCGACGGCGTTTCAAACGTTGATATTCCCGCGCTTCTCGATTTCCATAAAAAACACGGCAAGATTGCCACGCTTACGTCGATTCAGCTTACCGCACGCTTCGGAGTTCTTAATATAGGTGAAAATTCTCAGATAACCGAATTCAGAGAGAAAACTCAGCAGGACGGCGGCTGCATCAACGGCGGATTCATGGTTCTCAACCCCGAAATATTCGATTTTATCGAGGGCGACGACACCGTATTTGAAAAATATCCGCTCGAACACTGCGCTCAGATGGGCGAGCTTATGGCTTATCCGCACAACGGATTCTGGCAGTGTATGGATACGCTCAGAGACAAACAGAAGCTCGAAAAGCTTTGGGCTTCGGGCGAAGCTCCCTGGAAGGTCTGGGACTGATTAATTAAATAAGAGGAAAAATATATGACAGATCTTAATTTCTATAAAGGAAAAAGAGTTTTTGTAACGGGTCATACGGGATTTAAAGGCAGCTGGCTTACTGCGATTCTCGTAAAAGCGGGCGCGCTTGTTACGGGATACTCGCTGACTCCCCCGACAAACCCCAACCTTTTTTCGATATCCGGAGTTGAAAATAAAATAAATTCCGTCACAGGCGACGTACGTGATTTCGATGCTATGAAAAAAGCGTTCGACGATTGCGATCCCGAGATAGTTTTCCATCTTGCGGCTCAGCCTATAGTTATCACGTCATATGAGCAGCCGAAATACACATACGAAACAAACGTCATGGGAACGGTAAACATCCTCGAATGCGTAAGGCTTTCAGAAAACGTTAAATCCGTTTTGAACGTAACAACGGACAAGGTATATAAAAACAACGAATGGTGCTGGGGCTACAGAGAAAACGAGCCTCTCGACGGCTACGACCCGTATTCAAATTCAAAATCATGCTCGGAACTTGTAACGCACAGCTACAAAAGCTCGTTCTTTGACTCAATGGGCGTCGCTGTTTCCACAGCGAGAGCGGGCAACGTTATCGGCGGCGGAGATTTTGCCGATAACAGAATCATTCCCGACTGTGTACGCGCCGCGGTGAAGGGCGAGGATATCATTGTCAGAAATCCGAATTCAACAAGACCGTATCAGCACGTTCTGGAGCCTCTCAACGCCTATCTTACAATTGCCGAAAAACAGTATGAGGATAAGTCGCTTCAGGGATACTACAATGTCGGACCCAACGACTCAGACTGTCTGACGACCGGAGAGCTTGCGGAAATATTCTGCGAATCATGGGGGAACGGACAGCAGTTTAAATGTCTTAAGAAGGACGGACCTCACGAGGCGAATTTCTTAAAACTCGACTGTTCGCTTCTCAAAACAACATTCGGCTGGGCTCCCGTATGGAGCGCAAAACAGGCCGTCGAAAAAACCGTAGAATGGACTAAAGTCTGGGCTGCAGGGTCAGACGTTCCCGCAATACTCGACAGGCAGATATCCGAATTTTTCGGACTGTAACAGACCGCGTCGAAACCGTATTTAATATTATATTAACAGTAAATATTATTTTCATTATATAAAGAGGTATAACATGGACGAACAATCAAAAGCAAAACAGGCTATACTTGACGCTGTAGCCGACTATTTTGACAATTATCACAATCAGAAAAAAGAATTTACCGCCGGACAGAGGATTCCTTACGCCTCAAGAGTTTACGACTCAAAGGAGGCCGTAAATCTCGTAGACAGCGCATTGGAGTTTTGGCTCACGGCGGGCAGATATACGGATAAATTTGAAAAGGAGCTTGCGAAATATCTCGGCGTACGCTTCTGTTCGCTCGTTAATTCCGGCTCAAGCGCGAATCTGCTTGCATTTGCAACTCTCACATCTCCCCTGCTTAAGGACAGACAGATTAAAAGAGGCGACGAGATTATCACCGTTGCGGCAGGATTCCCGACAACCGTCACGCCTATGATTCAGTACGGCGCAGTTCCCGTATTCGTTGATGTTACTATACCTCAGTACAATATTGACGTTTCAATGCTCGAAAACGCGCTTTCGGACAAAACGAAAGCCGTTATGATAGCGCACACTCTCGGCAACCCGTTTGACCTCTCGGCTGTCAAGGCATTCTGCGATAAACACGGACTTTGGCTCGTGGAGGACAACTGCGACGCACTCGGTTCGCAGTATACGATAAACGGAAAGACAAAATTCACCGGCACGATAGGCGATATCGGAACGTCGTCATTCTATCCGCCGCACCACATGACCATGGGCGAGGGCGGAGCTGTTTACACAGACGATCCGCTTTTAAATAAAATTATGCGCTCTGTCCGCGACTGGGGCAGAGACTGCATGTGTCCTTCGGGCGTTGACAACCTCTGCGGACACAGATTCGACAAACAGTACGGCGAGCTTCCGCTCGGCTATGACCACAAATACGTTTATTCGCACTTCGGTTATAACCTTAAAGCAACCGATTTACAGGCGGCAGTCGGATGCGCACAGCTTGAAAAATTCCCCTCGTTCGTCGAGAGAAGGATTCACAATTTCAACAGACTACGCGCCGCGCTCGAACCGATTGCGGATAAGGTAATTCTCCCCGAAGCGTGTGAAAATTCGCGTCCGTCGTGGTTCGGATTCCTTATCACATGCAATGACGGCATAAGCAGAAACGACGTAGTAAAATACGTAGAAACTCACGGAGTTCAGACGCGTATGCTCTTTGCGGGAAATCTTACAAAGCACCCATGCTTTGACGAAATGAGAAAAACGGGCGAGGGCTACAGAATTGTCGGAGAGCTTGCGAATACGGATCGAATCATGAACGATACGTTCTGGGTCGGCGTTTATCCCGGCATGACGGACGAAATGATCGATTATATGGCTAAATGCATCATTGAAGCGGTAAACGCATAACAAATCAAACGGAGTGACTTACATATTATGAAAATAAAAGTATCGGATTATATTTCCGGTTTTCTTGTCGAACACGGCATCGATACAACATTTACCGTAACGGGCGGCGGAGCGATGCACTTAAACGACGCATTCGGACATCAGAAAGGCATGCACTGCGTTTATCAGCATCATGAGCAGGCATGCGCAATTGCCGCAGAGGCATATGCGAGGATTCACAATAAAATAGCCGCTCTTGTCGTAACAACCGGTCCGGGCGGAACAAACGCTATAACGGGCGTTGTCGGCGGATGGCTCGATTCGATTCCGATGCTCGTAATATCCGGTCAGGTTCGCTACGACACGACCGCAAGAAGCACGGGTCTCGGAATCAGAGCAATGGGCGACCAGGAGTTTGACATCACAAAAGCCGTCGACTGCATGACAAAATACTGCGAAATGGTAACGGATAAGAATAAAATACGTTACTGCCTTGAAAAGGCTTTAAAGTTATCTCAGCAGGGCAGACCCGGTCCGTGCTGGCTCGATATCCCACTTAATATTCAGGGCGCGTACGTCGAAACAGACGATCTTTACCCCTATGACGGAGAGGACGAAGAGATTCTCCCGCCCGAAACCGACGATAAAACGATTGACGAAATTATCGGGCTTATAAAAAAAGCCGAACGTCCCGTATTCAACGCAGGCAACGGTATACGCATAGCAGGCGCATTCGACGCGTTCAGAAGCGTTATTGAAAAGCTTAATATTCCCGTCGTAACCGGCTGGGATTCCATAGACTGCATAGAGGACGAGCATCCTCTCTATGTCGGCAGAGCCGGAATCATGGGCGACCGACCCGGAAATTTTGCAATCCAAAATTCCGACCTGCTTCTCTCCGTCGGCAGCAGATTAAGCATCCGTCAGGTAGGATATAACTATCAGACATGGGCAAGAGCCGCAAGGAAAATAGTAGTGGACGTTGACAAGGAGGAGCTTAAAAAGCCTACCGTCAATCCCGATATGCCTGTTTGGGCGGACGCAAAAGATTTTCTTTCAAAGCTTGACAAAAAACTTTCCGGCGAAAAGCTCTTCAAGGGCGAATCATGGATCGAATGCTGTCAAAACTGGAAGAGGGATTACCCCGTAGTTTTGAAAAAACACTATGAACAGATTTCCCCCTGCAACGTTTACGCCTTTATAAAAGAGCTGTCCTCACGCCTTAACGAGGGACAGATAACGGTAGTCGGCAACGGCTCGGCGTGCGTTGTGGGAAGCCACGGCTACGTTATTAAAAAGGATCAGAGATTCATTATAAATTCCGCAATCGCCTCCATGGGCTACGATCTTCCCGCCGCCATAGGCGCATGCGTCGCAGACCGCAGTCAGGATATTATTAACGTAACGGGCGACGGCAGTATTCAAATGAACATACAGGAGCTTCAGACCATAGTTCAAAACAAGCTCCCGATTAAAATATTTATGATAAACAACGGCGGATATCATTCCATCCGTCAGTCGCAGAAAAACTTCTTCGGCGAACCGCTCGTCGGCGTAGGCTATGACTCGCACGATTTAAGCTTCCCCGATATGTCGAAGCTCGTTCCCGCATACGGCATTCCGTATTATAAATGCGAAAAGAATGCTCAGCTCGGCGAAATTATAGAAAAAACTCTCAATACCGAGGGCTTCGCATTCTGTGAAATTATCGTCGACGCAGACCAGAAATTTGAACCGAAATCCGCAACAAAGAAGCTGCCCGACGGCACTCTTGTTTCCGCTCCGCTTGAGGATCTTGCGCCTTTCCTGCCGAGAGAGGAACTCGAAAAAATAATGTTTATCCCGCTGACGGAGGAATAATTTTTTATGAAAAGAGCTATCGTAACGGGAGCTACCGGAATGATCGCTTCCGCTCTTATCAGAAATTTAGTTTCAAATAATATTGAAGTTTACGCGCTCTGCCGTCCGGGCGAGGAGAAAAATGATGAATTTTTCAAAAGTCCGCTTGTAACGGCGATTGACGCGGATATTTCTCAATTAAAGGAAACAGCCGATAAAATAACCGAAAAATGCGACATTCTTTATCACTTCGCATGGCTCGGCACGTTCGGGGGCGACAGAAACGCCGCCTATATGCAGTCGGATAATATAAGATATACGCTCGACGCGGTTACGCTTGCGCATAAAACGGGCTGCGAATGCTTTGTGGGCGCAGGCTCTCAAGCAGAGTACGGCGAAACCGAAGAAAAGCTTACGCCGGAAACGCCCGCAAACCCCGTAACGGGCTACGGCATTGCAAAATATACATCGGGCAAATTAAGCCGTCTGTACGCTTCACAGCTCGGAATCCGTCACTGCTGGGTCAGAATTTTAAGCGTTTTCGGTCAAAAGGGCAACCCCAATTCGATAATCATGTCGAGCCTTGATAAAATGCTTAAGGGCGAATATGCGCCGTTTACAAAAGCCGAGCAAACGTGGGATTTCCTGCACTGCGACGACGCGGCTCAGGCATTCAGGCTCATAGGCGAAAAAGGCAGAGCCGGCGCAGTTTACCCCTTGGGAAGCGGACAGCCCAGACAGCTGTGCGACTATATAAAAGCCATGCGCGATACCGTAAATCCCGAATTAAAAATAGGAATAGGCGACCTGCCTTATAATGAAAATCAGGTAATGTATCTTGCCGCCGATATTTCAGCTCTTCAAAAAGATACGGGATTTATACCCTCTCTTACATTTGAGGACGGCATAAGAAGAACCATAGATTGGATGAAATCAAAATGAAAAAAGTAAGCGTGCTGATTCCGTGTTATAATGAAAATGAAAACGTCGTTCCCATGAGCGAGGCTATCGTTGACATGTTTGAAAATCAGCTTAACAACAAATATGATTACGAGCTTGTTTTTATCGATAACGATTCGCACGACGGTACGAGAGACAAGCTCAGGACTATCTGCTCCGAAAACGAGCATATAAAGGCTATATTCAATGCAAAAAATTTCGGTCAGTTCAATTCGCCTTACTACGGCGTTTTACAGGTAACCGGCGACTGCGTTATCCAGATGTGCTGCGATTTCCAGGATCCCATCGACCTTATACCGAAATATCTCGCAGAGTGGGAGAACGGATATAAAATAGTTATAGGAATAAAAACCGCAAGCAAAGAAAACCCGATGATGCGTTTCCTGCGCACCTGCTATTACAAGCTTATTAAAAAGATGTCCGACGTAGAGCAGATTGAGCATTTCACAGGCTCGGGACTATACGACAGAGCGTTTATCGAGGTTTTAAGAAAGCTCGACGACCCTATCCCCTTTATGCGCGGAATCGTTGCGGAGCTCGGCTTTGAACGCAAGGAAATTCCTTACGAACAGCCCAAGCGCAGAGCGGGAAAAACTCACAATAATTTCTATTCGCTTTACGACGCAGCTATGCTGAGCATTACGTCGTACACGAAAATCGGCTTACGACTTGCAACGTTTGCCGGTATCGGCATAGGCATATTAAGCTTTATTGTCGGAGTCGTTTATCTTATACTTAAATGCATGTACTGGGATCGTTTCCCCGCCGGCACAGCGCCGATTCTTATAGGCATGCTGTTTCTCGGCGCAGTCCAGCTTTTCTTTATCGGATTTATAGGAGAATACATTCTGTCTATTAACAAACGCGTTATGCACCGTCCGCTCGTCGTGGAATCGGAAAGGCTTAATTTCACGAAAGCCGACGCGCAGAGGCTTAAACGAATGGAATCGCAGGACGAAGAAATCACGGCAAATAATTAAATTTTTCAAGGAGTCGAAAATCGGCTTCTTGTTTTTTTATTGACATTGATATACAATAATTATATAATTTACATGATAAAATACACAAAGCAGTGATAATTTATGAGAATTTTGCAAAAAGGATTCAACTATTCGCAGGACGGACCGGGAAACAGGCTCGTTTACCACACTCAGGGATGTAATTTCCGATGTAAATGGTGTTCAAATCCCGAAAGCATGCCGGCTGTAAATTCAAATGACAAGGATATGTCCCCCGAGGAAATACTCGACGAAGCCATGAGAAGCCGAATGATGTTTTTCGACGGCGGCGGAGTTACGTTCACGGGCGGAGAGCCTACGTTTCAGTTTGAGGAACTGAAAAAATCTCTTACGCTTCTTCATGAAAACGGCATAAATACGGCGATAGAAAACAACGGCTCTCACCCGAAGCTCTGCGAGCTGTCCGGCGTTATAGATTATCTTATAGTCGACCTGAAGCATTACGACCCGCAGGAGCATAAAAAACATACGCTCGTGCGCAACGATATAACGATTGAAAATATAATGAAGCTTTTAAAAATACGATCACAGCTTCATATAAGAATCCCGCTTATAAATCACGTAAATACAGACCCGTCGGGATTTATAAAGCTTTTTGAGAGTGCGGATATAAGCAATACGTCGTTTGAAATATTGAAATATCACGAGTTCGGAAAGGACAAATGGACGTCCGAATATGAGATAACAGACGGCTTTGTTTCCGACGAATTATTTGAAAAATTCACAAATACGCTTAAAAACAACGGATTTAATATTATAAAAACGTAAAGGAGAGCAATTTATGTTTACGGATATTTATACAAGCGAAAAGCTGACGTCAATGGCAAAATCCCTGTTTAAAACAGAGCGAAGCAAAAACCGTCTTGACGGATGGTTTATTGCGGCGGAAATGGGATGCGAACTTGACAAAAAATACGCCTCGTACGGCGAGGAAATGAAAAAAGCTCTCATTTTAAAGGAAATTGTATCGAAAATTCCTCTTTACATAGAAGACGACAGAGTTTTTGCCGGTACGCAGGACGACGGCTTTGCAAGAAGCTACGCGCTTATCAATCCCTCGTTCAAGGTTGAGGAATTCTGCGGATACTGCGACCCTTCCGCCGTTTTCGGAGATATCGAGCCGAACGAAGGATTTACAAAGGAACGCATAGAAAAGGTCAGAAGCGAATTTTCACAGACGAAATACGTTAAGGACTTGACAAAAACCTACGCAGACTGCGAAAGCTATACAAGCGAGGTTGCGTTCTTTGTCGAGCAGGTAACGGGACATCTCATTCCCGATTACAGATACGCCCTGAAGCACGGCGTAAAAGAGATGATAGAAACCCTTAATAAAAAAAACGGAAACGGTTACAAGGCGTTTGCGGCGGCTCTCGAATGCGTGCTTATTCTTGCCGAAAGATACAAAAGCATTGCACTCGAACAGATGAAAACGGCGTCGGACGAGAGAAAGCCGCAGCTTAAATTGATGGCGGAAACGCTCGAAAAAGTACCGGCATACGGCGCGGAAAATCTCTATGAAGCGATTCAATCATTTCTGCTCATGTGGCAGATAATGTGTCTTGAACAAACTCCAAATCCGTTCGCATTCTCCGTCGGCAATGCGGACAGAATTTTCGAACCGTACAGAAACGGTCTGTCAAGAGAAATGACAGCGGCGTTATTCAAGCATTTCCTCGTATTTTTCAACGTAGCCGACAGAAGCTGGGCAATTTCGCAGAATGTTATAGTAAGCGGACGTGACTTAGACGGAAACGACCTTACAAACGAAACAACCTATGCTCTTTTCGACGCATATTACGATATGAACCTTCCCCAGCCGATTTTGTCGGTAAAGCTTCATAAAAACACGCCCGAAAGGCTTTACAGGGAAATGGGACGCTTCTTCTTCTCCCCCGGCGTTCTCACGCCCTCTCTGTTTAATGACGACTCTCTTTTTGAGGTTCTGTCGGCTAAGGGCGTTGATAAGGAGGATTTGCCCGATATCGCAATTGCGGGCTGTCAGGAGCCTCTCATAATGGGCAAGGACAATGCAAACACAACAAACAGCTGGCTTAACCTGCCCAAAATACTGGAGCTTACGCTTACGGGCGGCTATTCAACGATAACAGGCAAAAGAATTGCAGATTTAAAAAAAAGCAGTCTTAAAAATATACGTGAAGATTTCTATAAAAACGTCGGATTTTTTGTATCCGAAATGGCGAAGGCGGCAAACAACGCTTCAAAATCGCTTTCAAATCTGAGAGTTCCGTTTCTCTCATGCTTCATGGGCGGTATGGAAAACGGCATTGACGCCCGCGATATTCACCGCCAGGGAACAAAATACAACGGAAGCGGATGTCTTATACACGGCACGGCGGTTATTGCCGACTGTTTTTCTGCCATTGATAAAATTCTAAGCGAAAAACCCGAATACGAGGAAGTACTCGTTGACGCTCTCAATAAAAATTTCGAGGGCTATTCGGAGCTTCGTAAATTCCTGCTCTCAGCCGATAAATTCGGCAACAATATTGAAAAAGTTGACAATGAAGCCGCCGAAATCGCCTCAAGGACAGCGGATATTGTTTCAAATGCGAAAAATTACCTCGGAAACAGCTTCCGCCCCGATTTTTCAAGCCCCTCAACGCATTTGCTTTACGGCTACTGGGTCGGAGCGACGCCCGACGGCAGAGGCTCGAGGGATATGCTCGGCTACGGCGTCGACCCGCTTTACGGCAGCGCGGAAAACGGACTCGGATTCCGCATGCTTTCGAATATGAAGCTTCCGTTCTGCAAGATGTGCGGCGGCTATGCCTCCCATCTCGGAGTAGACCCCAAATATTTTAAAGCCGAATCGTACGAGGGCAAGGGACTTGAGTTCAAAGACAAAATAGTAAATCCACTGTTCTTCAATCCGTTAAACAGCGGCGTTTCGCCGTTCTATCTGTATGTAAACGTTACAACGGCGGAAATATTGAGAAAGGTTCTTGAAAATCCGAAAAAATATGCGCCGAGCGGAGTTTATATAATGAGGATTCACGGCACGTTCGTAAACTTCCTCGACCTCTCGCCCGCAATTCAGCAGGATATAATCAAGCGGCTCGATCCGGGTTCAACAAGCATGTAAGGAGATATAAATGCATTTAATCGGACTTGACATCGGTACGACAAGCATATGCGCGGTCAAAACAGATTCGTACACGGGAGAAATATTAAAAAGCATAACAAGACCGAACGATTCCTTTATAAATACAAATAATGATTGGGAAAAAATTCAGTCATGTGAAAAAATTTGTACGGAAATTGAAGAAATAATGTCCGTACTTTACGACGAAAACGTTTCGGCTGTCGGAATTTCCAATCAAATGCATGGGATTTTATATGTCGATTCGTCAGCAAACGTCTTAAGTCCGCTGTACATATGGCAGGACTCGAGAGCCGATCTGCCTTATAAAAATTCGACATATTCAAATGAATGCAAAACGCCGTCCGGCTACGGTCTCGCAACGGATTTTTATAACGAAATTAATTCTTTGATTCCTGAAAATACGGCAAAACTCATCACCATAGGCGACCTGGTCGCCATGCGTCTTACAGGCGAAAAAAACGTCAAAATGCATATATCAAATGCCGGCTCGCTCGGTAAATTCGACGTAAAAACAAACTCGTTTACAGTCGATAATCCCCGGCTGCCGAACGTTACGACAGAATTTGAAACAGTCGGATATTATAAAAACAAAACGCCCGTATGCTGCGCCATAGGCGACAATCAATCAAGCTTTTTAGGCTCGGTAAGGGGTAACGGCGCACTTTTAAACGTCGGCACAGGCAGTCAGATTTCATTTACGACACTCTCGTTAAACGGCTCGGATTCAATAGAAATACGACCGCTCGACGGCACGAGATATCTCGGAGTCGGAGCGGCGCTGTGCGGAGGCAGGGCGTTCTCGCTTTTGGAAAAGCTCATATCCTCCATTACGGGAGAACGCTCGTATCGCGTTATTGACGAAATATTGAAAAACAAAACAACAACAGACCTTATCGCCGACACGCGCTTCTGCGGAACGCGGAAAAATCCGTCGTTGAGAGGCTCGATTACAAACATATCAGAAAACAACTTCACCCTCGGCGATATCGCGCTGGCAATTCTCAACGGCATGACAGACGAGCTTTACGATATGTTTTCATCATCCGGAGAAAAATGCAAATCGCTCATCGGAAGCGGCAACGGAATCAGAAAAAACGAACAGCTCAAACGTATCGCGGGCGAAAAATTCGGGTGTGAAATAAAAATTCCCGTTCACTGTGAGGAAGCGGCGTTCGGAGCGGCCCTGACCGCGGGCGTTTGTTCGGGAATATTTAAAAATATCGGCGAAGCCCAAAATTTAATTAAATATCAAGGTGAATAAATCATGTTTTACGATTATCCCGTATTCTTTGAAAAAAACAGAGTTTGGAGAGTTTATAAAGGGGGAAAGCTTTTTTCGGATTTCTTCTCGGACGATTCCGAGGATTCAAATTATCCGGAGGAGTGGGTCGCATCGTCCGTTACGGCTCTTAACGAGGGAAGCGAGGACCCGTACGAGGGCGTTTCAAAAATAAAGGACTGCGGTTTATATTTAAACGACGCTCTGAATACTTATAAAAAAGAATTGCTCGGCGGAAGGGACGACCTCGGCGTGCTTACAAAAATTCTCGACTCCGCAATAAGACTGCCCGTTCAAACGCACCCCGACAAGGCTTTTTCAAGAAAATACTTTAACTCCCCCTACGGCAAGGAGGAGTGCTGGACGATTTTGGCTGTCCGTCCGGGCGCAAAAATTTACTACGGATTCAAGGAAGGAACAACTCCCCAACAGCTTAAAGAGGCTGTGGAATTAAGCGAAACCGATAAAAACGCCATGGAACGCCTTCTCGAAAGCTATGACGTAAAGCCGGGCGACGTTATATATATCCCGGCAAATATGGTTCATGCGATAGGATACGGCTGTCTTCTGCTTGAGGTTCAGGAGCCGACGGACTTTACGATTCAGCCCGAACGCATGTGCGGCGATTACAGACTTTCCGACAGGGAAATGTACTTAGGCCTCGATAAAGATACCGCCCTGTCATGCTTCGATATGAACAAACGCTATCCTCTCCCCCTTTCGGGCAAAACAATTTACGAAAATGACGGATGCAAATATCAGTCGTTTGTTGATAATCAAATAACAACGAGCTTTGCTTTGAGAAAAATTACGCTCTCGGGCGGAAAATATACATTTGATAAGGGCGCATGCGTTTATGTCGTTACAAACGGAAACGCCGAGATCACGTCCAAGGAATATTCAAAAGATATAAAAAAAGGCGATTATTTCCTGATTCCCGACTGCTGTAAGGACAAATTCACCGTTTCTTCCGATTCGGCAGAAATTATCGAATGTTATAAACCCTGAAAAATAATGCTTGACAACAGCAAAAAAGAGTGTTATATTCCCGACTTTGACAGTTTGCAAAGAATAAAGACCTCAGAACCCTATGAAAATCAA
>CAVGCY010000066.1:10945-41577 GCA_963627915.1 Bacteroidaceae bacterium | reverse complement strand
CAACGACGGCTATTATCTCTCCGTCGGCAACGAATGTCGCCTTGTGTCTTATTTTCATCGGGATTATACGCGTTTCGTATACGTCGCCGCGTACGCAGTCGCGTCTTAAAAGTCCTGTCGATTCATATGTCGCGGGAGTTACGACATACCATTCGCCGTACTCGTGACCGAGAGGCTGAGAGGTATATTTTTCGTAGGTGTGCGATTCGTCGTTTGCACATACCATGATGACATATCCCGCATTTACGCATGTCGCGGGAACATTCTCCGACTCATGGTAATCATGGCCTGTTGCGGGGATTATTTCATCCTCGGTTGAATAGTCGCCGTTTATACATTCCCTGTGGCGAAGTCCGTTTTCCGTACATCCTGGTTCTTTGGTGATAATGTAATCGCCCAATGTATGATCGGTGGCTTCGCCTATTGTAACGGTATAGTCACAGCGTGTGTTTGTATTTTTGTCGATATGCGTGCATTGATATGTATCGACTGTTCCGTCACCGCAGACATTTTTAACAGATGAAATAAGCTCCATCTTGTCGTTCGATTCATCATAATCCGAATCAAGAGGACTCTTCGCATGTCCTGTTGCTTCGCTTGTTCCGGTCGTGTCGACAAGTCCGCAGTATGAACATGTTCTCTTTTCAATTCCGCCGTATGTACACGTTTCGTAGGTTATTTCGGGTTCTCCCCACTGATGGGGGGCTAAATCGATAATATCGTTCCAGCCGTGTTCATGGTCGGTTCCTATGCAGTTCTTACAGCTCCATATGTCATATCCCAATTCAACGCATGTGGGGTCTTTGTGCTCGATAATGACATAATCCGGTGTAATTTCCTCTATCTCACGTTCGTCTATAAGATAATGATGCTCTGTTTCGCAGTTAGCGCATTCTTCGGTTACGTCGCACCATTCGTTTTGACAGTAGAGAGCCTCAAGACCTGTTGTTCCGCATGACGCCTCAAGCTCGGTTATCCAGTTTTCTTCGCCGTTTTCGTCGGTGCGCTTATGTCCTGTTGCGGGGATAATCCATGAATCCTTTTCGATTTCATTATCGCCGTTTTCGTCGGCAAAGTACTTATTGCATCTGTCGCAGAACCAGTATTCGCTGTTTCCTTCCTTCAAACACGTAGGGGCGGAGGCTTCCGTTTTCGTCATTGAATGAGAATATGCGTCCGTTTCGCGTGTAAATGTCTTATCGCACGTTGTTGAGTCGTCGTGACGAACGCACTTGCATTCCTCCTCGCCCTTTTCGGTGCAGGTCGGTACTTTTGTAATGTACCAGTTATTGTCGGGTTCATGTCCGAGAGCGGGGACGATATCGTTCGTTACTGTTTCGTCCGGATGAATCGTGCATGCGTATACGGTATATCCGTCCTCCGTGCATGTGGGAGCAACGGTCTGAACGGGTTTGTAAACGCACTCGGCTTCTTCCGTTTTTGTTTCGTAGCATCCGCAGTGGCATCCGCAGTTTCTCACGCAGTCACGGCGGTATACCTTAACGCTCGCGTTTTCGTCGCTGATGAGATACCACTCGCCGAATAAATCGCCCAATGCCTTTGTAGCGTTTGTATCCATTGTTACTCCGCAGCGTTTGCATGTACGGCGTGTATATCCGTCGTCGTGACATGTAGGCGCGACTACAACCGGGTCGCCCCAGTCATGACCGAGCGCGCCCTGCTTGAACGAATATGTTGTACGCGTATCTATCTCTCTGTCAGACGCGCTTGAGGGTTTGCTTGTTGACCAGCTTGACCAGTTGTCCCACTGCCAGTAATAATATGTGTATGTCTTTGTTCTGTCCTGATAATACCAGCGTGTGGAGTAGATGGGCTTGCTTGTGTCGTCTACGTCAAATTCTTTTTCTAACCAGTAGCTTTTGTAGCTACCTGTTGAAGAGTCGTTGTAGTTTGATGAGTTATAGAAAGCCTTGTATCCCTGTGCGCCGCTTGGAGTGCCCGTTGCTCCCGGGGTTGTAAGCTTATAAGTCAAATCAATATAAGTATAATTTATCCAATTCTTAGAAGAATTCGTAGAAGGATAATATGAATCGTTTCCGGTTTTGCCGTCGTTTGTTTCATATCTTGAATATCTGTAATAATGTATCTTTTCATAGTCGCTTATATAATTTTCGGACCAGCTGTTTCTTAATTCGCTGCTGCCGGGGTTGCTGTAAACGGGACCCTGAGTGCTGCCGTAACTGCTGTACTCGTATGTAGTGTTGTATTTTGTCCAGCCGGAGAGGGATGAGGAATTGCTTGTCGTATAGCGTTTATCTCTGTATCTGTACTCCGTACGGCTCTTGCTCAAATCGGAATTTCCGATAAACTCGCTGTAGGCGCTGTCGGACGGGTCTATAAGCGAATATGCGGTCCAATCGGATTCTACGATATATGAATAATCGCATCTGCCGCACTTATAATATGACGTTCCCGATGTTGTACAGCCGGGGAGATCCGAATATCCCGTAAAGTCGTGTCCGAGCTCGTCGCATTCTCTTGTTTCCTTATAACCGCATCTGAGACAGATGTTCTTTTCCGTTCCTTTTTCAAGACATGTAGGTTCTTTGTCGTAAATCCATCCGCTCATTTTATGTCCGAGAGGATCGGAGAGAATTTTACCGCATGCGGCGCAGTATTCGGATTCAAGGCATGTTGCGGGAACTATATCCTTATGCGCTCCGCCGATTGCCATGTATCTCTGCTCTGTATATCCGCAGCGTGAGCATACTCTTTCCTCAACGCCTTTTGTAGAACATGTCGGCTGCGTTTTTACGTACCAGTCTCCCATGAGGTGAGATATCGGACCTGTCGACTGATGTCCTATGTAATTGAGAGTTGAAATTTGAACCCAGCCCTCTACATAGCCCGTATATGAGCCGTAGCCCTGAGCGTATCCCCAAAGCTCGCCGTTTACGTTCCTGGTCTCGGTTACATGTGTGTATTCGCCCGCATAAAATCCGAAGTATCTTCTTGACGAAACCGAAGGTTCGCTATAGAGAACCGAATTGCCGGTAGCTGTGTATACGGTGAAATCTCTTATCTTTTTATCGGTACAGGTTCCGCCGTACATCTTTACGAGATGCGTCGAGGCTCCCGAAAAACCGAGATGAAAATTATCGTTAGTATAGCAGATATATTTTGTCGTATGTGCGGCAACAGTTGCCTTTCCTCCGCTTACGTCGATAACGATGGCGGAGTGAGCGTATCCGCTTGAGCTCGGACTGCTTTTATAAAAGATAAGGTCGCCCGGAGAGATCTGAGAAACAGTCGGATTAACGATATCCTGTCCGCCTATGGATACGACGTAGTCGTGAAGCTGAGTTGCTCTTATCCATGATCCGTCGCTGTTTGCCGAGTAATGCGCGAGATAGCCGGAGTGATTCCAGCGATCCGTCTGATCCACGCCTCCCATGTATATACACTGGGAAACGAAGTTTGCGCAGTCGCCCGTGCCCGGCTCCCAATATCCGCGTCCGTAAAGACACGACCATGTGTCGTTTACGTGTGCTTTTGCCCACTCTACCGCGGCTGCCGCGTTATAGCCGGGGACGCCTGCCGCCTGCGCTTTTGTCGGCAGTTCGATTCCCGCCGGCATGACGCCGAAGAGCATCAGACAAACAAGCACAAAAGAAAGAATTTTTTTTACCTTTGATTTCATGTTATACCTCCGTTGTAAGATTCAGGTTTTTTTCCTGTCAGCATATATTTTACCAAATAAAAAACGACAAATCAACATAAAAATGGATATTTATGATAATTATATCAAACCAAGCAATTATTTTGTAAGATAAATTAAAATTTTACTGTGGTATTTGTGTGATTTGTACAAAAAAATACCGCCGTAAGAAAACGGGTTTCTTACGGCGTCGCAGATATTCGGTTTTACTTTGCGTTTTTGTCCGTTTCTTTTTCTCCTTTTGAAACATCGAACCAGAATCTAACGCCGTCGGGCATATTTTCTACTCCGTAGTCGTGACCGTGCAGCTTCTGAATTGCCGCGACAATTGCAAGTCCCAGTCCGAAGCGTCCCTGAGAGCGCGAAAGCGACTTGTCGGCACGGTAGAAGCTGTTCCAGATTTTATCTATATCCTTTTCGGCGATGTTTTCGCCCGTGTTGTAAATATAGATTCTGTATCTGTCTCCGAAATCCTCCGCCGAAGCGGAAATTATATTTTTGCCGCCTACATGCGAAGCCGCGTTTGAAAGGTAATTATTAACGACGGTTGAGAGAATGAAGGAATCTCCGCGGGCAATATAGTTTTCATTTATTTCATTGATTGCCGAAATACCCTTGCCGCTGAGAATTTTTGAATTTCTGTCGAACCATTCTCCGATAAGCTCCTTTAAATTGAAATTTCCGTACATCAGCTGATACGCGCCGGATTCGTATTTTGTAATATCGAGCAGTTTCATTGTCAAATCGTTCATTCTGCCTGTTTCGTCAATGATTGTACGGCAGTATTTTTTTGCCATTTCGGGATCGTTGTCAAGATAGTATTCGAGCCCTTCGGCGTAACCCTGTATTATCGCAATCGGCGTTTTAAGCTCGTGTGAAATACCCGAGATGAATACCTCTCTTAACTGATCGATGGTTCTTTCGTTTTCGATATCCTTCTGAAGCTTTTCATTTTTGTTCTGAATATCGATAAGTGAATTTTCAAGCGAAACCGACATTTCGTTTATACTTTCGCTCAGCTGTGAAATTTCAAGAACGTTGCTCTGCGGACATTTCTGTGAAAAGTCAAGGTTCGCAATTCTTTTCGTAACGTTATTCATGTTTATAAGCGGTTTTGTGAATTTTTTTAAATATGTAAACGTCGTCAGCATTATCGCAAAAAGCGACAGAGTGCATATTACCGATATAAATATGAATGCAAGCTTTGCCGATTGGTCAAACGCGCTTTTCTGCTTATAAACTTTAATCGTATCTCCGCTGTTCGCTTTTTTTATAAAGACAAGATAGTCGATTCCCGTTTCCTCGTCCCTCTGCGTTTCAAAATGGTATCCGTTGTCGGTATTATACGTGTCAATATCCGTCGTGGTATAATGACGGATGTATTCGTCCGGTATCGCGTCCGAATCATCGTACGGGGGAGAACCCTGAATACCGTTATAAGCGGTTGAATAAACGAGCTTGTTGTTTTTATTGAATATCTCTATTTTAACTTCGTGCGACTGCTCGACGTTGTCGAGATTCTTTGTAAAATCGTCGAGGTTTGAACTTTTGTACAGCGCGTCAACCTCGTCTGCTCCCTGCCACGAAATAACTCCGGCATTGAGCATATAAATAACGTCGATGCTTTTATAAGAGGCGTATATTATGCCGACGAGAAAAATAAGAACAATAACCGAAATGCTTCTGTTGAGTTTTCTGTTAATCGTCGGCTTGTGCTTTCGTACTCTCTTTCGGCTCATTATCAGTCGCCCTCGATTTTATAGCCGGTTCCGTAAATGGTTTTTATATGTTTTGAACCCCATTCGCCGAGCTTTGTGCGAAGTCTTGCGACATGCGAATCGACCGTACGCATATCGCCGTCAAAATCATATCCCCAAATGTCGTCAAGAAGCTGTTCTCTTGAAAATACTCGGCTTTGAGCCGTTAAGAATTTTAAAAGAATACTGTATTCTTTAAGCGTAAGCGTTACGCTCTTGCCGTCAAGCCTTACTTCGTGAGCGGAGGCGTCAAGTTTTAAATTGTCAAGCGTAAATACGTTGGAATTGGTTATTGCGTTTTCTCTTTTCAGCAGAGCCGCAACGCGTTTCATGAGCACCGACGGACTGCACGGTTTTGTGACATAATCGTCCGCTCCGGCGTCAAATCCCGTCAGTTCGTCAAATTCCTGATTCCTTGCGGTAAGCATAATAATGGGAACGGATGAGGTTTCTCTTATTTTCCTGCAAACCTCCCACCCGTCTATATTCGGCATCATGATGTCGAGAATAAGCAGAACCGTATCCGGGTTTTCATTGAAAAGCGAGAGAGCTTCTTCTCCGTCTTTTGCGGGAATGGGCTGATAACCCTCTCTCGTAAGATAATCGCATACGAGGTTTCTTAATAATTCCTCGTCGTCGGCAACTATAATTTTTTTCACAGTCAATCATCCTTTCCCTGAAAATTATATGTTAAAATGATTTTTTTTCAAATATTTTGGTTCGTTTTATAATCGGAGGTAAAATCAGCGCTCCTATCGAGCAGACGGTAATTTCACCCGCAGCGACCTCAAGCGCGGAAATAAAAAACAGCTGAGCGGTTCTCGACGGGTCGATATACCATATTTCGAGCCCTACGATAACCGAATTAAAAAGCGAGCTGAAAAGCGGAACGGAAACGGGAAAATTTTTTATTTTTAACTTCGGCGTAAAATAAATGCATACCGACGCAAGCAGAGTAGCCAGACTTCCCGCGATAATGTCAATCCAACCGAGTGCGCTTGACAGATTTGAAATAATACAGCCTATCGTAAGCCCCGGAATCGCCGCCGGAGTGTACAGCGCGAGCACGCACATAACTTCCGACAGTCTGAACTGTACTGCGTTAAATGCAAGTCCCGCCGCGGCCGATACATACGTTAACGCCGTGTACATGGCGGCTATAACGCCCGCCCGGGTTAAAAATAAAACGGTGTTTCCTGTGCTTTTTTTTCTATTCATTTTTTTTGACTCCCTTAGTTTTGATTTGAGAACGGACATACGTATATTTATCCGTTCCCGGTCAGGATGGTTACGAACTGACCGAAGAATTTCTTCATATAAATAATAACAAATTATTAACGATAAGTCAATCAAAATTGAACGGGGGGGGGTAAAAAAAGCTGTAACCGTCATTGAAAAATCAAGCGGTTACAGCTTATATCGGGTATTTGTTCAATCAGAACATATATTCCATATCGTCACAGCATTTAAAGGATTTGTTTCCGAATATAAAGCTGATTACGGAATAGAAAAATCTTACAATCTTTGAGAATATATTTCCCTTGTGGCATATGCATCCGTCGTTTGAATTGCTCTCGTCGAGAACGGCCGAGCATACGTCGCATATTCCGTCTTTGTCTTCATCGATATGACCTTTTGCGGGGATTTCCTCCGGCTCAAACATATAACCGCAGTCTTTACAGTATCCGCCGCCGGTCAGACCGGACTGCGTACAGGACGCGTCCTTTTCGTGTGCTGTTGTAATAATAGTATGACCGTAAGCGGGGAGTACTGTGCTGTAGCTGTCGGAGCATCCTTCAATCGTGCATGTGTATGTGCGGATTCCGCTGTTTTCACAGTCCGGCAGCGTTTCTTCGACGCCGTATATATGCTCGTGTCTGTCCTCTCCGATAGCCGAAAAGTTAAAATTATGCGTGTATCCCTGACTGTAAGTTTGAAGCGTTGAGCCTTCATAACCGCAAAGCTCTATTTTTGAATTCAAATTGAAAAAAGCATGGCTTGTATTTTCAATTTCGCATTCGCTGTTCCAGACGGTAACCTTTGTAAGACTGTTGCAAAATTCAAATGCGCCTCTTCCTATAAACGTTACGCTTGAGGGAATTTCAATTTGCTCAACGCCGCTGCGCAAAAAAGCGCTTTCGCTTATTTTTTTAACGCTTGATGGAATATGCAACGATTTAAGACTTTCGCAGTATCCGAACGAAAATGCTCCTATTTCCGTAACCGTGCCGGGAATTTCTACATTTTCAAGCTTAAGACAGTTCCAGAAAAGTGATTTCGGTATAGTCTTGAGCCCTGCGGGGAGAACTATCGATGTTATTGACGTCCAGCCGAGTGCGCAGATTTCCAATTCGGTAACCGAGGCAGGGAGAATTATCTCGGTTATGCTGTCGCAGTGATAAAGCGCGGAATCGCATATCTTTGTTAAGGATGAGGGAAGCTTGACATTATTAAGCTTTTGGCAGTATGTAAAAAGACCCTCACTGAGTTCTGTCAGATTCGCCGGAAGCTTCGCGTAAGTCAGCTCGGAGCAGTCGGCAAACGCATATTCGCCGATATAAGTGACGCTGTCCGGAATTATAACGGACGTTATATTTTCATCTCCGAAAAACAGCTCGCCGTCAATAGCCGTTACGGGATATCCGCCGAGCGTTTCGGGGAATATAACGTCGCCTGTAACGACGTTTTCGTCATATCCCGTTATTTTTGCGCAACCGTCCGTGATTTCGTAGGTAAAGCCGTTTTCCTCTGCGGCGAATGCGTTAAACGAGCCGAACGAAGCCGTGCCGAAAATAAGCAATGCCGAGAGTGCAAGCGACAGAATTTTTTTAGATATCTTCATATCAATTCCTCCGTTTCTTAATGTAAATTCCGATATATATAATACTCCGCGCGCGGCTTAATGTCAATGTTGAATGTGCTTAAAAATCGATTGATAATAGTAAGTATATTCTCAATTAATTATTGCTTGTCAAGTCCGTCAAACATTTTTACATTGTCAAAAGTGTATGTGTATTTGCCGTCCTCTATGCCGTGTACAATTTCGCATACCTTGTCGTTATAAGGCGTGGGAACGCCGTATTTTCTGCCGTAGGCGCATACGACCCCGTTAATTGCGTCAATTTCGCATTTTCTGCCTTTTTCAAGATCCTGAAGCATGCTTGCTTTGAGAAGTCTGTGTTTTTTGATACAAATCGGGATAAGAATATTTGAAATTTTTTTCTTAAGACCGTTGTTTTTGTAATAGAGCAGTTTTACGATATCCTTGCCTTGTACGGGTTCTATTTTTATTCCTGCGGCATATGTTACGTCGATTACTTCTTTAATAATATTCTGACAGCAGACTCGCGAATCCTTACGCTCTGCCGCGTCTCCGAATGTGCCGCCCATAACCGCGGACATTCCGCTGAACGCCGAATTTATAAGAAGCTTTGACCAGCGCACGCCCATAAAATTATCTTCAATTTCAACGGGACACATCAGTTCGAGGATTTTCTTGACCTCCATAAGCTTTTCGTCCTTTTTACCGTTCATTCTGCCTAAGCCGAAAGTCATGCTGTCCGGCTCGCTTGTAAGCTCGGAAACGCCTTTTCCGTGTAGCGTTGCGCCCCAGGCGACGGAGCATCCCATTGTTCTGTCCTCGCCGACAACTTCGGATACCGACAGCTCCGGCAGACCGTTCTGCATTGTGCAGACAATACAGTCGTCCGTCATATTATCCTTAAGTCCCTCAAGAATTTTTTTATTTTCAAGCTGCTTTGTCATGAGAATTATAAGCTCGTATTTTTCCGTTATCCGATCGGGAGTGAGCGCATGTACGGGTACTGTCATATCGACCGTGCCTGTTATGTGCGCTCCGTTTTTATTCATGGCGTCAACGTGTTCCTTGTTTCTCGTGATAAGATCTACGGGATATCCTGCCTTAGATATGTATGCGCCGAGAACCGTACCGAGGGAACCGGCGCCGTAAATTGCGGTTTTCATAAATTCAAATCCTCCGGTTTTTATTCGATGTTATTATAATATATACAGTTTAAATATGCAACAATTTTATATCCGGGTTTATCTTCAATTTATGTAAATTGTTTATTTTTTTACTGTAAATAGTATTTGAAAAAAACATTTATATGTGTTACAATTGTTTTTGAAAGAAAATTAAGGAGGGCTTCATTTTGAATCGCAGGTCGCGAAAAATTTATTTTACCGTTGTCGCAGTGCTTGTGTTGTCTGTCGTGTGCGGCGCGGGTTGGTTTCTTGTCGTTAATATCAAAGCCGGTTCGTTGAATGTTGACCTTCCTATCCTTACAAATACGACGGCACAGTCTCAAAATGCCGCCTCGACAACAGTTCCTGCCGAAACGGCCGCCCCTCAAACGCAGACGACAGCCGTTACCGTTCCTCCGGTTACGTCGCCTCCGGTTACGTCGCCCCCGGTTACAGAGCCGACAAAACCTGCGGTCACTGTTACGAGTCCGTATACAACGGGATTTTTTAACGTCGTTACGGAAAATACCGTTACTGATGACGATTCTCTCGAGGGGCTGACAGGCGATTCGCTGAAGCTCGGAAAAATTATTCTTGCCGCAGGATTCAGGTATGATAAAAATCAGGGGATTTTTTATTCCGATACGCAGTCATGGCAGCGAAATTTCGGTTACACGTCCGTATATGACGCTATGGCGGGCGTCGGCGGAATGTATTACGATACGATAAGACTTAAATTTACATACGGTGAGCACGACTACATGTTTCAGCTGTGGAAGGGCAGATACGGAATAACAACCGGAGGCGAAATGGGTCTTTACTATAAAAATACCGGAGAGTCCGATAAATTTTATAAGTGCGCTCCCGACAGCGAGATGATAGTTATGTCGTTTGCTTTATACAGAAATGACGAGCTGTATATGACAAGAGGTCCGGAAAGGCACTGGTGGCTTACCGGATTTAAGCTGTTTGACGTAGCCGCTCCCGAAGAGCTTACGATGCACTGCACGTATTTTATGGAAAATACGGAAATGGCGGACGAGCTTGAAAAGGCTGTAATTGACTACGGATTTATAAAAAACGTAAATTATCAAAGAGTTCAAAACAGAATTACCGTTGTTTGGAATTAAATAAAAGACGAGCCGTATTTAAAAAGTACAGCTCGTTTTATTGTTACTATTATTTAATTATTTTTTCTCCGTCAAATGCGAAAATTCCCCTGCCGAAGCCCGTCCGTCTGCCCTTGCTCATCCAGTCGGCATACGCTTTTCTCATAGAATTGTCGCGGGGCAATTTTCTTGCCGGCAGGTCGGCATATTTTCCGAATACGCGCCATGCGTCATAGAATTTATCTCTTTTTTCGGATTCCATAATTACGAAATCGTCAATGAATTTCAATATGTTACTTTTTTCGGGAAGGAATTTTTTCTGTCCCGGGAAAAGAAGCCATGAATTGCATTCAAATACGACCTTGCCGTCGGGATAAAGATGCTTAAAATGTTCATACGCTTTTTTATATGAATCCATACGCACCTCGTCGGAAATGGAAACTCCCGATGACGGAATATGCATGTTAATCGTGACGTCGCCTTTTTTAATGGTTTTTCCGTCTGAAAAAGTATATTCGTTTCTGTATCCGAAATCCGAAAGCTCGTATTCAAAGCGTCCGAGAGCCAGTGTTTCCGCGTTCAATATTCCGTTATACCAGGGCAGAACGAATATTCCGGGGACTTCCTTGCACTCTATGCATTCGTTGAGCTTGCATCTTACATCGTCCATGGTGTCGTAAAATATCTTATCGCCGAGCCCCTTTTTATCGTAAATTTCCTTTGAACGGGGGATTGCAAGAATCAGGAAAAAGAGGCAAAGCGTATATTTGTCCTCATTGTATCTTTTTGATATCTCGAATATTTTATCCTGCGTCGGTCCGAGTCCCTTTGAGGTGTCGGCAAAATATTTGTTTATGAGCGAGTCCATATCCGCCTCGAAATATTTATCCGTCTGAGATTTTCTGAAAAGTCTGTCAATTTCATGGACTGCCGATTCGGGGAAGTCATACCTTTTCATAATATCGTCGATAAATTCAGTTTTAATCATTAAATATCCTCCGTGTTATTTAAAATATCCTACAATAAAATGTTTTTTGTCGCAAAAATCTTCAAGATAATCATATGCGACAGGGTTAATTCTTCTGTTGGAACGGTTATAGACAAGAATTTTGCCGTCTTTGTTTTCAATACATACGGTATGAAGAGATGAAGCCATGGGCAGTCCGTTCCAAAAAGCAACAATACCGTATTTTTGTCCTTTGAATACGGATTTGAACAGGTCGAATTTTTTAGTATGCTGAACCGTTATGTCGTGCTTTCTGAAAAACTTAATAAGTTTGTTCGGGTCGCTGCCGAAAAATCCCCAGCATATAGAGCCGTAAGGATATATTTCACGCGCTATATCCGCTATCGGTATTATTTTTTCCGAGCTTATCAAAAGGAAATTATAAACGGCGATAATTTCGCATCCGTTCCAGCTCATCGGCATTATTCCGTATCTCATTTTGCTTATTTCGCCGACGCCCTGACCGTTTACCGCGCCGTCGGGAAGAGTTATTCCGATATTTTTTTTGTAATTCAATTTTTCTATCATTGTATCACCGACGTAAAGTATATCATGAGTTAATAAAAAACACAAGTTGACATTACATTATTTTGACTATATAATTTAATCGTATAATTTATTGATATTTCGGAGCGCATTTATGGCTAAAAGAAAAAAGACAAAAACGAGAAAAAGAAAAGACGGTTTTTCCGGAAAGAAAAAAGTTGTTTTAATATTATTTTTAATCCTTGCCGTCATTGTTTCGACCGCCGCGGTTATGAGGTATGTTATGCCGACGGAGAGTTCGCACTATATCGTTCCCTCGGAGTCGAGCGCGGGCAAACTTTACCTTACCGCTCACAGGGGACTGTCCGCTGTTGCGCCGGAAAATACGCTCCCCGCGTTTGAAGCGGCTGGACAGGCGGGTTACTTTGCGTGCGAGTTTGATATTCACGAGACAAAGGACGGAATGTGGGCTGTCATGCATAACGAGGATATTTCCGATATGACCGACTCGACGGGAAATATCAGTCTGTATACATTTGACGAACTTCTGAATTTCAATATAGACGCCGGCAGTAATATTAAGAATTTTTCATCGCTTAAAATTCCCGAATTGTCCGAAGTTCTCGATATATGCAAAAAATACTCCATGCGCGCATGTATTGAAATAAAGAGCGGACGTGAGGAATCGCTTGACAGCGTTCTCGAAACGATAAAGGAAAGCGGAGTTGACGCCGAGATTATATCGTTTAATTTCGATTATCTTACATATATCCGTCAAAAGGATTCGGACATCGGATTGATGTATCTTGTTTCCGGAATGGATAAGGATACTGTTTCAAAATGTAAGGACGCCGGAAATATCGGAGTCGCTTTCAGATTTAACGCGTTCGGCGATTTATTTAAGGTTAAGAAGATAAAAGAGGCCGGGCTTGACTGTTCCGTCTGGACGGTCGACAGCATCTTTGAGGCTGATATATGCAGGTTGTTTAAGGTCGACAGAATAACGACGAACAGAATACTTCCGTAATATAATCGAACCGCCGGGAAAGAACCTCGGCGGTTTTTTTGTGTATGTAGAATCAAATTTTTACAAAAAAATACATTATTTTATCTTGTTTTACTTGCAATCTTTGTGAATCTCAATTATAATTATACTGAAACGGCAATATATAGCATGTTTGCCGTTTTGAGAGGGCAGTGCATTACGGATTGTACTGTTAATGTGTAATTTCGGAGGTTGTTTTATGAAAAGAATGGGACGGCGGATAATATCTGTTGTTTTGTCTGTTATTATGCTTTTGTCATGCTTTGCGGGGCTGTCGTTTTCTGCCGGTGCGGAAACAAGCGGGGATTATGAATATTCGATAATTGACAACAGTGAGATTTGTCTTTCTAAATATCTTGGTTCAGATACCGATATTATTATCCCGAGTGATATTGAATCTATGCCGGTAACACGTATCGGTATTGAGTTATTTCAATATCGTTCCGATATAAAAAGCGTAAAACTCCCGAATACTATTACAGAAATAGGTTCAGATGCTTTTTACGGTTGTACTGGTCTTACGGAGATAATTCTGCCTGATAGCCTAAAGAGCATTGAATGCTATGCCTTTGAACATTGCAGCGGATTAAAAACAGTAACGATACCGAAAAATACAGAATCCGTTATGTCCGGCTCATTCAGTAAATGTAAAAATCTTGAGTACATTTATACAGACCCCGATAATGCTTCATATGTATCAGTTGACGGCGTTTTGTTTAATGAAGACATGACAGAGCTTGTTGCATATCCCGGAAAAAAAGCCGGAGCGTATACGGTTCCCGGCAGTGTTACCGCAATCAAAAACGGAGCTTTTGACGGATGCGGTAATATGACTGAATTGTCAATCGGTGCGAATGTTTCAGAGATTCATTGGTTTCTTGATTGTCCGAAACTTGAGAGTATAAATGTTGATGAAAATAATCAATGTTACGCTTCCGTTGACGGCGTTTTATACAATAAGGATATTACCGAACTTACCTGGTTTCCGGCAGGAAGAAAGGGTGCGTACACAGCTCCCGATACTTTGACGGATTTTGGCGTCGGTTTTTGGAAATGCGGAGAATTGACGGAAATTTACATTCCCGCAAGTGTTACAAATATTCAGACATCGCCGTTGTTTTTTGAGTGCGGAAAACTTCAAAACATATTTGTAGATGAAAAAAATCCGAGTTATACTTCCGTTGACGGCGTTTTGTTTAATAAAGACAAAACGGTGCTTATGAGTTATCCTCAGGGCAGGGGCGGGGATTATGTTATTCCCGATACTGTAACATCAATTTACGAGACGGCTTTTTGCGGCAATCCGACAATTACGGGAATTTATATACCTGACAGTATAACCGATATAAGCGGTACGGCATTTGTATTTTGTCCGGCGTTGACAAAGGTAAGAATTTCGGAAAACGTAACTTCAATTTTGGGTTTCTATGAATGTCATTCGCTTAAGGAAATCGTTATTCCGAAAAGTGTAACACATATAGAGGAATTGGCTTTAGGTTATCATGGTGATGATGAATTATGCAGTGAGGGAGTAAAAGAGCCTACCAAAATCGACGGATTTACGATTTACGGTTACAAGGATTCCGCCGCACAGGAATACGCAGAGGAAAACGGTTTCAAATTTGTCATGCTTGAAGATGTTTGCAGTCATGAAAACACGGTAGTCAAAAATGCGTCTGAGGCTGACTGTACAAACGACGGATATGCAGGAGACGTTTACTGCGAGGACTGTTCGGAGAAATTATCAGAGGGAGAAAAGATACCCGCGTTCGGTCATACTGACAAAAATAACGACGGTATATGTGATTACTGTAAAAAAACAATGCCCGAGGTCGAGAACTGTGAATGCATATGTCATAAGGACGGATTTGCCGGATTTATGTATAAACTTATAAAATTCATTTGGAGACTGTTCGGAATTAAAAAGAAATGTGACTGCGGTTTAGCCCACTATTAATTATTATAAGCATATAAAAATAACAGAGGCTGTAAAAAAACAGCTGAAAAAATCCGAGACTCACGAATCTCGGATTTTTTTTCGGTTTTTTTTACAGCATCATTTTTTATATAAGAATGAAAAGTAAATCTTATAAATTAGAGCATTATATACGCCTGTAAGTAATGTTGGTACATGACAATTGCTCGTAATCAATAATTGAAAAAGTTTAAAAATAGCAAAAAATCAGTTTATATAGAAGTTACTTTATTTCAATTTTATCCATTGCAAATTCGAGAGCCATTGCAATGAGCTCATTTCGGCTGCGATTTGTTTCAGTTGCCAGTTTATCATAATAATCTACAATTGTTTTATCAACCCTTATGCTGAACATGACAGGCTGTGTTTTTCGTGTTACATTTAGTTTTTCTGTCGGTTCATGTGTTCCCATGTTTAACACCCCTAATTATTTTATCACATAAACTAGATGTAAAATATGTGAAATAGTAGTTAATTTTATGTTGACAAATAAACATAAAAAAGCTATAATGAAAACCAAGGTAGCAAGTGTTAAATAATTGTCTGTATGGGGGTGTCTCAAATTTTCGGATATTTAAAACCATATAAAGATGAATTAAAAGGTAAGTATGTAAAAGAATATCAAGATGCTTATTGCACGGTTTGTTATGGACTTCGGACAAATTTAGGTTTATTCAGTGCCCTGCTCCTTAATTATGAGTCGGTCTTTCTTTATTTAATGTTGGAGGCTTCCGATTCTGAAAAAGGCGATTCATCGGCAGATATTAAATGTCCTTTTAATCTTTTTGGAAAGCCTAAGCCTAATGAATGTAAAAAAAATTTGCTCGAGTATGTTAGCTTTATCAACTATCGGTTAGCTGTATTGAAATTTAAAGATAATTGCCGGGATTCGAAAAATATATTGTTTAAGTTGATTCTTAAGTTGTTAATTAGCAATAAGAAGTATAAAAAACTTAATGACAAATACTATGTTGTATCTGAAAAAATGGATGAACAATATGATAATTTGTACCGGTATGAAAAATCTGATGATGTTTCATACGATGATTGTTCTGAGACAATGGGTATGCTTTTGCAGTTTGTTTTTATGTATTATTATGCAAATGTTGCTGTTGCAGATATTTCTCAATCCCTGTTTGAGTTTGGCAGACATCTGGGGATGTGGGTCTATTTAATTGACGCGTTTGATGATTTTGATAAAGATATTAAACACGGAAAGTTTAACCCCTTGTTGTTGTTTTATGCGAATGATAATCAATCCTATACAAAATGTTTAAAATCCGGAGAAGTTATGCTTAGTATGATGTCTCACAATATTGTTTGCTTATTAGACGAAGTAAAACTGTATTCTCATTTTGATATTGTTTACAATATTATTTTTTATTCGACTGTATTTGATATGAAAATGATTATAAAAAGGAGGAATAAGAAAAATGGAAAAAGAGATCAATGATATGAATAGTGAAATAGACAGTGATGTATATGAACTCGCAATGAGCGGACATTACGGGCAAGCTGCGGGGCAATTAGGGGATAATGTTTTGTCTAGTTCGCTTGATGATGTTTTAACACAGTTAGCAATGGATGATTGTATGGAAGAAATAGGAGATTGCGCAGGGTCATCATGTTGTCTTGGACTTTGCATTGCTTTTATTTGTGCATATGTTATTTTCGGTGTAGACAGAGTAAACGATTTTTGTTTTGATACCGGTAATTATGATAAGTGCTGTAACTGTGTTGGAAAGTGTTCATCATGCTTTTGCAAGAAATGCTCTTAAAGGGATAACGCGCAATGATTGCTTATTTAATTTCGGTTTCTTATGTTGTTATTGTTATTGCTGTTTGCGTAGTATTAGGAAAGTTTTTTTCGCAATTTTATGTAAGAAAGATAATGTATATTTTAATGGCTTCATGGTGGTTTATTCGTTTGCAGTTTCTTGATTGTGAATTCTTATGGGCAGGTCCTATTATTTGTGCTTTAATTATTTTTTTTATGAGGAAAAAGTATAATTTTAAAATAGGGATGGGGCTTTTTTGTCTTTCTCTTGCTCTTATGACCGTTTTTAGCTATTATTTCAGACCGTTTATTCCTTATGCAACGGCTTCTGTTCTTATTCTTGGTTATTCTGACGCTCTTGCCGCTATTGTCGGACATACGTATCAGCTTAAAAAGAATATAAACGGAACCCGAACCTTTATAGGAAGCTGTGTCTTTTTTATTGTAAGTTTTATTATTCTTATTATTTTATTCATCAATAAAATAAACATATTGCTGTTAATTCTTGTTGCTTTAATTTCTGCATTAACGGAAGCATTTGTTTTTCCTGAATATGATAATCTTTTTGTTCCGCTTATTGTGTTTGATTTATTGATTGTTATAAAAAATATATGATTATAAATTGTCTATTAGCGTTGTTCGCATATAAAACAGGTGCGTTAAATAAAAAAGCCATAGTGCTTGCATATATTGTGGGAGTAATCGTTTTCTTTTTAAATTTAAGTGCATACATAATTCTTCTAATATATTTTGTCGGTACTACAATAGTCGAAAAAATCACAGAAAAAAATAAAAATGAAAAACGTTCCGGACTGCAGGTTTTCGTTAATTTTATTTTTGCTTTTGTTTCGCTTATCCTTTTTATAATTGTTAAGAAAAAAGAGTTTTTTGTTTTATACTGTGCAATGTTAGCAGAAAGTATGAGCGATACTTTAGCTTCGACTGTAGGTTCAAAATATGCAAAAAGAGTTTATTCGATAACAAAATTCAGGAGTACTGAACGCGGAATTTCCGGAGGCGTAAGCTTGATAGGAACGGCAGTAGGATTTTTTGCTTCAATTTATATTGCGTTAGCTTTTTTTATTACAAATGTACTTATTAATAATGAATATAGTATAAATGATATTTGTCTAATTATTTTTCTTGGGTTCTTTGGGATGGTGATTGACAGTATATTAGGTGATACATTACAAAAAAAATACAGATGTAAAAAGTGCGGTAAAATCGGTGATAAGCCTGTTTGTTGTAATGAACAAGCCGAACGTATAGAAAACAAATTTCTTTCAAACAGTCAGGTCAATTTTTTTTCTGAACTTAATATTTTTATTTTAGGCTTTTTTATTTTAGTTATAATGTAACAATTATTCGTTAAAATGTTTTTCAGCTTTTATTTTACACTTAAACAGCAAAACAACACCCGCGCAGATGAAAAATCTGCGCGGGATTTTGTATTTCGGAAAATCAGAACGAGTCTATGCGGTGACCGTCGGTGATTCTGATCTTACCTACAACGGGAGCTTTGATTTCGCCCGTAAATGTGTTGTCCTCAAATGTAAACGCGCCCTCAAGCTTTCTGCCGGGGAGAACCGAAATTGTGCCTTTTCCCGAAATTGTTTTGCCGTCGGGTTCTTCCTTAAGGTCCGTAAACGAGATTTTCGCGCTCTTTAATGCTCCGGGTAGGTCTGTTGTGATTTTGTACTCGCCGTTGTCGTCCTCTATTTTAAATTTAACTTCGCCTCTGGCTATTCTGACAGAAATTTTACCTGCCCAGCAGCCTAAACCTATTTTTGCCATAGTATTAACCTCCGTTATTTTTTCTTTGCCTGTTTGCCCAGTTCGATTCCCTTGTCGAGAGCCTTCAGATTCATTTCGAGAATTTCGGGCTTTTTGTCTTTGAATTTATCCTCAAGCGAGAGTATAAGCGTATCCTTCGATACGATATCCGTAGCTCCGATAAGAATACCCAACAGAATAATATTTGCAGCTTTTGATGAGCCGACTTCAAGCGAAATATCATCTACGGGTGCGGAAATAACCGTTACGTCCGTTCTGTCGAGTCCGTCCGAAATTCTGTTTGAATTTGCAAGCAGAAGTCCGCCCTCCTTAATGTCATCACCGAACTTTGCGTAGGCAAGAGCGTTTAATGCTATAAGATTGTCGCAATGCTTCGGAAGAGGAGAAATAATCGGGTCGTCGCTGATTACGACGGTGCATTTTGCGCTGCCTCCGCGCTGTTCGGGGCCGTACTCAGGCAGGTAAGTGGCATGCTTGCCCATGTCAATTGCGGTATGCGCGAGCATGATTCCCGCGCTCATAATGCCCTGACCGCCCGAGCCTGAAAAAACAAATGAGCTTTTCATTATTTGTCCGCCTCCTTATCCTTATATATTCCGGGTTTAAAGTACGGAATCGTATTTGTATTCATATAGTCAAGCGTCTGAAGGGGAGTCATCTTCCAGTTTGTCGGGCAGTTCGTAAGAAGTTCAACGAATGTAAATCCCTTGTCAGCCATCTGATATTCAAACGCTTTTCTGATTCCTTTTTTTGCGTCCATAATGCCCTTAGGCGAATTTAAAGCGAATCTTGCGACATATGCGGGAGCCTCAAGCTGTGAAATAAGTTCGCACATTTTAAACGGATATCCCGTTGTCGCGGGATCTCTGCCGTATACGGACGTAGTTGTTTTCTGTCCGATAAGAGTAGTGGGAGCCATCTGACCGCCCGTCATGCCGTAAGTCTGATTGTTGGCAAATATTACTGTAAAATGTTCGCCTCTGTTTGCCGCCGAAATAATTTCCGCAAGTCCGATTGCCGCAAGGTCGCCGTCGCCCTGATAAGCGAAAACAAGACGCTCGGGATTTGAACGCTTGATGCCCGTTGCCGCCGCGGGAGCTCTGCCGTGAGCAACAGAGAGAAAATCTCCGCCCCAGTAGAGAATATTAAGAGCGGAACATCCTACGGAGATAACGTTTAATGAATTATCCGCCTGTCCCATTTCTTCCGTAACTTCCGCGATAAGCTTCGTGGCAAGAGAGTGCAGACATCCGGGGCAGTAACCGCTCGGAGAGTCCGCTATAAGTTTGGATCTTTTATATTCAGTCATTTTCTCCGCCTCCGCAAACTATATTTTCGATAGCTTCTCTTACGCCGTCGTCGTCAAGCAGACATCCGCCGCTTCTGCCGTATTCGTATACCGGACATCTGCCCATAACCTGAAGCTCGATATCCTCGCGCATCTGAGCAGGAATAGTCATTTCAATATCTATAATGCCCTTAACGCGGTTATAGTCAAGATTTTTAATACTCTTTTTCGGGAACGGGAAAAGAGTTATCGGTCTGATTAATCCTATTTTTATACCTTTTTCCCTTAAATTAATAACGGCTTCTTTTGATACTCTCGACGCGATTCCGTATGCGACTACGACATATTCCGCGTCATCGACCATAAATTCCTCGACCTTAACGTCGTTTTCTTCCCAGTCTTTGTACATTTCGCCTGCCATTGCGTTAAGCCCCTCGAGAATCGGCTCCGTGTAAATAGGCGTTATATTACCCTGATAATCTCTGCCGTTTCTTCTTGAAAGACTCCATTCGGGAACGTCCTCGTACTTGACTTCTTTCATTTCGGGAAGTTCGACTTCCTCCATGATATTTCCGAGGCATCCGTCCATCAGAACAAGCACGGGGTTTCTGTCGCGCTCGGCGTATTCGAATGATTCATAAACTATATCGCAAGCCTCCTGCGCCGAATTGGGCGCAAAAACCATTGCGTGAAATCCGCCGTGTCCGAGAGCCTTCGTCGCCTGTAAATAATCCGACTGCGCCGGTTGTATGGAACCGAGGCCGGGACCGCCTCTGCTTATATTAACTATCAATGCGGGGAGCATTGCCGCCGCTAAATAGGAGATACCCTCCGCTTTCAAGCTGATGCCCGGACCGGATGAGCTTGTCATTGCTCTTGTTCCCATTGCTGCCGCTCCGTATACCATGTTAACGGACGCTATTTCGCTTTCGCCCTGTACGAATGAACCGCCGACTTCGGGCAATCTCCACGACAGATATTCGGGAATTTCGTTCTGCGGAGTTATGGGGTAGCCCGCAAAAAATCTGCAGCCGCCTCTGACAGCCGCTTCCGCTATGGCTTCATTGCCTTTCATGAAACGTTTTTCGCTCATTTTACTCATCCTCCCCGTTAAGTTCTATTGCCCCCTCGGGACATACGACTGCGCATACGGCGCAGGACAGACATTTATCACTGTCTGTAAGCGAGGGGTAAAAGAATCCGCGTTTGTTTCGTTCGCCGCCCATACTGAGGATTTGTTTCGGACAGAATTTTATGCAGTAACCGCAGCTTTTGCATAAAAATGAGTTAATCCTTAACATGTAAGAACATCTCCTTTGTTTTCTATTAATTCTTTTGTTTATATATCGGATCATTCGGCTTTATCTGACTTAATTTCATAAAATCTACTTTCATAAGCGGAGTCTGAGGAAGTTCGTTTAAGAATATAATTTCCCTGGGAATATAGAATTTCGAGAAATTATCTTCGCAAATTTTTTTGATTTCTTTTTCGCATTGCGTTTTGTCCGCATTCTTTTTAAGAGAAACGTAAAGTCTTACTATAGAGCGGTCGTTTTGCCAGCCCTGAACGGCGCATACGTCTTTTATGTAATCGAGTTCGCCGACCTTTTTTTCAATATCGTTCGGATAGATGTTATACCCGGAAATAATTATAACTCTTTTCTTTCTGCCGGAGAAGAACAGATAGCCCTCCTCGTCCTTATATGCAAGGTCACCGGAAAGAACCCACTTTACGCCGTCTTTATCCTTATATAGACCGAGATCCTCAGAACCGTCCTTTGTGTAATATCCGCTCATTATGGTAGGACCGGAAACGGCAATCTCTCCGATTTCGCCGGCGGGAAGCTCGTTATGCTCATCGTCCCATATCTCGACCCTGATTCCGTTCAGAGCCTTACCGATTGAACCGCGTTTATAATCGGTATTTGTTGTGGTACAGCATACGGAGCCTATTTCGGTAAGTCCGTATCCCTGTCTTAATCGTCCGGCAGCTCCCCATTTTTCAAAATAGGAATTAAACTTATCAAGGAAATCGTCGCTTATATCGTCGCCGCCGCAGAACATCATTCTTACATTTTTAAGCCACGGACCGTCGAAATGCTTTTCTCTCATAAGCTTTTCAAACATAAGCGGAATACCGCCGAAGCCTACGATGAGATTTTTCCTCATTAATTTATTGAAAAGCTTGGCGTCAAACTGCATCATCGGAATTATTCTTGCCGAATTGCACAGCGCCATGTGAATTGCTATTATCAGTCCGAAGCAGTGGAACATCGGGAGTACGATTATTTCCGCCTCTTCTCCGGGAATATGTATTTCATCGATTTCGGATACTCTTGAAGTCAGTTCGTTTATTGCGCGGGAGGTAAGCTTTATCGTCTTGCTCTTGCCGGTCGTTCCGCCTCCGTTGAGATAAACGGCGGGAGTATCGCAGTTATTTGTAAGCTGTTCGGGAATAAGATTTACGGCGAGCGCGTCTTTATAATACGTCGCGTTTTTAAATTTCGGAAAAACTGCTTTAGCTATGTTTTCGCCGACGCTTGTCCCGAATTTCTTTATACCCTCGGAATAGTCCGACGAACGGCATATAAGACAGGGAAGCCCGCTGTCGTTTATTGTCTTAACATGGTCTTTTGAAAGAATGTCAAGTACCATAACGCCCTTGGCGTTTACATCCTCAAGCGTTTCCTTCAAAAATTCCGTAGACATCAGCGGATGAACAAAATTTACAATTACGCCGATACTGTTAAGCGCATAAAAGGCAATTATTCCCTGAACCGTGGTCGGCATGAAAACGGTATAAACATCGCCCTCTTTAAGACCGAGTTTTTTCTGGAAATATCCGCTTAACGCGTCGATATCCTTGAAAATTCTGCTTCTTTTATAGCGGACGGAGAAATGCTGCATCATGTCAACATCCTTATATATTCCGGTACAGAGCTTCAAAAACTCGTAACAGTTGTTTTTACCCGCAGGAGGTAACATAATTATCACATCCGTTTTAATTTTTCTTTAATTATAACGGGTGAATGTATGCAAAGTGGTTAATTAAATATGAACAAAAAGTTAAATCATTAAAAACAATGGTATACAGAAGCTGAAATTTATTAAAAATAAACAAATAATTGTTAAAGTGTTTTTTATCCGATAAACAGTATAGAATATGAAAAAAATCAGACAGCTTGTACGCTGTCCGATTGATTTCTCATCTTTATACGGGCATGTTTCCGCCCTGACCGCCGCCCATAAGCGCGCTCATAAATCCGCCGCTTTTTTTCTTCTTTTTCGGTTTGTATTTCGGAGGATTTTCAAGACGCATTCTTGCGCTTTTGGATTTGGAAAGGTACTTGTTTACAAGCATAACTGGTTCGAGCATCGTTTCTCCAAGATACGGAAGAATCCGGTGCATAAGCTCGGTGTCGTTATTAAGTCTGCCGAGAATAGTAACGGCGATTACATCCTGAACCTCGTTTGAACCGTCGTTGTATATCTCGTTTAAGACGGAAAATACCTTCTTCATCTTTTGCTGATCGTTTTGCTCTATTGTATTCATAATAAGCGGAGCGGCCTTTTCATTGAAAAATTCTTCGCATAAAAACTCTCCGTATTCGGCGACGTTTTCCTTATAATAATCTTTCAGTTCGGGATAGATTGCCGAAAGCCTGACGGCAAGTGTCGCGCTGTCATAGAGAAGCGAACCGCTCTTGACCTGCGATTTTGTAACTGTTGCCTGAGCTTTTATATCGGAGGCCTGTTTTTTTGACATAGCCTTTTTGCTGTAGGTTTCATTGAGATTTTCCGTAATCTCGTTGACGATAGAGCGAATGTCCTTTTCGTCATATTCGTCGGGAATAAACAGATAACTCGAAATAAGTTTGAAATCGCTGTCGTCTGTGCTTGAAGCCTCGGCTTCACCCGCAAGAAAACGGAATTTGTTTTCATTGAACAGAATACGTACCGTTCCCTTATCGCCCTTGTATTCAAGATAGCTTGATTTATCGCGTGTGAAAAGGGGAGTTTCTCCCTTTTGAAGCGAGTCGGGCGCACAGGCGGAGAATCCGTATTTGTTCATTTCGGGGTCGACGCCCTTATATATAATATTAAAAGCGTTTGTAATATCTATCATTTAATGGATTCCTTTCAAACTCAGCCGTTAAGTGCCGCAAAATTCTTTTTGTTTGAATTATAAAGCTCTTTGTAGACGTTGAAATATTTATTGTATACTTCGTGATTTTTATTATTGGGATAGAAAACGTCTGTTGCGGGAATAAGCTTTTTTGCTTCCGTTATATCTTTTATAAGTCCGAGTCCGCATGCAACGACTACGGCCGCTCCGACTGCGCCGACATTCTGCGGATTGTCGACGGTTTCAATTTTTCTGCCGAGAATATCGGAAAGAATCTGGCACGTTACTTTTGACAGCGCGCCGCCGCCTACGAAACGGATAGCGTCGGATGTTTTTGTCTTTTTCTCTTCGGTTTCAAGGAACCATCTTAAATGATAGCATACGCCCTCAACGACGGAACGGATAATCTCGGATTTTCCTGTTTCGAGACTTAAATTAAAGAACATTCCGCGCGCGTTGGGATCCTCGAACGGGCAGCGGTTTCCGTGAAGCCAGGGCGTGAATATTACGCCGTTGCTTCCTGCGGGAACCTGATCTATGACGTATGACATATAGTCGTAAAGACTTGTATACTGCGCCTCGTATCCCTCTGCGACATGCTCTTTTTTAAGATAAATACCGATTTCGTCGAGCGCGAGATGATCCTTGACCCATTCAAGGCATTTGCCCGCCGTTTCAAGTTCGGCAAAATAATTGAACGAATTGCTGTCCGCTCCGACGATGGCGGCAATCATTGCGGATGTGTCAACCATGCTTTTTTCAACTACGGTTGATACCCAGCCGGACGTACCCTGATATATATGTGTGTCATGAAGTCCGACCGCGCCTGCGCCCACGCCGATAAGAGAAGCGTCTCCGCCTCCTCCGAATACGGCCGTTCCCGGCTCAAGTCCGAGTTCCTTCGCCGCCGTTTCGGACAGAACGCCCGCCTTGTCGGTTGATTTTATAATACGAGCAAGATGCTCATGCTTTACGCCTATCATGTCGACTATAGGCATAGCCCAGTCATGCTTGCCGTCACGTATATCGTAAAGCAGAGTTCCGAATGCAGAGTCGGACGTCATTATAAAATTGCCGGTCATTCTTGCGATGAGGGCTTCTTTGACGTCAAGCCATTTATGAGTTTTTGCGAAAACCTCAGGCTCATGAGCTTCAACCCATTTATATTTCCAAACGGGATCTTTTACCGAGGAAGAAACCGCGCCGGTGTAGTAAAGCGATTTTAAAAGCCTGGGAACGCTTGCGCCGGCTATCTGAACTCCGTGAGCCATGCCCTTTTTAAGCTCTTCCTTTGCGCGCTGATCCATGTAGCTCATGGCTCTGCGTACAGGCTTGCCTTCTTTGTCGACAAGAACAAGTCCCTGCATCTGAGAGCAGAACGAGATGCCTTCTATATCTTTAGCCTTTATCTTTGCTTTTTTCAGAGATGTTTTTGTGGTCTGGCACATAGCGTCCCACCACTCGTCGGGGTCCTGTTCCGCACCGCCGTCGGGGAGTATGTAAAGTTTGTATCCGGCGGAGGCTGCTCCGAGAAGTTTTACCTTATCGGAAAGTTCAAAAACACATGTTTTGACTCCGGTCGTTCCGATGTCGTACGTTATCGCGTATTTTTTGTCCATGTTTATTCCTCCTGTAAAATATAAATTATCATAGAGTCTGTCTGCCCTCAAGAGCTTTTGAAAGCGTTACTCCGTCGGCATACTGTAAGTCGGAGCCTACGGGAATGCCGAACGCAAGACGCGTAGTCTTTATATTGAAAGGCTTAAGCAGCTTTGCGATATACATGGCGGTGGCTTCACCCTCAATATCGGAGTTCGTGGCGAGGATTACCTCGTTTATGTTATTTTCCGCAACGCGGGACAAAAGCTCACGCACTGTAAGCTGATCGGGGCCTATTCCGTCCAGCGGCGATATTGCGCCGTGCAGAACGTGATAAACGCCCTTGTACGCGCCTGTTTTCTCAACAGCCAAGAGATCCTGAGAGTCCTCGACGACGCATACGGTTGTTTTATCCCGCAGCTCGTTTGAGCAAATGGGGCATAATTCATCTTCGGTAAGATTGCAGCAGAGCGCGCATCTGTGAATTTTTTCGACTGCGTCATCTATCGCGGCTGAAATTTTCCTTGCTTCTTCCTTAGGCAGCGAAAGGATATAAAAGGAAAGTCGCTGCGCCGTTTTTCTGCCTATTCCGGGCATTCGTTCAAATTGTTCGGTAAGCTTCTGAAGCGGTAGAACGTTATAATTCATAATTTATCAGAAAAGACCGCCGGGCATTCCCGGGATATTGAGTCCGCCCGTAACCTTTCCCATTTCGCTGTCCATTGCGTCGCTTGCCTTTCTTATCGCTTCATTGAGCGAAGCTATGAGTAAATCCTCAAGCATTTCGATATCCTCAGGGTCGACAACTTCGGGTTTTATGTTGACGGACTTAACTTCGTATTTTCCCGTAACGGTAACCTCGACCGCTCCGCCTCCCGCGCTTGCGGTAAACTCTGTCTCCTCGACCTGCGACTGGATACGAGCCATTTCCTCCTGCATTTTCTGTATTTTCTGCATCATGTTTCCCTGATTCTGGTTGGGGATTCTTGCTTTCATTTTAGACCTCCGAAATATATAAATATATTTTTTTCTTATCCATTATTATCTGCCAATCTGACGCTAAAGTCAATACCCGTTACGTTTTTTGCCGCTTGTTCGATTGCGTCCGAAAAAACCTTCTGAGTTAAAAGCGACGGCAGAAGATGATTGTAATTGCCGATGGTGATAACGTTTGAACCGATAACCGCGGTAGTATTTAAAAGCATTCCGATAAGCGGTTTGCATGTTCGTTCGCATTCCATTATTATATCGGTCCATATTTTCATATCGCTGCCGGACGGTCTTTCCTGACGGTCGGTCTGCACGGGCTTGTCGGAATCAAACGGGGGCGAATTATCTCGGTTTTCGGTGAAAACCGTTTCGTCCTCGTAATCATGCGAATCGTCGTCAAACGGCAGACTGTTTATATCAAACGTTTCATCGGGCGCGTCGTTTGAGCCGAACGGAAGTATCTCGCCGTCGGAAAAGCCGCCGGAATCAAACGGGAGCGACTCTTCATCAGAAGCCGGTATATCGTCAAACGGAAGGGATTCGCTGTTATCTTTGCCGATATCGCCGAACGGGAGGGATTCGTTATTATCCCTGCCGATATCGCCGAACACAGCCGGAGAATCGTTGTATTCCGGAATATTATCAAACGACGGATGAAAATCTTCTTTTTGCGTACCTTCAAAAGGTAATGATTTTTCGTCTGATTGCTTCTGAGTATGATCTGCGGACTGTATGCCGGAATCCGCATTTCGGCTGTCGTTTAAAACGTGGTTGTCATAAGTCAATTCTTTTCTTTCGGTGCGGATATTGTATTTTTGTTCACCGAGAGCCGGCGGATTTGCTTTAATTTGCGTCAGCTGTTTTTCAAGTGATTCAATTCTTGCAATGAGCGCGGGAAAATCGTTGTTCATGCCGGGAGCGCAGATTTTTATAACTGCCATTTCCGCTTCAATCCGCTTGTTCTGCGTTCTCTTTGCAGCAGAGGACGCTTCGTTTAATATATTAAGAATATTAAATATTTCGGCGGGAGAAAATTCGGACGAAATATCTTTTAATTCGTTTATTTCCTCGTCGGTGGCAATGATGATATCCTGCGGTTTTTTTGACGTTTTTATAATAAGTATATTTCTGAAATAATTTGTAAGCTCCGAGCACAGCCTTTCCGCGTCGCATGACGATTTGTGCAGTTCATCTATAAGAGCGAGAGCTTTTGACGAATCGTGTTCTTTGAATGCGTGCGCCATGCTCAGCAGGTAGCTCTTATTCATTATTCCGGCGGCGTCGGTTACGACAGACGCGTCAACGTTTCTCGTGATACTTAAGCATCTGTCCAAAAGTGAGAGCGCGTCTCTCATTCCGCCGTCGGAAATTCTTGCTATGAGCATTGCCGCGTCACGGGTAATTTCCGCGTTCTCGTGAGAACATACGTACATCAGTCTGTCTGCAATATCCTCGGATTCGATTCTTCTGAAGTCAAAACGCTGACAGCGCGAGAGAATTGTGGAGGGGAGCTTTTGAACCTCGGTTGTCGCAAGAATAAATTTAACGTGCTCGGGCGGTTCCTCAAGCGTTTTTAAGAGCGCGTTGAACGCCTCGATCGTAAGCATGTGTACCTCGTCTATAATGTAGACGCGGTATGTTGCCTGCGCGGGCGAAAAAGCCGATTCGTCCCTTAACGCTCTGATATCCTCGATACCTCTGTTGCTGGCGGCGTCTATTTCGACAACATCCATTACAGAACCCGAGTCTATGCCTTTGCATATTTCGCATTCGTTGCACGGATTGCCGTTTACGGGATGAAGACAGTTTATAGCCTTTGAAAGAATTTTCGCGCATGAGGTTTTGCCTGTTCCCCTTGTGCCTGTGAACAGATAAGCATGGGCAAGCCGGTTTTCTCTGACTTCATTCATTAACGTTTCGGTGATATGCGTCTGTCCCGCAACGTCCGAAAAAGTCTGAGGCCTCCATTTTCTGTATAGCACCTTATACATGCCGATTCTCCCCGAAATACAAAATTAATTTTATTCGATACAGTATAGTTACTTAATAATACGGTTTAAATAAAAAATATTATTTAAAAAAAGTTCAACCTCTGTCACACGGCGTGCAGGCGAACTGTAACGCACGGGCATACCGCTTAATGCTGCTCGGTTCCCCGCCTGACATGGTTCACGGCGCTCCGCCGCACAGGACCAACACGCCGCATGACAGAAATTGAACTTTATTCAACGCTGAATATTATAATATATATTTTTCGCATTTGCAATAGGAAAAATCAATTTTTTTATCGTATATACATATATAATTTGTAAACAAATCAAAAAAATGTACAAAAGTCTAAAAAAATTGTTGAAATTTTATGCTTTGTTATGCTATTATATACGCATAAAAAAAGAAGGGATGATGTGAATGAATAAGTTTCTTCACAAGCTTTTCGGCACGACGCCCGGCAAGGGTGTTCAACCTAAGGAAGCTGTCGCTTATTCAGTGGCCGGATTCGGTCAGAATCTTATTTGTACGATTATCGGTTCGTACCTTACGGTTTTCATGACCGACGCATTGCTTTTCGGCGGCAATGTTACCATAGGCACCGTTTCCGGTACTATGGCTGTTGCGTATCTTATGCTCGGAACAAGAGTATATGACGCTATGAATGACCCGATAATGGGCAGTATTGTTGATAAAACAAGGACAAAATGGGGTAAATGCAGACCCTATCTCAGATGGATGGCAATACCAATTGCCGTTGTAACGATTGCCTGCTTCTGTCCTTTCCTTGCTCCTCAGAAAACGTCGACATTCGTTATTATTTCAGTTATATATGTTATCTGGAGTATGGTTTACACCGTAGCGGACGTTCCCTACTGGGGTCTTTCCACATGTATGACAAACGATACGGTTGTAAGAGGCAATATTCTTACGGTTGCCCGTCTTGTATGTACGCTCGGCGCAGGTATCGTCACCGTATTTGTTCCTATTATTACGTCAGCCGTTACCGCAAAGTATAAAACCGACGGCGTGGTTAATCCTGAGTATATTTATGAGAATGCAAACGCTCTTAAATGGACATATTTCATCTGTGCGCTTGTGTGTGTTGTTGCCGCAATACCTATGTTTTATTACGGCTTCAAAAACACAAAGGAGCGTTTTATTTCCGATTCCACTCCTCCTTCGTTCGGACATAATCTCAAGCTTTTATTTAAAAATAAACAGCTGATGCTTATAGTTATTTCGGGCGTACTCGGCGGAGCGAGAACCGTTTATACATATACCGGCGGACTTTATTTCGCAAAATATGTTTTGAATAATGAAAGCTGGTACAGTCTTATAACTCTTCTCGTTGTTCCCGGCGGACTTGTAGCTTCCATTCTCGTTCCCTGGATGTCAAAGAAGTTTACGAAGAAGTGGACGTACATTGTCGTTCATCTTTTCGGCGGCGTTGTAATGGCGGTTATGTATTTTGTCGGATATGACGCTACATGGAAGCTTATTGTCGCCGCTATTGGTCTTGTTATGCTCGGCATTCCTCAGGGCGTAAACAATATTATTACTTATGCCATGATAGGCGATACCGTCGATTATCTCGAATGGAAAACAGGCGAGAGAGGCGAGGGCATATGCTTTGCAATGCAGACGCTCATCAATAAAATCGGCATGGCTATCGGTGCGTTTATCGGTGTTTTCTCGTACTCATGGGCGGGAATCAACCCCGAAGCCGCAAACGGCGTTTATATTACTGAGGATGGCAAAACGCTCCTTTGGAATCTCCTTGTCTTGTCGGGCGTAATCAGTATGTTTGCCTGTGCCGTTCCTATGTTCTTCTATAAAATTACGGAGAAGAGACAGGTTGAAATGGTTGCCGAAATCGAAGCGAGAAAGCTTGCTGCGGGAAAGAGCGTTACGGTTTCCGACGTTGCAGCGGATGTTGATAGCAAGGTAAAAAAAGAAGTATCATCACCGAATAAAAAATCTGCCGGCGGCGCTGAAAACAGGAAAAAGAAATAGCGGATTTTAAAC
>CAVGCY010000066.1:0-10935 GCA_963627915.1 Bacteroidaceae bacterium | reverse complement strand
ATATTTAAAACCGATAATAATTATCAAATCATTTTATCGCCCGGCGTATTTTTTGTATGCCGGGCGGTTTTATTAAGCTGACTGTAATCGGCTTAATTTATAAGATTTTATTAAATTTTTCAGCTTTGCTCCCGTGTTTGTATGTTTATATTGACTGACAGGGAAAAAAAGTATATAATTACTCTGACACATCCTGACCGGAGGCGAAGAAGTTGCCCCTAAGAAAAAAATTCGGACATGCCGTTAAGGCGTTATTTTCCATTCTTATAGTGGTATTGCAGACTGGAGCGTTTGCATATGTTTTGTTCGGTATGTATAACAGAGTTTTAAAAGTTCCGCTTGCAACCGGCGGCGATTTGCTTGTTGCGATATATTTTGTTATACTTATTGTAAATTTTAATATTCTTGACGCTTTTAAAATAGGTTACAATACGCGTTCAAATATTATACTTTCGCAGAACATATCCGTTCTTATCGTTAATTTTATCGCTTATTTGCAGATAAGTCTTATTCACAGAGCGTTTGCACCCGTTTGGCCTATTGTTATTTTGACGGCGATTAATATATGCGTTTCGATTTTGTGGACATTTTCCGCGTCGGCCGTTATCAATAAGATATTTCCCCCGAAGAAGGTTATACTTGTCTACGGCGATCATCAGGCGCAGGAGCTTATTTATAAACTCGTCAGCCGTACGGATCAGTATCTTATTTGCGAATCGATACTTTTAAAGCCCGATACGGAGCTTTTTGACGGTAATCTTAATGATGTCTATGAGGCTGTCAAACGTTATGAAGCCGTCGTAATCAGCCGAGTTCCGAGTAAGGAGCGAAACGATATACTTAAGTTCTGTTATGTCAACAATATCGATGTTTATCTTCCGCCCCGTATTTCCGATATTTTCATAAGAGGCGCGCAGGAAATTCATCAGTTTGATTCTCCTCTTCTTTTCTGCCGCAATACCGGACTTACCGAGGAACAGAAAATTATCAAGCGCATATGCGATATTTTTCTTTCCGTCGCGGGAATAATAGTTCTTTCGCCGCTGCTTGCGCTTATCGCCGCTGCCATAAAAATCGAGGATCACGGCCCGGTTTTGTTTAAGCAGAAGAGAGTTACGATTAATGAAAATGTTTTTGAAATTTATAAATTCAGAAGTATGATTGTTAATGCGGAGAAAAACGGCGAGGTTATTCCGACAACGGACAGAGATCCGAGAATTACAAAGGTCGGACGGGTTATAAGGAAGCTGAGACTTGACGAGCTTCCGCAGCTTTTTAATATTTTAAAAGGCGAAATGTCCGTTGTGGGACCCAGACCCGAACGCGTCGAGCATCACAAGATGTACACGGAACAAGTACCCGAATTTAAGTACAGGACAAAGGTTAAGGCGGGACTTACGGGATTTGCGCAGATAATGGGAAAGTATAATACAACCCCGTACGACAAGCTTGTTCTTGATTTAATGTACATAAATAATTTTACGTTTTTCCTTGACTTCAAGCTCATCCTTCAGACGATAAAAGTTATGTTTATAAAGGAGAGCACAGAGGGCTTTGAGGAAAAAGAGAAAAAGGAGACAGAAAAAAAATGACTAAAAAAATCATTGCGCTGTTATCAGCCGTAATCCTGATTTTTGCGTTTGCGTCATGTTCAAAGTCGGATACGAACGGCGAATCAAATGAACCCGAATCCGGTGAAAATACGTTTGATATTTATTCGACGATTGACGTGCCTAAGGGTTCGCTGTCCGAACCCGAGACAAAGATTGCAGTTAAAGAAAACCCGACGGCAACCATAAAAATGGCCGACGGTGAAAAAATTGTTGTAGAACTTTATTATGATAAAGCCCCGAATACGGTTGAGAATTTCATTTTTCTTGCAAATTCTGGATTCTATGACGGACTTACGTTTCATCGTGTTATAAAGAACTTTATGATTCAGGGCGGAGATCCCGACGGAGTCGGAACTGGTGGTCCCGGATATACGATTAAAGGCGAGTTCGCATATAACGGAACGGCAAATGATTTAAGTCACACAAGAGGCACAATTTCAATGGCAAGAAGCTCCGGCTACGATACTGCCGGCAGCCAGTTCTTCATCTGTCAGGCCGATTCGACTTACCTTGACGGTCAGTATGCCGCGTTCGGCAGAGTTACGAGCGGTATGGACGTTGTTGATAAAATTGTCGAGAATGAAACGGACGCAAATGATAAGCCCGTAAAGGATATCGTTATCAAAAGCATTACGGTTGACGTTCACGGTATTGAATTTTCCGAGCCGGTTACCGAGCTTACGAAATAATTATTAACAAGTGAAGATAATTTGTCAAAAAAGTCTTGATTTATTAAAATTATGTGTGTATAATGGACATATAAATAATAAATAAAAAGGAGTTTTGTACAATGGGCGGAGTATTTTGGATTTTAAAAATGGTACTTAAGGTAGTAAAGATGCTTGCTAAGCTCGGCGTTTTTGACGACGCTATAGCTGAGTCTATTTCCAAGGCTTTGGATCAGTACGCAGGCTGATTGCTTCTCTATGAAACTCGGAGTCCGTCATTTTGTATGGCGGGCTTTGTCTTTTTAGAATAAGCAAATAGCAGTCGGGCATATCATTTATATGAGGTGATATGCTTGAAGCTTAAAAATATTATATTTTTAAATGTTATACTGACGGTTTGTTTTTCTTTTTTAACTGCTGTTATGTATATAGAACGAAATGCCGTTATTGACGTAAATGTAACCGAATCGGCCCCGGTGATCGTCATTGACGCGGGACACGGCGGTGTAGACCCGGGTTCTGTGTCTGCGGACGGTCTGCTTGAAAAAGACGTCAATCTCGATATCGCTTTGAAGTTAAATGATATTCTGACGCAAAAGGGCGTCAGGACGATTTTGGTTCGCGATACCGATACGGATATCTCCGATCCCGGGTGTTCGAGTGTGAGGGAAAAGAAGGTTTCCGATATACATAACAGATTTGCTCTTGTAAATGAAACTCCCGGTTCGATACTTGTCAGTATTCATCAAAATTACTATGAAGAGTCCGAATACAGCGGAACGCAGGTTTTTTATTCGGCGAATAATGATGACAGCCGAGTTCTTGCGCAATGCATACAGTCGGCGGTCGTTTCCGGTTTGCAGCCCGATAACACAAGACAGATTAAAGCCTCGGGGGATTCGATATATCTTTTATACAGAGCCGAACGCCCGTCGGTTATGGTGGAGTGCGGATTTCTTTCAAATCCCGAGGAGTCAAAAAAACTTGCAGACGGCGAATACAGACAGTTCGTTGCGCAGTTCGTTGCGGAAGGAATTATGAATTATCTTGGAGGAAATACAGCAGATGGCGCAGAAGAATAAAACGGTTTATATATGCTCCGAATGCGGATATGAAAGCGCGAAATGGTACGGTCAGTGTCCGCATTGCGGGGAGTGGAACTGCATGGAGGAGGAAACAAGAGCTGAATCAAACTCCGGACGAGGTTATTCTCCGGTTGACAGAACCAATGTTGTTACGCTTAATAATATAAGCGGTTCGGATGAAATACGGTATGATACGGGGATTAAAGAATTTAACCGCGTGCTCGGCGGAGGGCTTGTAAAAGGTTCGCTTGTGCTTATAGGCGGTGATCCCGGAATAGGCAAGTCGACAATTCTTTTGCAGTCGTGTTATCATCTTTCAAAAACAAAAAAAGTTCTCTATGTTTCGGGCGAGGAATCGTCCGGGCAGATAAAACTGCGGGCGGACAGACTGAAGGTCAACGGCGATAACCTTTTTGTTTTGTGCGATACCGACGCACAGTACATATGTGAGATTATCAGAAACGAAAAGCCGGACGCCGTTATTATAGATTCGATTCAGACCATGAGCATTTCCGAGGTTGCTTCATCAGCCGGCAGTATTACTCAGGTCAGAGAATGCACTAATTTATTCATGCGGACGGCAAAGGGGCTTGACATCCCTATGTTTATTGTCGGTCACGTAAATAAGGACGGAAATATTGCTGGTCCCAAGGTTATGGAGCATATAGTTGATACGGTTCTTTATTTTGAGGGAGACAAGAATTTAACGTGCAGAATTTTGAGAGCCGTTAAAAACAGATTCGGCTCGACAAATGAGGTCGGAGTGTTCATAATGGGAACGGACGGCTTGTCTGAGGTCGAAAATCCTTCAAAAATGATGCTTGAGGGCAGACCGAAAAATACGTCGGGAACGTGCGTTGCGTGCGTTATGGAGGGCAGCCGTCCCATTTTGGCGGAGGTTCAGGGGCTTGTTACTCCCACGGGATTCGGTAATCCGAGAAGAATGTCTACGGGTTTTGATTATAACAGAATGTCAATGCTTATTGCCGTGCTTGAAAAACGCTGCGGTTATTTCTTTTCAAACTCCGATTGCTATATAAATGTTGCGGGCGGTATGAAAATAGACGAACCGGCTTCCGATTTGTCGGTAGCTCTTGCTCTTGTATCGTCGTTAAAGGATATGGTTGTTCGTGAAGATGTTATCGCATTCGGCGAAATCGGTCTTGCAGGCGAAATACGTTCGGTAAGCTCGGCGGAGCAGAGGGTCAGCGAGGCTGTCAGGATGGGATTCAAGAGAATTGTTATTCCGTATCACAATTATAAATCACTGCCAGAGAGCGTAAAACAGTCGGCTCAGGTCGTCGGCGTCAGAACGATAAGAAAAGCATTCGAGGCAATCGTTACATGAATTATATTAAAAATGCGAATCTTCCCGAGAAAAAAGTTAAAACCGTTATCGCAGGAGGTCTTTCGGAGAAAACAGAGGAAAGCCTCAGGAAATACGGTATAGATATTATAAAAACTCAATCCGTAAAAAACGTGGATTCGCGCATTTCAACCCATGCCGATCTTGTTTTTCTTCCTCTCGGCGGTAAAAATTCGGCGGCTGCAAAAGAGGCGGAGCCTTTTCTTGAAACGGAATCGCTTTGCTCAATGAATCTGCTTAAAAGCGATGTTTTTCTCTCTTTTGAGTATCCGCTTGACTGCCCGCTTAACTGTGTTATAATCGGAAAATATATTATATGCAATGTTGACACCGTGCGAAAAGATGTGTTAGAATATTGTATACGAAATTCTTTTGAAATTATAAATGTAAAACAGGGATACACGAAGTGTTCCGTTGTTCCCGTGAGCGAACAGGCGATTATAACGGATGATATTTCGATTTATAACAGATGCAGGGATAGGCTTAACGTTTTGCCGGTCGAAAAAGGAATTGTCCGGCTTGACGGATTCAATTACGGTTTTATAGGCGGCTCGGCAGGGAAGCTGGGGCATGATATACTCGCATTTACCGGATATATAACCGACAGCTCCGTCAGAAAAAGAATTGAGGATTTTTGCTCGTTATACGGTGTGAAATGTGTTTATCTTTCTGATGAAAAAATATATGACGTCGGAAGTATAATTCCGATTGCGGAGGAATGAAAATGAAAAAGAATCAGAGAAATACGGCGGCAAACATCGGAGCCGCGGTTACTCTTATAGTTTTGTCAATTGCCATAAAGGTTATGGTAAAATCACATATGGACAGAAATATGTATTAATAAATAAAAAATTATAAAAAATATGCTTGACAATTACATCATAAAAAGATATAATATACAAGCATTGTGAAACGGACCATTAGCTCAGTTGGTTAGAGCAACCGGCTCATAACCGGTCGGTCCGGGGTTCGAGTCCCTGATGGTCCACCATTGTTTGGTTGTACATTGTATAGGGGTATAGCTCAGTTGGTAGAGCAGCGGTCTCCAAAACCGCGTGCCGAGGGTTCAAGTCCTTCTGCCCCTGCCAAAATAAACCGCTTTTTGTTGGTAATTATCAACAATTGGCGGTTTTTTATTATGTATTTTTAGTCAGTATTACCGAAAATGATTCTTGCGTTAAATTGCTTCATGTTATATAATAGTGTACGATGATTCCTCGTTATCCAAAAAAAACACACCCGAATTATCACCGCAGAATCAAGCCGACACTCAATGAAATTTTATCGTTGTTTGTTTTAGCTTTGTATCTGCGGGTAAGAAAAAAAGGAGCAGGTGTATGAAAATAATAACAGTCGGAGCCGGACACGGCGGGCTTATCGCTGCGGCAAAACTTGCAAAGGCAGGTCATGATGTCAGCGTTTTTGAAAAAAACAAGCGTGAAAATCTCGGTTATGACTGGGAGGATAGGTTTACGTTTGATACGGTTTTGAATCAATCGGGCATTAAAGAGTTTGACGCGGATACATGGCGTTACAGGGGAGATTGCGCCTTTATTTCGCCCGATTATAATACAAAAGTCGTAATAAAATATACGGATGAGAACAGACAGAAAATAATGCTTCGGCGTCCTCTTATAAATCTGCTTACAGATAATGCGGAAAAATGCGGAGTGAAGTTTTTCTTTGAAACGGAAGTCGAATCCGCAGTATTCGATAACGCAAGAGTCACAGGAATAAAAACCGATTCGGATATTTACCCTGCCGATTTGGTTATTGATTCGTCGGGAGTATTTTCAAAAATCAGACAAAGTCTGCCCGACAGTTTTAATATTGAAAAAAAGCCGGAACGCGGAGATGTATTTTATGCGTACAGGGCTTATTTCGATAATAAAGACGGATTCAATATGCCTGAAATTCCGTTTGAGGTATATCTTTGCCATAATCGCGAACAGGGGCTTTCATGGTGCTGTACAAATGATGACAGCACGGATATTCTTATTGGACGAATAGATCCGATTGACGACGGTTTAATAAAAAAACACATCGATAAATTCAAGGAGAGTCATCCGTGGATTGGAGATTCTGTTGTTAGCGGCGGTATTTGCGCAGTTATCCCGGTCAGGCGTCCTCTTGATATAATGGTTGCCGACGGTTATGCCGCCGCGGGCGACAGCGCGTTTATGACAACTCCCATGAACGGCATGGGTATAGATTTGTCCGTCAGCGCGGGCGCGCTTCTTGCCGATACCGTTATAAGAAATAATAATTCGTCTATAGAATCCCTGTGGGAGTATAACAGGGATTATCACAGACTTTACGGATCTGTAACCTCGAAAAACGAAAGTCTGAAAAATTCGCTTCTGAATTTGCCGGGAGAGGGAGTGGATTTTCTGTTTGCAAATGCAATTGTTCAAGCGGCCGATCTTTCTGGTGCGGGCAGCAATACGGGGCTTGGTACTCTGCTCGGCAAATTCGTAAGAGGAATGAAATCTCCAAAGTATTTTTTCGCCGTTTTGGGCGGAATTATGAACGGCTCAAAACTTGCAAAAGCATATAAAAACGTACCCGAAACGTATGAGCGCGAAAAAGTTTTGCTTTGGCAGAAGAAAGTTCGCGGTAATGTGCTGAAGGTTACAAGACAGAAATAATATCGTTAACGCAATCGGATAACGCTCCTTTGACCGCGGTATATTTTTTTACCGGTACGGGGATTTCCTCGCCCGTCAGGAGCGTTATTTTATACGGCGATATGCTTTTTACCTTGTGAGCGTTGACGACATAACCCGAGTGGCATCGGATGAAACCGCTGCCGAGCAGTTCGGTTATGTCTTTTATAAGCTTATTTGCCGTGAATGTCTCGCAATCCGTATGAACCGAGCATTTTACGCCCTTTAGGCTCTCGGCATATTTAACGGATTCTTTGTTTATATAGTATACCGTTCCGTTTTCTCCGGGAATCGGAATCATTTTTTTTGTTTCATATTCAAATGCCGGTTCAACCGGCGAAAAACCGGATGTCGTATTTTCCTCATTAGTGTTAAGAAGATTTGAAATTTGGATGTACGGACATGTTTCTCTCATAATTCCGTTTGTTCTTGTCTGCCGCAGGGCAAGCGCAATTCTCTGATTTATAATTTTCTTCTTTCCGTTTTTGTGGATTATTTTTAATTCAAGCTCCGTATTGATTAAAAAAACTCCCGGCTTAAGATTTATCAGTTTTGCGCGTGCGTTGCCGGTTTCAAATTCCAGATTGTTTTTAAGATTTTTAAAGTATCCGCACAGTTCTTCCCTGCCTTGAATAATATGGTCCTTTCCCGGACTGTAATAGATAACTCTGTCCTCGAGATAATCAAAAAAATCATAGTTTTTATCGCAGTAGAATTCGCTGATGGTTTTCATGCACTGTTCTTCTATTTGTTTTCTCATAATATTATCACCGATAGAAGTATATCATAAACAAATGACATGGTCAATTATTTAATATATGGGTTAATTATTTATTAATATTGAATGTGTGAGGGTTCTGATATTAAAATTATAAAAAATAAAATAAAGGATTGGTGCTCTTATGGCTGAATATACAGGTCCCAAAGAACGTTATTTAACAGAACCCGGGGATGAATCATGCTACGAATATTTGCAGAACTGCTATGCGAAAATTTCAAAGGATCACGGCGATTATACCGCTTTTGTCAATCAGGACTGCAAGACAGGTATGCAGAAGATGTTTGAGGACATTGAGAATTTAGCGGGATATCTTACCGAACGCGGATTCAAACGCGGTGATGTTATTACGATTTTTCTTCCGACGTCGGCGCATGCGTTCGTTGCGTTTTACGCGCTTAATAAACTCGGAATAATCGCTAATTTCGTTCATCCGCTGACTCCTCCGGACGCGTTAAATGAAATGCTCGAACTTACAGGGTCAAAGGCTTTGTTTATTCTCGACAGAGCGATAGCTTCTTTTACCTCAATCGTAAGCAAGACGCACACGATAGTATGCTCGACATCCGATTATACGTCGGGGATAATGAAATTGCTTGTAAAGCTCGACGATAATAAAAATTCAAATGTTCCCGACATGCCCTCCGTGTTCAGATACAGGGATATAATGAAAAAGAAATATCCTGCCGTCAAAACCGTATCAAATCCGGGCAAGGAAACTCTTATTTATCTGCACGGCGGCGGAACTACGGGAAAGAGCAAAACGATAAAACATTCGTCGTTCTCCCTTAATTCTCTTGCATACAAGCTGTATCTTCTTGACAGGGATCATAATTACGGCGACGCTTACAATATATGCGCTTTGCCGTGTTTCCATGCGTTCGGGCTCGGCGGCGCGATGCATTACGCGCTGTGCAATGCTTATTCCGCTATTCTTGTTCCGAAGTTTGACGCCGTTAAAGTCAATAATTATATTAAAAAATATCATGTACAGGAGATTCTCGGCGTTCCTAATATGTTCCAGAAGATGTACAATGCCGATAATTTTATAAATCCGGGGCTTAAAAATCTTAACCTTCTTTTCAGCGGAGGCGATATTTTAAGCGAGAGCTTTGTTGATGAATTTACGAGCGTTTTAAAAGCAAATTCAAGCAAGGCAAAGCTTTACAGAGGCTGGGGACTTACCGAAATGTGCGCGGTTTGCACGACGTGCAGTCCCGATCATTATAAACCCGATTCAATCGGCATGCCATTAGAGGGCGTTAAAATCAGGGTTCTCGACGCAGACGGAAAGCCTCTTCCCGCAGGCGAGGTCGGCGAACTGTCGCTTACGGGAACTACAATGATGAACGGTTATCTTCCGGACGGAATCATTAAAGAGAGCGGAATCGTAACGGATGAAAACGGCGTAGACTGGGTTAACACGGGCGATATGGGCTATGTTGACGAGGACGGTTTCGCGTACTTCACGGGAAGAAAAAAGAGAATTATAATTATTTCTGGATATAATATTTATCCTTATACAATGGAGCAGAAAATAATGTCGCTCGATTTTATCAAAGAGGCATGCGCCGTTCAGGGATACGACGAAAAGAAGCCGTGCGTAAAGCTCTGCGTTTCGCTTAAGGATAATTCAATCGATAAAGATAAAGCAAGGAAAGATATTCTTGCATTTTGTGAAACGAATCTCGACCATTTCTCCGTTCCGAGAAAGATTGAATTTATGGATTCGCTTCCCAGAACAAAAATTGAAAAGCTCGACTTTATGAAAATGAGTGACGAAGTACCTAATTAACATTTAATTTCGGCGGAGAATCGGTCAATTAAGATTCTCCGCCGAACTCCTTTTTTTGTAAAAAGTATTGAAATAAATGAAAAATAATGCAATAATATATTTAATAAAGAATTATTTTCGGGAGAATTAAAAATGGTTGATATTGATAAACTCAAATTTAATTCAAGAGGGCTGATTCCCGCCGTTATTGTAGACGCAGTCAGCAAAAAGGTTTTGAGTGTGTCATATATGACAAGGGAAAGTCTTAAAATATCAATGCAAAAGGGGCTCGTCTGTCTTTGGAGCAGTTCAAGACAACGGATTTGGATAAAGGGCGAGCACAGTAAAAATTATCAGCATATTATTGAGATTATTGCGGACTGCGATTATGAGTCCCTGACGGTTATTGTTAAAAAGGACGGTCCGGCATGCTATAGGGGAACGGATTCATATTTCACCGAGAGAGTATGGAGAAGCGACGAGCTTAATTATTTCAGCTTTGACTCTCTGAGTGAGAATATAAAAAAACGGCGTGAAAAAATGCCCGACGGGTCGTATACGGCATATCTTTTGAAAAAAGGACCCGACAAAACGCTTAAGAAGCTTAACGAACTGTTTTTTGAGCTTGCATTGGATATAAAAAATGACGGAAAAGATGAGCTGTCGCATGATATTTCGCAAATAGCGTATCATATAGCGGTTTTGATGAATCAGACAGGAGTTAAAAACGAGGACGTATACAGATATCTTTCATCTTTGAATATAATGGAACCTCGCGCCGGGCAGGGAAAACCGAAGGAAACGGTAAACGGGATAAAAATTGAATTGTGATTTTATAGACTGTCGCTTTTGGCGAAGAAAAAATGAGACTATATTTCATATCATGCATAAAAATTGCGTGTTTTTGAAATATAGTCTTTGTTTTATTATAGCAAAAGAGAGCCGAACCCATAAGGTTTATATCCACCCTCTTTCCGCTTCGACT
>CAVGCY010000065.1:0-51154 GCA_963627915.1 Bacteroidaceae bacterium | reverse complement strand
TAAATCCCCGTTGCTATTGCGGCGGGGGTTTATTTGCGCCCTGGGCGGCGTTGTACGGGCTTTTGATTGCACTATCAAGGCAAACGGGGCTTTATTGATAGCACGGCGCAACGGCAGCGGGAGGTGTACCCCATGCCGAAAAGCGGCGGGACGGAATACCCCCGGAGGGGGATAACCGCCACCCGCCAAGGGCGCAGGGAGTACGCCGAGTAGCCGAAAAATATAAAAAGGCTCATTTTACACGAAAAAGTGTTGACACGATTATGTGTATATGATATAATCTAAGCACCAAAAGGAGGTAGACCAAATGAAACCGAATGAAATTGTCAAAGATATTATGAAATTGAGAGGGTTTAGCAATCAATCTCTTGCAACAAAATTGAATAAATCTACCGCTTCTGCAATTTCTAATCCTCTGTCAAGAGAAAAGGGAATGCGAATTGATACTTTTATTGAAATGGTCGAAGCTATGGATTGCGAAGTAATTGTCAGAAGTAATTTGAAAGATAAGACGGAATGGCACGTTAATTACGGGTTATCCCAAGAAGAAATTAAATCCGACCTTGATAAATTACTTTCCGACCCCGAACCCACTGAAAAACCGAAGTATGCTCCTCATAGGACAGGAACACCGAAAATTAAATTGAAGTAGTAAAAGTAGTTCAAAATCAGTTTTTGCGTATAAGTGAGCCAGTATATTATGTTCCTTTATAATATATCAGTAAGGTTATACGCAAGCGTTCAAGAACAACTACTTTTACTACTTCTGAGGAGGAAGAATATGAAACAGGCAATAATAGATTATTTGGAAGAACATGATTTCAGATATTGTGAAGCTGATTATTATAATCACCCAAGTATTGGGCGCAAATTAGTTCGTTTTCAATGGAAAAATCCTAAATACAAGGGTCATTTCAAGACCTATCGCAAGGTTCGCTATTTTGACGATTTTATTATGACCGAAATCAGACATAAAATCGAGGATTAAACGATAAAGTCAAGGAGGGTAAATTGTATGAACGAGTTTGAAACCACTTTGCACATAATGATGTTAGACCATATCACATATGATGATTTGGCGAAACAAATGGGACAACCTAACGGTGGAAATCTTTATAATGCGTTGAACAGAAATAAGAACATCTATTTCTCCTCGCTTCTGAAAATACTTAATAGCCTTGGTTATGATATTGTAGTCCGAGAAAAAGGAAAAACAGACGGCGGTTATATCATTGATGATAGCGATACCCCCTCCCCGCTTCGCTTCCATGATATGAGTATGCAATTTAAGACAGAACCGGTTGGAAAAAACTCGTACCTGTCTCGTGCCGAGAGACTTAGATTGTCCGAAGAACTGAAACATCAGACGGGAGAACTTACTCTAACAGAATGTGAGAACAAATTGTTTGATATCTGGGGTACACTAAAACTCGGTCGCAACCGCAAAAAAGAAAAAGAGATAAGCGAGTACGAGTGCGAGTATTTGAGGTATAAAAAAGAAATCAGCGAAATGTATGAGGAGGTATCTGTATGATTTACGGATATGCCCGTGTTTCTACCAAAGGGCAAGCTCGTGACGGTAACAGTCTTGACGGGCAAGCCGCACTACTCAAAGAAGCCGGGGCAACGAAAATCTATTTTGACTCATTCACGGGACGCAAAATGGACAGACCTGAATTTGACAAGCTGAAATCCGTCCTAAAAAACGGCGATAAGCTCATAGTTACCAAACTGGATAGATTTGCTCGTAGTGCGGCGCAAGGCAGTCAGTTGATTGAGTCACTTATCGAGCAAGGTATCACCGTCCATGTTCTTAACATCGGTGTTATGGATAGCACACCTACGGGGAAACTCATTCGCAATATCATGTTGAGCTTTGCGGAGTTTGAGCGGGATATGATTGTTGAGAGAACACAGGAGGGAAAAGCTATCGCTCGTGAGAAAGGTATACGAGTGGACGGCAGACCGAGCCTTGACTTGCCGTCAGAGCTTTTTCAAAAATTCCGCAAAAAACAAAAAGACGGCGAAATGACCGTGGAAGAATGCTGTGAAAAACTTAATATCAGCCGTTCGAGTTGGTATAAGTATCTGAAATGTATTGACTTACAACCGTGTTAGGAGTATAATACAATTATTCTGTAACGGAGGTATGACACATGATTACGAACAATATTGAGCTTGATGTGAAAGTGAAGCTCCTCGAAGCTGGTACTACACAGGAAAAGCTCGGAGAAACAATCGGTACAACAGGACAGTATGTAAATCGTATTCTCAAGAAAAACAATGAGGTTGTCAATAAAACCTTTATAAAGATGATGGAAGCCCTTGGATATGACATACAGATTACCTATGTTCCAAGAGAAAAGGAGTAAGTTATGTGGATTTTAGCCGTGTTGATATTCCCACTCGTCCTTTTAGGTGAATGTGTGAAACAAAATGAAAAGAGTCACCATAGAGGTGGACGCAGACGGAGGAGATTTTGAAATGAATGAACTTGGAACTGAGATTATAAAAGCGAAAGTTACTCTTGTCTTTCGTGGATATGGGTATCTTACTTTGACAGATAAAGCTCTGTTTTGGAACAAGTCGGCTACCTCATACCTCGCTTTTGGGGCTTTGAATGCAATGACCGATAATCACTTATTCATTCCGCTTGATAATATCGCTAAAGTCGGAACATACACCTATTTTCCGGGCGGCGGTCTTGTGATTATGACAAACCAAGGCGAGGAATTTAAGGTTGCGTTTAAGCATAAAAAAGATTTCAAGGTTGTGTATGATTATTTGTCGCAACGATAAACCTTAAGCGGTGCGTTATCGCACATGGGAGTTTTCTCTCATGGCGGTAACGCATTTTTCTTTTGGAGGTACGCTATGGAGCAATTATTGAAAACAATTTTGAAGCGGATTGAGGAAAAGCCGTTTTCTTATCAGACTTACTTTGACCTGTACGGTATGAGTAAGGAGGCTATGAAAGACGAGAAAACACAGCAGTTGGGGATTGATTACCTCAAAACTCTCTCCTCTCTCTGCGAAAAAGCTATCCGAGATACAAAGCTGTCGGACGATGATGTGAGAGATATGTTCGCTCTACACAAGCGAGTGTGCCTTGCCCTCGCTCCGTATGATTTTGACAGCTATCTTCTCTATGTTGAGTGGAATAGACCGCCCGACAAAAAGTTTTACCCGCCCCGCCGCCGTGTGTTGAAACAGGTGGTAGATTGTCTGCAAGAGCTGGCGGACGATAAGTTGGATTTGCTTTCTATCTCTCTCCCACCAGGCTCCGGCAAGACAACCCTTGCTATCTTTTTCCTTACATGGCTTGCTGGTAAGATACCGAATGAACCCATGCTGACAGGCTCTCACTCGAACTCCTTTGTTCGAGGAGTGTACGATGAAGTATTGCGTATACTTGACCCCAACGGAGATTATCTGTGGCACGATGTTTTCCCCGGCCTTAGTGTTTCAAACACCAATGCAAAGGACTGTCGTATTGACATTGACAAGCGACAGAGATTTGAAACACTCGAATTTACATCTATCGGTACAGGTAATGCGGGTCTGTATCGAGCCGCTACCCTCCTATACTGTGACGATTTGGTAAGCGGTATTGAGGTGGCGTTGTCTAAGGAGCGGCTCGACAAGCTGTGGGAAACCTATACCACGGACTTGAGACAGCGTAAAATCGGTGACAAATGTAAGGAGCTTCATATCGCTACAAGATGGTCGGTACATGATGTAATCGGACGGCTTGAGACGGAGTACGGGGACAGCGATAGGGCAAAATTTATCGTCATTCCTGCACTCGATGAAAATGACGAGTCGAATTTTGACTATGCCTACGGTGTAGGCTTTACGACCAAGTTTTATCATGAGCAGAGAAACATCATGGACGAAGCGAGTTGGAGAGCCTTGTACATGAACGAGCCGATTGAGCGTGAGGGCTTGGTCTATTCCGCTGATGAATTGCGGCGGTATTTTGAGCTTCCCAAGGAAGACCCGGATGCAGTTATCGGTATTTGCGACACAAAGGACAAGGGTACGGACTATGCGTTCCTACCCGTGGCGTATGTGTACGGACAGGATTACTACATTGACGATTGTGTGTGCGACAACGGCTTGCCGAATGTTGTGGACGCTCGGTTGACGGAAATTCTTGTGCGTGATAAGGTCAAGTCCTGCCGTTTTGAGTCCAATTCCGCGGGGCGGCGTGTAGCGGAAAAAATACAGGACGAGGTGAAGAAGAAAAACGGCGTTACACACATTACGACCAAGTTTACCACGGCAAATAAAGAGACCAAAATCATTGTCAACAGCGCATGGGTCAAAGAGCATTGTCTGTTCAAGGACGCTTCCCTCTATCAGAAAAAATCAGATTATGGAAAAATGATGGATATGCTCTGCTCTTATACCGTTGCGGGTAAAAACAAGCATGATGATGTACCCGATGGAATGGCTATGCTTGCCGAGTATGCACAATCTCTGTCGGGGCAAAAAGTTGAAATATTCCAGCGTCCATGGTAGGAAATAATACAGAAAGTATTGACGAACACAAGATATTGTGCTATAATAAAGAATGAAATACAAGATATTGTCTTATGGCGCATGATTGCGAGACCTTTCCGGTCGAACTTTCATGCGCTTTCTTTATTTGCACGGCAAGGAGAGATTAACTGTGGCGAATGTGATTGACGAGAGCAAGCCCGTAGCGGAGACACGACAGATGTTTGGGCGTAGGGTCATTAAGACAAGCGTGACGAATATCACACCCGAAAATGTGGTCGATGTGCTTCTCAAGGCTCTTTCCGTCCATGCCCTCAATCGCTCCGAGATTGATTACCTGTGGGAGTATTACAAGGGAAAGCAACCCATTCTGCACCGTCAGAAAGAGGTACGCCCCGAAATCACCAACAGGATTGTCGAGAACCGTGCAAATGAAATCGTATCGTTCAAGGTAGGCTACCTCTGCGGTGAGCCTATTCAGTATGTCGGGAAGAACGGTAGCGAGGAAATCACTCAGGGTATTACCCGTCTGAATGAGCTTATGTTTGCCGAGGATAAGGCGGCACAAGACCAAGAGATTGTCGAGTGTCAGATGATTTGCGGTACGGCGTATCGTTTGGTTCTCCCTGATGAAAAGGGAGAGGAGGACGAAGCCCCGTTTGAACTGTACACGCTCGACCCACGGGACACCTTTGTTGTCTACTCTAATGAAATCGGCAACAAGCCCGTTATGGCAGTTAAGTACAGCAAGGACGATAACGAGATTACCCATTACTCGATTTACACCGAGAATATGTACTATCTCGTAGAGGACGGAATTTTGAAAGAGTCCACGGCACACGCCCTCGATATGATACCCATTTTCGAGTATCCGGCGAACAACGCAAGGCTCGGTTCTTTTGAGATTGTTCTCCCTCTCCTCGATACGCTGAACAATATCACCTCTAACCGCATGGACGGTATTGAACAGGTGATACAGGCGTTTATCAAGTTCATCAACTGCGATATTTCCAAAGAGGAATACGAGGAGTTCTTACAGCTGGGCGCAATCAAGGTCAAGTCCGTGGACGGTGCGAACGCCGATGTGGGTGTCGTTACTACCGACCTCAACCAGTCGCAGACGCAGACCTTGAAAGAGGACTGTTACAACGCAATTCTTACGATTTGCGGTATGCCGAACCGTAACGGCGGTACTTCCACCTCCGATACAGGGGCGGCGGTACTTCTCCGTGATGGTTGGTCGCTTGCCGAAGCGAGAGCTAAAGACAGCGAGAATATGTTCAAGAAATCGGAGAAGAAAATGCTCAAGCTGGTTCTTCGTATCTGTCGGGAACTGAGTGATTTGAACTTGGGACTCAAGGATATTGAGTTGCAGTTCACCCGCCGAAACTACGAGAACATTCAGAGCAAGTCACAGGTTCTCGTGTCTATGCTCCAAAACAATAAAATTCACCCGCTTCTCGCTTTCCAGCACTGCGGACTATTCGTGGATGCTGAGAGAGCATACGCTATGAGTGTGAAATATTTTGAGGAAAAAGAGCAGGAAGCGCAGTTGGAGGAAAAGCAAAATGACGGAGATATGGAGGACAGTCAAGGGGTACGAGGACTTGTATGAGGTAAGCAACCTCGGCAATGTCCGAAGCCTTAATTATCACAACTGGGGAATAGTCCGAAATCTTATTCCTATTATGGATAAGTACGGCTATATGCGAGTTTGCCTGTGCAAAGATGGCAAACAGCATAATGGGATTGTTCATAGAATGGTAGCACAGGCTTTCATTGAAAATCCAAACAATTTTCCTCAGATAAATCATATTAACGAGGACAAATCCGATAATCGAGTTGAAAATCTTGAATGGTGTGATTGCTTCTATAACAACAATCATGGGACAAGAAATAATCGCATTAGTGAGTCCAAAAGAAATACAAAGTGCAAGAAAGTAATTCAGATGGACTTGAATGGAAATGTTGTTTGCGAGTGGGTATCGCTTAACGAGATTATGAGAGTCCTCGGTTTTAATGCCGCTTTTGTGGCTCGTTGCTGTCACGGTGTAAAGCCGACAGCTTATGGTTATATGTGGCAATATGCCACTTGATATATCAGCGGTAGAGAAATCGCTATATTAAATTTCGCAGACAGGTAGAGAAACCTTAAATCGCAACATTAAGGCAGAGAAGCCGATTGAAAAACGCAAGGAGGAAATCTATTATGGCAAAGATTGATGTAAGCAAGATTGAGGGTTATGCGGAGATGTCCGCAGAGGACAAGCTCAAGGCTCTCGAAGTCTATGATGTTCCCGACCCCGATATGTCCGGCTTTGTGAGCAAGGAGCAGTTCGACAAGACCGCTTCCGAGCTTGCCGCAAAGAAAAAGGAATTGAGGGATAAGCTGACGGACGATGAAGCCGCCAAGCAGAAAGAGCAGGAAGAACGAGAGTCCATGCAGAAAGAGCTTGACGCTCTGCGCCGTGAGTCGGTCGTGTCCAAGGATAAGGCACGGTTGGTTGCTCTCGGTTACGAAGAAGCTCTCGCAGATGAAACCGCCGAAGCTATGGCAGACGGTAAAATCGAAAAGGTCTTTGCCAATCAGAAGAAGCACCTCGAAGCCTTTGAGAAAAAGGTTCGTGCTGAAGCTCTGAAAAACACCCCGAAGCCTACCCCCGATGGGGACGGCAAAACCATAACGCTCAAGACTCTCCGTGAAATGTCTCCTGCCGACAGACTCAAGTTCTCGCAGAAACACCCGGAGGAATACAAAGAACTTTATACAGGAGGTAACTAATCATGGCGCACACTATCTATGATAATTTCTATCTTTCCAATGAAATCGAAGACCAGTATAACTCCCACATTGACCTCCAGCAGTTTTGTACTGTTGACAACAGCCTGGTAGGTACTCCGGGTATGCTCCGTAAGGTCAATGTCTACAAGGCAACGGACGGCACGGAGAAACTGGCTTTGGGCGAGGGTAATACTAAGTCCATCGAAGTTTCCTACGCCGCAAGTGAGTACCGTATTCTACTTGCTCAGAACCGCTTCGAGTATTATGACGAGCAGGAAATGACTGACCCTATGCTTGTTCCCGTTGGCGTTCGTCACATGGGTACGGATATGTTCAACACCGTTAATGCTGACATTTTTGCCGAGTTCAACAAGGCTACTCTCACTGTTACGGGGAGTGCTTACGGCTTTGATGTTTTTGCGGACGCTGTGTCCAAGCTGAACATTGAGGGTACGGACAATGACCCGTCCAAAATTAACACATTTGCGTTTGTCTGTCCCGAAGATATGGCGGCAGTACGCAAGGCTCTCAAGGACGAACTCAAGTATGTTGAAGCCTTTGCCCGCACTGGTTATGTCGGCACTGTGGCGGGTGTGAACCTGTACACCAAGAAGGACGCTGTTAAAGGTACTTGCATTGTCGGTACAAAACAGGCGGTCACTCTGTTCAACAAGAAAGGCGTAGAGGTTGAACAGGCGGTTCGTAGCTCTGACGATGCCAATATTCGTAAGAATGTTATCTTTGCCCGTAAGTATTACCTTGCGGCTCTGACTGACCAGACCAAGGCGGTCAAGATTACGATTGCCTGATTTTGAGAGGGGTGGGCAACATGACGGAAGCTGAAAAACTGACAATGCTCAAAACTATGGTCGGCGGCTCTGATACTGACGAAGTACTGTCCACCTATCTTACTTTGGCTGGTAGGAAGATTATCACCAAAGCCTATCCGTACAAGGATAATATTACGGAAGTTCCGACCAAGTATGATTTCCTGCAAGTGGAGATAGCGGCTTATATGCTGAACAAGCGAGGAGCAGAGGGACAGACCTCTCACACCGAGAACGGTATTACACGGCAGTACGAAAACGCCGATGTTCCCGCTTCCATGCTCAAGACGATTACTCCTCATGTGGGTACTTTCTCCTCGGCAACGGAGGAGGAAACGACATGAGATGTATGGAGAGAAACAAGGTCAACTTCTATTACGCCCTGTTTACTAAGAGCGTTCCCGTTGTTGACGAGTACGGCAATAATACGGGTGAGTTCGATGTTCAGCATGGAAACCCCGTAAAAAGCTCCGCTAATATTTCGGCGGCAAAAGGGGAAACGCAAACAAGGCAGTTTGGCGAAAATGTGTCCTACGATAAAGTAATCGCTATGGACAACGAAGCCCCGCCCATTGACGAATACTCGATTTTGTGGATTGACACAATGCCGGAGCTTAATGCGGACGGTTCTTTGGCGGTTGATAGTGAGGGTAAAGTCAAAACACCTCATGATTACATCGTTAAGAAAGTCGCAAAGAGCATGAACAGTGTGTCATACGCAGTAAGCAAGGTGAGCGTAAGTGGGTAGGAAAGTCATTTCGTTCGGATTATCGGAGCAGGATATAGACCGTGCCATAAAAGAATTGGCACAGTACAAAGAGGGGTTTCAGAGCAAGTGTGAGGAACTTCTAAGACGGATAGCCGAGAGGTTAGCCGAAGAAGCACAGAGCGGTTTTAACGGGGCAATCGTTGATGATTTGACCGAAAGGAGCGGCGGTCCCCGCAAAGCAAGCGTTAATGTTCGAGTAGAGAACCGTGGAGATTACTTCGCTGTTGTCGCTGACGGAACGGACGCTGTGTGGGTTGAGTTCGGTGCGGGCGTTTATCATAACGGCTCGGCTGGCTCGTCCCCGAACCCTTTCGCCGCCACTACTACGGGCGTTCCCAACCCTCCGATAGCCATAGGCACTTTTGGTAGGAACGGTAGAAAACAGGCTTGGGGCTTTTATGAGGACGGAGAGTTGAAAATCACTCACGGTACTCCCGCCTCAATGCCGATGTACAATGCCGTTCAGACTGTAAGCCGAGAGGTCGTACAGATTGCAAGGGAGGTGTTCGCATGATTGACGCAGAACAGGAAATCTTCTCTGAGATTTCCGCAAAGGTACGGGCGCAATACCCGAACATCTTTATGACGGGCGAATATGTCAGCGCACCCTCCTCTTTTCCTTGCGTATCTCTCGTGGAGATAGACAACGCCACATTCCGAAACTCGCAGACACAGAGTGGACAGGAAAATCATGCGGCGGTGACTTATGAGCTTAATGTCTACTCGAACAAAAAAACAGGTAAGAAAGCCGAGTGTAAAGAGATTGCCGCTTTCATAGATGAACTTCTTATGGAACGTAATTTCACTCGTATGCTTCTCGAACCTATACCGAATACACAGGACGCAACAATCTATCGTATGCTCGGACGGTATCGGGCTGTGATAGACAAAAATCACACTATTTACAGGAGGTAACTTATCATGGCTATTTCTACTTACAAAGTGTTCCTTATGAAGAAAGGCGCAACCGGGAGTGACTACTCCAAGCTGATTGACATTAAGGACTTCCCCGACCTCGGCGGTGCGCCGGAACTGTTGGAGACAACCACCCTGTCTGACAAAATGCAGACATATATTCCCGGTATTCAGAGCAATGACGCTCTTGAGTTCACTGCAAATTATACCAAGGCTGACTACGATACACTATCCGCTCTCGCTGATACTGAGACGAATTATGCAGTGTGGTTCGGCGGCACGGAGAGCGGCGACGTGGTTACGCCCGATGGCTCTAACGGTAAATTCTCTTTCAAGGGCAAGCTGAATGTCCATGTTGTTGGCGGCGGTGTCAATGAGGTGGTCGATATGACTATCACCATCGTTCCGTCTACCATTATCACCGCAGGCTAAAAATTTTAGGAGGAAAATATGATGTCGAAACAGCTTAGATTTACCTATGAGGACAAAGAGTATGTCCTTGAGTTCACCCGTAGAACCGTAACCGAGATGGAGCGTAAGGGCTTTATTGCTTCCGAAGTGGAGAATAAGCCCATGTCCACTCTCCCCACCCTGTTCGCTGGCGCATTTCTCGCCCATCACCGCTTCGTGAAGCAAGATGTGATTGACTCCATCTTTGCGAGGATGAAGAACAAGGAGGAGCTTATCGGTAAGCTGGCTGAAATGTACAACGAGCCTATCATGGCACTTGTCGAAGAACCCGCAGAAGCGGAGGGAAACTTGGACTGGACAACGAGCTGGTAAGTAACTCGGAGTCCTGCAATAGTTTAGTTAACGAGAGGGGTAATAATATCGAAATCGAACATGCCCCTCTTTCTTTCACAGAAATATTTAGGCGTGAGTTCCCCTATTACTTATCAATAGGCATGACGGAAGCGCAATATTGGGACGGAGACCCCGCTCTTCCTCGTTATTACAGGAAAGCTGATAAACTCCGTATTGAGCGTCGGAACGAAGAAGCATGGTTACAAGGAATGTATGTCTACGACGCTATTATCAGACTGACTCCCCTACTTCACGCTTTCGCAAAAAAAGGAACTAAACCCGAACCATATGTCGAAGAACCTTATCCCATTACGCAGAAAAAGCAGGAGGATAAGCAACAGAGGAAAGAAAAATCTGTTTCTGATAAGGGACTTGCCAAAATGGAAGTCTTTATGCAGAAATTTAACAAGAATTTTGAGGAAAAGGAGTGAGTTGTATGCCTACTACAATCGAGTCGCTTGAACTTGAAGTCAAACAAAACGGTAATTCCGCCGTGCAAGGCATTGCCGCTCTTTCCGCTTCGTTGGCAAGACTGAAAAGCGCAACAAAGGGCGGTATGGGATTGACGAGTGTGGCAACACAGATACGCAATCTCAATACCGCCCTTAGTTCTACGGACACGAGCAAGGTTGATAAGCTGGCGAGTAGCCTGGAAAAACTCAAGAGCCTTGGTAGTCTGAAAATCTCCTCATCTATTGCAAGTCAGTTGAAGAATATCGGCTCTGCCGCTTCTTCCCTCACGGGCGTGGATTTTTCGGGTATCTCACAGATGTCCAACGCTGTTTCCTCGCTCGGCGGTATTACTAAGTCCGCAGGATTGCAGTCCGCTATCACACAGCTTGGCAAAATCCCCGAACTTGCAAAAACGCTCAACGGTGTAAATTGGGCGCAGTTTACCAGTCAAATGCAGTCTTTGACAAATTCTCTCGCTCCGTTGGCTTCTCAGCTTAACACCGTGTCGGCGGCTTTCGCTCGTCTTCCCTCCAATGTGAGACAGCTGGTGCAAAACACGAACAACCTTGCTACTGCAAATAACAATGCAAGTAAGAGCTATATCAATCTGTATGCAAAGCTCCGTATGGCGATAACCGCTGTAAAGTCGGCGGCGAGGACGATTGCTTCTTGGATTACGCAGTCCAATAAGTACATCGAGGATTTGAACCTCTTTACTGTGGCTCTCGGCGAATACGCTGACTCCGCAAAAGAGTACGCCGAGCGAGTAAGTGAGCTTTTGGGTATTGACCCCGCCGATTGGCTGAGAAACCAAGGTGTGTTCAATACCATTATCAAGGGCTTTGGTGTGGCAAGCGACAAAGCAATTATCATGTCCAAGAACCTTACACAGCTTGGGTATGATATTTCGTCTTTCTACAATATCTCCACGGAGGACGCATTTACCAAGTTACAGTCGGGTATTTCCGGTGAGCTTGAACCGCTCCGTAGACTTGGCTATGACTTGTCTGTGGCTCGTCTGCAACAAGAAGCCTATACGCTCGGCATAGAAAAGAGTGTGTCCGCAATGACACAGGCTGAGAAATCCCAGCTCCGCTACTATGCCATTATGACACAGGTTACGGACGCACAGGGCGATATGGCTCGTACCTTGAACGCTCCTGCAAACCAGCTTCGTATTTTACAGGCACAGGTCACGCAATGTGCGAGAGCGTTGGGTAACATATTCATTCCCGCTCTTAATGCGGTTCTACCTTATGCTATCGCTGTTGCAAAGGTTATCCGTTTGATTGCAAATGCAATCGCAAGCCTGTTTGGTTTCTCTTTGCCGGAGATTGATTACAGCGGTATTTCAGCTGGTGCAAGTGCCGTAGCGGACTCTGCCGAAAGTGCGGAGGACGGCTTCGGCGGTGCGGCAAAGGCGGCAAAGAAACTGAAAGATAATATGCTTGGTATTGATGAACTCAACGTCATTCCACAGAATGATGATTCAAGCGGTAGCGGAGGTACAGGAAGCGATGCTGGGGGTGGCGGTTTTGACATTGACCTCCCGCAGTATGACTTCCTTGGCGGTCTTGTGGAATCCAAGGTTGGCAGTATTGTTGACAAAATGAAAGAATGGCTTGGCTTAACAGGTGAAATTGACAGTTGGAGCGACCTGCTCAATACTCGTCTCGGAACTATTTTGACCACAGTCGGTGCTATCGGACTTGGTATGGCAGCGTGGAAAGTTTCTAAGGGAGTATTAGACGGTCTTGCATATATGACTAATCTAAAGGAATTAGGGCTTGACAAACCACTAACTATCTCGATTGGTGCAGCCCTTGCTGTAACAGGTATTACACTCGAATGGTCGGGTATCGCTGAAGCTATTAAGAATGAGTTAAATAGTGATAACTTTATCCAAATCGTAAGTGGTGGAGGTCTGACTGTTGCCGGCGGTGCCTTAATCGGCAAGGCTTTAGGAAGTGCCATTTTAGGCGGTGGTATCGCCGGTATTATTGCTGGTCTCCCGGCTTTCGGTGTTGGTATATATGATGCAATTACAAATGGACTTAACTGGCTCAACGGTGCGTTAGTCGGTGCCGGTGCTACCGCAGCCGGGGCAGGTATCGGAGCTATTATCGGTGCTTGTGGCGGTCCGATAGGAGCGGGTATCGGTGCTTTAATTGGTCTCGCCGTTGGTCTTGTCACGGATGGAATTATCGCTATCACCGAGCATTGGGAGGAAATTAAAGATGTCCTCAGTAACTTCTTTACTGTGACAATACCCAACGTTTGGAACAATTTTGTGAGTTGGCTCAAAAATCTGCCCGAAACAATCCGTAATTGGTGGTCTAACTTGTTACAACCTATCAAAGATTTCGACTGGTCTCAGCTCGGTCATGATATAGGCTATAAGGTCGGTACGGCGGTCAAAAACATTTGCAACGCTTTCAAGCAGTTCTTCACAGAAACGCTTCCCGAAGTATGGGAAAAGGTAAAATCATCTTTTGAGACCTTTTTCACAGAAACGCTTCCGAATTTTTTCACACAGACAATTCCCAAACTGTGGGAGAAAATCAAGACATTCTTTACCGAAACAATCCCTAATGCGCTGAAAGATATTAAACAATGGTTCAAAGATGTCGGACAGGCGATATGGGACGGCATTGTTGAGGGGTGGAACACTGCCATCAAGGCTATTACTGATTTTGTTAAAGGTTTTGTTGATGGTTTTAAAGAAGCCCTCGGTATACATTCGCCCTCGAAAGTATTTGCCGAAATCGGTACATTTCTTGTCGACGGCTTATGGCAGGGAATCAAGGACACCTGGCACAATATTACGGACTTTTTCTCTCAAAAATTAGAGGATATAAAAAAGGTTTGTGCATCGACTTGGAACAGCATAAAAACAACGGCAAGCACCGTTTGGGGAAATATTAAAACATTCTTTTCAAACACTTGGAACAATATTAAGTCTACTGCAAGTACGGTATGGAATGGGTTAAAGACAACAATTTCAACTACTTGGGATAACATTAAGACCAACACATCAAATACTTGGAATACTGTAAAAACCTCGTTGTCGAATACTTGGTCGGGTGTAAAAACTACAGCCGGTACAACCTGGAGTAATTTGAAATCTACTATCGGGACTGCATGGTCGAATATCAGCACCGATACCTCAGAGAAATGGGCGGACATCAAAACATCACTGTCTAACGCATGGGATAATATCGGTCGTAAAGTTGATAATGCACGAATTAACTTAACAAGTAATATTCGCCAATCATGGGCAGACATTAAAACCGATACCGCAAAAAAATGGGCGGACATCAAAACATCGCTGTCTAACGCATGGGATAATATCGGTCGTAAAGTTGATAATGCACGAATTAACTTAACAAGTAATATTCGCCAATCATGGGCAGACATTAAAACCGATACCGCAAAAAAATGGGCGGACATCAAAACATCGCTGTCTAACGCATGGGATAATATCGGTCGTAAAGTTGATAATGCACGAATTAACTTAACAAGTAATATTCGCCAATCATGGGCAGACATTAAAACCGATACCGCAAAAAAATGGGCGGACATCAAAACATCGCTGTCTAACGCATGGGATAATATTAAACTTATCTTTGATAAGATATCGGGTTGGGTATATGACAATGTAATTGAACCTGTATCGGGCTTTTTCACGGACTTATGGAGCGGATTTTCAGACGGTGCTGATACGGCATGGACAAATATTGTTCAGACTTTAAACGAAATATCGGATTGGGTTTATGATAATGTCGTTCAACCTGTATCGAAATTCTTTTCGGGGCTTTGGGATGACTTTTCAACGAAAGCCTCCGACGCATGGGAAGGAGTAAAAGAAGTTTTCGGAAAAGTCGGTTCTTTTTTTGAAACAACATTCGAGAATGCGTGGGAAGGCGTTGTAAAAGTCTTTTCTTCGGGCGGAGAAATCTTTACCGATATCAAGGACGGAATAGTCAACTCTTTCAAATCTATTGTAAACGGATTAATCAAAGGGTTAAATAACGTAGTTTCGATTCCGTTCAAAGGTATTAATACAGCTATTAATAAAATAAAAAGCATTGAGATAGCGGGGCTTTCCCCGTTCTCAGGTTTACAGACAATTTCAGTTCCCGAAATTCCTCAGCTCGCAGAGGGAGGTTTTCCGAAATCGGGACAGCTCTTTATCGCCCGCGAAGCCGGTGCAGAAATGGTCGGAAATATCGGAGGACGTACTGCTGTTGCCAATAACGACCAAATTGTAAACGGTATCTATGAGGGCGTAAAAGCGGCGATGAGAGACGCTATTAACAATTCCGATAACAGTAATCAATTTGTTGTAAAAGTATATCTTGACGGCCGTGAAATTACATCTGCCGTATCATCACAGCAGCGCGCAAACGGATATGTATTTGCAAAATAAAGGGGGCAGTTTTTAATGGCTTTTATAGAAATAAACGGTTACAAACTGCCTCCGTGTAAAAGAGGGGTAAATATAATTGTTTCCACACTTGTTGACGGTGTAAGAAACTCAAACGGCGAGGCCATAGGGCAAAAAATAGGCAGAGACCAATATAAAATCGACGGACTTGAATGGCCGTGGCTCACCGCTGAAGAATGGGGAAAAATTCTGTCCGCAATCAAGGACTTTTACTTTGACGTTACTTTTTCCGACCCCGTTACAAATAAGCGAAAAACAATAAAAATGTACTGCGGAGACCGAACCGGGGAACCGTACTGGGTTAACGGCAGCGGAATACCGACTCATTATCGGAATTGTAAAGTTAATTTGATTGATACAGGCAGATAAAAGGAGCTGATTTTATGCAGAAAGTGTCAAAAGCTTATAAGGAAAGCATGAAATCCGCGCTTCGAGAGAGAGCATATATTATGATTTCCTTTGGTCTTGTAAACAAAGAAGCACAGACAAATGCAAAAACAGCTGAGGGAAATTATGCTTATTATTCGAGTGATAAAAAAGTGTTCGGAGAACAGAATGATACCGTCATCTACGGCACTCTCGAAGAAAACTTCACAAAAACCGACGGTACAATGCTTTTCTTACCGAGAAACCTTGATAACAGCGTCTTTTACGATACGGGACTGGTTTCAAACGATTTGTTATCATCCGATAATTCATTTGAAGCAGTAATTAATTTTAATACTTCGCCGATTAGTTTCAAAGGGCTTACGGTAACTTTCGGAGAAAACTATCCGACTGATTTTGACGTTATCACAAGCTCTAAGACGTTAAAGATTTCCGAAAACACAGCTTCAAAATGGAGTATAGAAGAAGTTTTTGAAAACACAGGTTATGTAAAGTTCGTATTTTATAGAATGAAAAATCCGAAAAGCAGACTTCGAATTTATAATATCCTGTTCGGTTATGGTCTTATTTACACAAATGAATCCGTAATAAACTCTTCCCTTACCTCATGTGTTTCACCGATATGCGCTGAAATACCTCAAATTGATTTCTCCGTTACGTTAAAAAATTATGACAGATACTTTGATATTGATAATCCTTTGTCTGCAATTAATTTCTTGGAAAACGGACAGGAAGTTAATATCAGCTACGGCTATACAATTCCGGATTCCGATTTTATTGAGTGGATTCCCGGAGGACATTTATACTGTTCCGACTGGGAAAGTGATAATACATCCGCGACAATACGGTGCTGTGACGTTTTCCGAAACATGAACGGCGAATATACAAAAGGCGCGTACAGTTTAGCCGGAAAGAGCTACTATGAACTGGCGCAGGATGTTTTTACCGATATGGGGATTTCGGACTATTATATTGACCCAAGTCTTAAAAATCTCTTTTCCCGTAACCCGATTCCCAAAGTACCGCAGAAAGAGGCGTTGCAGATAATTACAAACGCGTGTTGCTGCGTGCTGACTCAATCAAGGTCGGGTAAAATTCAAATTAAATCAAATTATCACCCTGAGCTTTCTGTTTCCGATAACGGAGCTGAATCGTATTCCGATTCGGAAACCATAACAGAGGAAACGAATAAGGCAGTTTATGCGTCTCTTTGCGAAGACTTCACAACTGTTGACGGAGCAATGTTTTTTCTGCCGAGAGATAATGAAGAAGAATATCTCAAAACAGCATACGTATCTAAAAGTATATCGGATTCAAACGGTAAATTTGAGTCCAATCCTATAATTACCGTTTCCATGAATGCAGTTAAATCATATTACGGATTGAAAATGGTTTTTTCGTCTGTTTTGCCGTCTGCTTTTGTGATACGTACTTACAACGATAATAAATTTGCAGACGAATACAGCATAAACAGCGATGAGATTGATATTGTTACGGTCATTTTAAGAGAATTTGGTGACTGTAATTCCATACAAATTGAGTTTACAGAAACATCAGTTCCTCATAACCGTATCAGTCTGCAATATTTAGGTTTTGACGATACTGTCGATTTTACTATGTCTTACAAAGATATGATTACTTACCCGAAAACGACAAAGCAATCTGCTGTAAAAGAAATAGTTGTCCCTGTGTATGTATATCAGCCCGGCAATGAAGAAACCGGCGTTATAAGCGAGAACATAACAGTAGAATCGGGTGTCATTGAAACATATTATATGCAGGAACCTACTCACGGTTATTCTATAAAAATCGATGAAGAAGCATCGGGCGGTAAAGTAACCATTCTTGACCAGGGAGCTTATTTCGTAAAAATTAAATTCAATGTAAGCGGTACTTTTAAATTAGATATAAACGGACGCAGATATAGGATTATCGAGAAAAACGTCACTAAACAAATAAACGCTCGCGGTGATACCGTTAGGTGGGAAAATCCGCTTGTTTCGAATACTCAAACCGCAGAAAAACTTGCCGATTGGCTTGCCGAGTATTACTCATCTAATGCGGAATACGAGTACGAAATCCGAGGAAATCCCGAATTGGATACCACAGACGTTATTTATCAGGAGAATGAATTTGTACCTAATATGAAAGTATCAATTTGTAATCACACGATAGAGTTCAATCAATCGTTTAAAGGAAAAATAACGACTCGGAAAATAGGAGGCTGATTTAATGGCGTGGAGTGAACCGAAAACGAATTGGCACTGTGAAACTGTCAACGGAGTGTATACAGGCGATAGGTTCAATGCTGTTGATTTTAACCGAATAAAAAATAATCTTGCATATTTGCAAAACCTTGCATTTTCGTTGTATAACGATTTTGAAATCAGCCCCATGGAATCCGATAAAACTTTTTCGGATTATTTCTATGCGGATGAAATCAATAAAATGGAAGAAACATTGTCTGTAATAAATGAAAAAACATTTAAAAGAGACTACGGTACTGCCCGAATTTATGTTGATAACGGAAAAACAATGACTTTTGATGAATTAAATCGTTTGGAAAGTGCATGTTTAGACCTTTATAACCGTCTTACAAATCAATCTGAAAGAAGCAGACGGACTTTAAAATTTAATTTTGGAATTAAGGAGATGTTTTAAATGGCTTGGACAGATTTACCTACCGATTATACGGACGCAACATTTGACGGACTGCGAAAGTTTGTTGAAATTACGAATCCAGATAACACCGTTTCTTTTCAGGATGTTACCGCATACTCGAATAAAGAAAAATCATTTTTCGGGGCAAAAGACGCTAATCAGATAAATAAAGGCATGAACGACATAATGAAAGAGCTTTTAAATGCTGTCGGAAAAAAACTTGCAGGTAAGACCGTAACCCCCACGAACACCGGTGTAAGCGTTACGGCAGGTGAGGGTGCAGAGATATTTAACGATTATCGTGAACAGACGCAGTCGGGACTTGTAAAGCAGGGAAATTTAGCAACGGGAGAATATTCATCGGCTCACGGCAGCGGAACAACAGCAAGCGGAAAGTGCTCTTCTGCCGACGGGTACTGCACACAGGCTAACGGAGAGTATTCTAAAGCAAACGGAGGTCTTACAATTGCGGACGGGGACTGTTCGTCCAGTGAAGGACAGCTTACTCATGCCTACGGCATATGCTCCCATGCCGAGGGTGTCGGCTCACGCGCCAAGGGAAATGTAAGTCATACCGAAGGAAACAGTACTACCGCTTCCGGTGAAAATTCACACGCAGAGGGTAAAAGCACGACTGCGCTCGGTGATAACTCGCATGCTGAGGGTGAAAGCTATAACGCTGCCGACAGCGATTATACATACAGCACTGCTATTGATACCATAATTTCAGATTGGCAAACTAATCCGTTTTCACTTGCAAGAGGCAAGTCCTCTCATTGCGGCGGTACCAACACGCTGGCATTGGGAGACCGTTCCCGCAGTGAAGGAATTTATACTGTCGCGAAAGGCGTGAACTCATACGCAGGCGGATATTATACTTTGGCTCGTGCAATTCAGTTTGTTTTCGGTAAATTCAATAAAGAATGTCTCGGATGCGAAAATGCAAACGGCAATGTTGATACGGAAAGTCAGCTTGCTTCTCAGTCGTTATTTATAATCGGAAACGGAACATCGGAGGCTGATTCCAATGCATTTAGGGTATCTGCTGACGGTCAGTGTTATGGACTTAAGGCATTCTCGGCGCAGGGCGCGGACTTTGCCGAATATTTTGAATGGGCTGACGGAAATCCCGACAATGAGGACAGGCGCGGTAAATTCGTGACCTTCGACGGGGATAAGATTAAACTTGCAAACGACAGAGATTACATTCTCGGAATCGTAACCGGTTCGGGTGCATTCATCGGAAACGGTCAGAGCGAGAACTGGCGGGGCAAGTATTTAAAGGATATTTACGGCGATATTATCACAGAAGAAGTTGAAATTCCCGAATCAACAGATGAGAAAACGGGCGAAGTTATCCCAAAGCACACGGTAAAACGCTTTGCTTTAAATCCCGAATACGACCCGGATTCCGAATATGTTTCCCGTGAATTTCGTAAGGAATGGTCACCCGTCGGCATGCTCGGTCAAGTAACACTTGTCGATGACGGCACTTGCACAGTAAACGGCTGCTGCAAGCCGTCTGTAAACGGTGTAGGTACAGCCTCCGACAGCGGTTACAGAGTTCTCAAAAGACTTGACGAAAGTCACGTTAAGATTCTTGTTAAATAAAGGAGCGTAAAAGTATGAAACGCGGAACAACTCCGACATTGAAAATCAACATACCGGGTATTGATATTTCCGATATAGACCATATTGATTTTATCTTCAAGGGGTCGGAATCCGAAACAGCACCCGCGATTATTGAAAAATCGTATCCCGATTCCGTCGGTCATGACGGCAGCGTATTTCTTATGCCCTTTACGGAAGAAGAAACACGGCTTTTTAACACTTACTCCGCATACATGGATACAAGAATAGTCACAAAGGACGGAAAAATCCCCGCGACGCAGATTATCAAGATTGATATCCGGTCTACTCTGTTCGGTGAGGTCGAAAATCATGATTAATGTTAATCTTATTGAGGAATCTGCACTTGATGTCAGACTTGAAAACGATTCTGAAATCAGCGTTGATGTTTCCGAGATAACCAATGACGAGGGCTATGACGGAGCTTATGAGGCGATTCCGAAAATCAACGAACAGAACTTTCCTACCAAAGGAAAAACGATGACGAAAGATTTTAAGGTAAAAGGGATTCCGAGCTACGAAGTGGACAATCCCCAAGGCGGGGTTACTTTTATTATAGGAGGAAATTAATATGGCTGAAAATCAGTACATAAATAAAGTAGTGTACGGTGATACCGTTCTTATTGATTTAACGGCAGACACCGTTACTGCGGATAAGGTATTGACATCATACACGGCGCATGACGCGTCCGGTGCGGCAATCACAGGCACATGCGAGTTCGATGTCAATTCACAGGACGCTACCGTTAAAGTCGCAGAAATACTTGACGGAAAAACAGCGTATGCGAGGGGCACAAAGCTTGTGGGTACAATGCCCAACAATGGCGCAGTGTCGCTCACTATTTCAACGCTCAATGATGAGATTGCTATTTCACAGGGTTATCATGACGGCAGCGGCAAGGTTTCAATTCTTGACAGTGAAAAGGCTAAAATCATTGCCTCCAACATTAAACAAGGTATTACAATACTTGGCGTTGAGGGTACGCTTGAACCGTCAAGCGAGGTTAAAGTTCAGCCCTCAAAAACCGCTACTCCCTCGAACGTCATACAGACGATAACCCCTGATTCGGATTTTGATTATCTTGCACAGGTTGTGGTTAATGCCATTCCCTATGCGGAGGCAGACAACTCAGCGGGCGGAAAAACGGTAACTATAGGTTAAGGTATGGGGATATGGCAGAAAATCAATATGTTAACAAGGTTATCTACAAAACTAAGGAGGACGGCACAGAGAATGTTCTGATTGATATTTCAGACAGCACTCTTGACCAGTATAAAATTTATGACGGAGAAAACGGATATAGTGCCACGGGTGAAAAGATTACCGGCAGACTTAATAACTGGTCTGCTGTTGTTGCCGGAGGCGGAGGGCATGTAATACAATTGTATTGTCCGTTTGAACCAAAAGAAGCAAGCGTTCATTGCTATGGAACGCCAAACTCCAAATATCAAATAATAAATCTTATGATATGGAAGAAGGGCGGCTTCCGAAAATATTCCTCCGGCGAACTTGAAAATTCGGCTTATTACTTCGCGCATACCTCCGGTTCTTCATCGTCAAATATGCTTTCTCATCAAATTGTTCTCGGAGATAACCAAAAACTATTTACTTATGATGCGGATAATAACCAAGTATATATAAGATCTCCCGATGATTCAAACTATACCTTTCAGTCCGTTAACTATCGAGTAATTCTTTCGAGGTGAAAAATGAAATATTATTATAAAATGACCAATGAAAATGGAGAATTTTTGGGATTGTGCGAAAGCAGTGATGAGCCTTTGTCGGATTTTGGAGACGCATATGTTGAAATTTCACAGGACGAATATTTAAAGATACAAGATAAGGAAGGAATAAGTTAATTATTAAAAAGAGGAGGAAGAAAATCATGAGTAAAGCAAAAATTTATATTGGTGTAGGTCACGGTTCGGGCGATTCGGGAGCGGTTAACGGCTCTCGCAGAGAGTGCGACGATAATTTAAGACTTGCGCTTAAAGTCAAGGAGTATTTTGCAAATCAGTCTGTCGAGGTTAAATTTTCAAGACTGTCTGCAAGCGGTCTTGATATCAACGGCAGGTGTACCGAAGCGAATAACTGGGGAGCAGATTATTTTATCAGTCTGCACAGGGATTCAGCTTCAGCGAGTGCTTCGGGAGTCAGTGCATATATCTATTCAAAAGCCAACGAATACACGCAAGCTAAAGCAAACGTTATTGTTGATAATGTTGTTAAAGCTATGGGCGTTCAGAATCGAGGAGTGCACAAGGGTGCCGCCGGACGTTTTACGGACTTCGGCGTAAATAAGCAAACAAACATGCATTCATGCTTGCTTGAGGTCGGCTTCATTTCATCCGCAACCGACAACAAGGCGTTTGACAATAACATTGACGATATTGCAAAAGCTATTGTTGTAAGCACAATGTCCGTTTGCGGCGTTGATTATGTCGAGCCGGTCACGAAAGGCGATGTAAACGGCGATGGAAAAATCACAGCGGACGACGCAAGAACGGCTCTCAGAGCCTCCGCAAAGCTTGAAAATTTGAGCGAGAAAGAAAAATCCGCCGCCGATATTAACGGTGACGGAAAAGTAACGGCAGACGACGCAAGGACTATTCTTCGCAAATCGGCGAAGCTTGAATAAGGGGGGCTTACAGTGGACGATATAGACTTTGCCAAAGAACTTGCAAGTGTTGCAAGCTCGGTTAAATCTGCACACAAACGGCTTGATGATATGAATAAATTAATAGAGTCAATCCGAGATGTAGCAACAGAGATAAAATATCTCCGTGATGATGTTAATAAACTCAGCGCAGATATAGAGAATGTAAAAAACAGACCGGCAAAGTTTTGGGATAAACTCGTTGGTGCGATTGTCGGAGCTTTTGCAACCGGGCTTGTCGGCGCTGGCTTGGCACTGATTTTACGATAATTACATAAAAAGTCATAAAATAATTAATTTCAAGTAGTAAAAGTAGTGGAAAATCAGATTTTGCGTGTAACTTTCACCAGATACGCGCGTACTAAGAGAAAGTTTACGCAAAAATCGAATTTGAACTACTTTTACTACTTCAACAATCAAAATTTTAGGAGGAAATTATCATGATTAACTGGAAAGTTCGTATTCGCAACAAGAATTTTTGGCTGGCTCTCATTCCCGCCGTTCTCCTGTTGGTACAGGTAATTGCGGCTGTCTTTGGTTACACCATTGACATGGGTGCAATGGGTGACAAACTGCTTGCCGTGGTCAATGCACTGTTCACAGTCCTGACCATTCTGGGTGTGGTGACTGACCCTACTACCGCTGGTGTGTCTGACTCCGCACAGGCAATGACCTACGAAGTACCGAAAAAGAAGAACGCCGATTAAAAATCAGCGTTCTTCAATGTAAGCACAAACCCGAATGTATGTTTTACGAAAAATACGGTGTTCGGATTTGCACGGTATGGTATAGCAAAAGAGAGCCGAACTCCATAAGCCCAAAACGCACCGTCTCACGCCTCCGGGAACTGTTTTTTCCTTGAAATACGTCAGTATTCCTGCGGGAAAGAACCGTCCACATAGACGCAATCCGCTGTATTTTGGGTGCGAAGCAGTTTTAAATCGGAGCAAAACAACGCTTTTCTGTTATGAATCGCAGCGAATACTTCACGGCGAAATCGCCGTTGAAGAAACATTGTATTATGCTTATTCTTCATCTCAACATAAACAGTATGAACATTTCCCGCGTGCGGGAACACGACAATTCTTTATATACTGAAAATTCCGCTGAAGAAAGCAACCGATATCATTATTATTTGATTTATCTTTTTGTCTGAAAATTTCATTACCGATAAAATAATCCCAAGTTAACCTATAGGCAGTCTTATCAAAAATCAAATTTACAGGATCTGCAATATTATTGTTAAACCTTCTTAAATCGAAGGATTCGAGCTTTTGCTACGGTATAAACCGTCTTCTTTCGGGAACAATAAAAACGGTTCAGAATTTATATAGAAAGGAACGACATTCTGTGAAAAAACTGATACCGATTATTGCCGCTGTCATTTGCGCGGTAAGCATATTTACCTCCTGTTCAAAGGACAGTGATAAGGTAAAGGACGACATCGAAGGACTCGTCACTACAACAAAAAAAACCGAGATGTTCAATTCGTCCGAAGCAAGACCCGAATCCACAAGCATGGACTCGGCGCTTGAAAAAGGAGCGGAAAAAGCCGCCGAGGGAGCAGAAAAGCTCGACGAGGATATAAAACGGAATATGGAAAACAACGATAAAAATCCGGATTAAAGAAACCGGCCGCAAAACGACAAAATGAGATTCTTTATTGTCGATTTTGCGGTCGGTCTGTATTTTTTTAAAATTTGCATAAATTTGTACAGAATTATAACTTGACTTTGAACAGGTTATAGTGTATCCTATAAATTGAATTATTTTGTATATTATTATTAAAATTAAGGAGCTGGATTTTATGAAAAAACTTATTTCCGTACTTCTTGCCGTACTCACGATTGCAGGCATGTGCTCACTGACATTTACAGGCGTTTACGCCGTAAGCACGGGCAACCCGGAGCTTACTCTGGACGAATCATACGATGAAGAATCAAAAGTCATTACAGTCAGGGTTACCGTTAAAAACGCGGTCGGAATAACATCGGGCATCGTCGACCTTGTATTCGATGACGAAATGTGTTCTTACAAAGAGGACAGTTTTGAATCTCTTGCAAACGGACTTACCGCCGAGGGCGGAAAAACAGTTGACAATACATACGAATGCGCATGCGCGTTCATTGCAGCAAACAGCGTTGAACCCTCGGACTGCGACGAAAACGGCGATCTTCTGCTGTGCGAATTTCAGTTTGACGTAAAGGGCGAATATAAAGCAAACTCCTTCTATCTCTACACGGACGGAATAGAGGTCAACAACTCGACAAAGGACGATATCGAGCCTGTAGGCAACACGGATATGGCTCCCGTTAAAAATACAACCGCAAACAAGGCGGCAAAAACGACAAAAGCGGCAAAAGACGATTCGGAGAAATCAGACAATACCGTTATTTTCGTTATCGTTGCCGTCGCGGTAATCGCGGCAGCCGCAGTTATTACCGTAGCCGTCAGCAAGAAGAAAAAAAATGCCGAATTAAACGGAGAAACCGATAACTCTTCCGACGAGGCAAAGAAAGAAGATAAAAGCAACTCCGACGGCAAGACGGAATAATCAATATTTCCCTTTCGGTGAAATTTAAGCGTTATTTAAGCTTGACGTTCTATTCTCAATTTGGGACGATATACGCGGGACTCTCGGAGGTAATCGAAAGATTATGAATAAAAAGCTATCATCCGCTTTAATGCTGATTACAACTCTGATACTGTGCTGTATGTGTTCGCCGCTTTCATTTGCGGAAACGACGGCGAATACCGGCTCGTCCGCCGAAACAACGGCAAACGTAAATTCCGATTCTGACGACGGCGCGGCGCAGGGCGCAATTTCCGACGGCGGTTTATCCGGCGCGGTGCAGGGCGCGCTTTCCGACGGCGGTTTATCCGGCGCGGTGCAGGGCGCGCTTTCCGACAGCGGATTGTCCGACGCGGTCAACGACGTTATCGGCGGGATTCAGGACAGCGGAGGAATTTCCGATGTAGTCGGAGGAATTTCCGACAGAATATCGGGAAGCATCAGCGATTACTCCTCCATGCTTGACGGCATTCTCAACGGCGGTTCACAATCTCAGACCACAACATCCGCGCAGGTAACGCAGTCATTCGGAAATTTTGCGCTGCCGAACTCACCCGTACAGAATAACACTCAAAACAGAGTCACAAGTGCGCCGACTACGGTTTACGAAACCACAGCACCGGCTGCTGTTCCCGAAACAACTGCGCCGACAACGGCCGCCGTACCGCAAACTGCGGCTCAAAACGCCGAAATCACGGCGGCGGGAACTTCAACGACTGATAAAAACGAGTCGAGGGGTTCGGGTATATGGATTTTTACAGCGGTTGTCGCCACGATTATAATGGTCGTAATCGTCACACTCATAGCCGTTACGGGACATACGGAGTTCAATTCCAGAGTTTACGACAAATCGACAATAAAAAGCGTCAGGAAATCCTCGGCTTCCGAAGTCGAATTTGATGATGACGAACCTATGGATAATATCATGTACGCCGGTGCCGCCGATAAGGATTCGCACGGCTCAAGAGGTTGATATTTTATGAAGAAAAAAATTATTTCCGTGCTTCTTGCGCTCTTCATGTGCATATCGCTGAGCGTCAACGTATTTGCATATGATTTGTTTTACGACACGTACAAAAAAGCGGCGGAAGCTCTGCACGAAAAATACCCGGACATATCCGTTGATGATTTTATGGACGAGTTCTCGAATTTTCTGAACGAACCGATTGATCAGGAAAAAATCAACGAGGCTATACAGACTCTTATAAACCGCATGACGCCCACTACCGACCCAAATGCGGAAACAACGACGAAAACGGAAACAACGACAAAAAAGGAAACAACAACAAAAGAGCAGACGACAAAACGCGAGGAAAGCACTACGGCGGCTTCATCATTCACAATTCCGAGCGGTCTTATTAACAACAATAACAACAATAACAATAATAACAGTAATAACAGTAATAACGGTAATACTACAGCCGCGTCGAATGCGGGCGGAATTACAATTCCCCAGATAACCGAAAATTCGTCTTATACACAGACGGTTCCGGTAGTGAGCATGTATCAGCAAAGTTCACCGAACATTAACAATAACAAAACGACGGCAGGCACTGTCGCCGCTACCGACAATTCGACCGTTTCAAGCAAAACAATAATGGCGTGGGTAATAATCGCGGTAGGCGTTATGCTCCTTATTGTAAGCATTGTCGTTATCGCGATGTCATCTGACAGACATTCTTCGTATTCACGCAGAAACAAAAAACGTATGCGCAAAAACGGCGGAGTAAAAAAGGATTATGTACCGTTCACAGAAACATCCATGCCGGAGGTTACGGTGAACACAGCTGCGGATTTGGCAGAAAAGAAACACTTTTCCTCTCAGACAGGCAAAATCGGAGAATACTCCGCATTCTATGATTCGTCTACAGCCTCCGCTCTCGACACCGCTGTTATCGTAGCGGCCGAAAGCGCGTCGCCGTACACAAAAAAATCCGGACCCGATATTGATACAACCGTTGCGGAAAATATACTGAAAAAATCCGCAAAAACAATACGTATATGCGAAGACTGCGGAACAACCGTTCCCGAGGATATGATGTTCTGTCCGAAATGCGGAACGTTCATGGGTATAGTAAGCAATACTCCGAAAAATGATGAAATTGCTGACAATCCGTCCGAGGACAATACGGAACCGGACAAAAACGACAGCGAAAAAGAAACCGCCGCAGCAACGACGGAATAAATAAGACAATTACATCAGCAGACAAAGTGCAGACGGGAATTAAAAAGCCCGTCTGTATTTTTCATATAAAAAATCCGCAGTCTGCATTTTCACAAACCGCGGATTTTGTATTCAATTAAATTTCTTTCGGCAAATCAGCAAATTCCCTGAGCCGTCATAGCGTCGAGAACCTTTTCAAATCCCGCGATATTTGCGCCCTTTACGTAATCGTTATCGAATCCGTATTTCCTGGCTGCGTCGTCCATGTTGTGAAATATCGTAACCATGATATGCTTTAGCTTGCTGTCAACATTTTCAAACGTCCATGTAAGCCTCTCGCTGTTCTGTGACATTTCGAGAGCAGAAACCGCGACTCCGCCGGCATTCGCCGCCTTTGCGGGAGCTACGAGAACACCGTTCTTCTGAAGAAAATCAGTCGCCTCGGCCGTTACGGGCATATTTGCGCCCTCGGCTACGGCAATACAGCCGTTCTCCTTGAGAAGCTTTGCGTCGTCAAGATTAAGCTCGTTCTGCGTAGCGCACGGCAAAGCGATATCGCACTTAACGCTCCATACTCCCCTGCCCTCGCGATACTCCGAATAAGGACGGTATTTTTTATACTCGGTAAGTCTTGCTCTGTCAATCTCCTTAATCTTTTTAAGAGCCTTAACGTCTATTCCGTCTGGGTCGTATACCCAACCGTCCGAATCGCTGCACGTCACGGGCTTTGCGCCGAGCTGTAAGGCCTTTTCAATAGCGTAAATTGCAACGTTGCCCGAGCCGGAAACGCATACTGTCTTGCCTGAAATGTCCTGTCCGTTACATCTGAGCATTTCCTCGGTAAGATAAAGAAGTCCGTAGCCGGTAGCTTCTGTTCTTACGAGAGAACCGCCGTATGAAAGTCCCTTGCCCGTGAGAACGCCCTCATTGAGCTTTCTGATACGTTTATACTGTCCGTAGAGATAACCTATCTCTCTTCCTCCTACGCCGATATCGCCCGCCGGAACGTCGGCGTCGGCGCCGATATGTCTGTAAAGCTCTGTCATGAAGCTCTGGCAAAATGCCATAATCTCTCTGTCGGACTTGCCCTTCGGGTCAAAATCGGATCCGCCCTTGCCTCCGCCGATTGGAAGCCCGGTAAGCGAATTTTTAAATATCTGCTCGAATCCCAAAAATTTAATAATGCTTATATTTACCGACGGGTGAAAACGCAGACCGCCCTTGTAAGGTCCGATAGCGTTATTAAATTGTACGCGGTATCCCCTGTTTACATGAGCCTGCCCGTTGTCATCAACCCACGGAACTTTAAAGGAAATCTGTCTGTCCGGCTCTGTAAGCCTTTCGAGTACGGCATCGCGCTCGTATCTTTCCTCATCAAGCTCGATAACGGGTCTTATGGAATTAAGAACCTCATGCACCGTCTGCAAAAATTCGGGCTGCTGCGCATACCTTGCGTCAAGCTCGTTCAAGATTCTGTTTGTGTAACCTGTCTTTGACATCAGTGTGTACCTCCGAATATTCCTAATCAAATTATTCTTTCATTCATTTTATTCATTTAACCGCGGAAATGATACGCTCGGCAACAGCTCTTTTTGTTATACACTCATCCATTGCCGTTTTTTCTATAAACCTCTGGGCTGTCGATTCATTCATTTGATACCGGTCGATTAAAGCCCATTTTGCACGGTTTACGATTCTTATTTCCTCCATTTTTTCCTCAAGCTTCGCCGTTTTCTGCTCAACCTTTTTCATTCTCTCCCTCGTTGAACACAAAAGACGCAGCGACTGATTTATTATCGAAACCGAAGTCGGAACGGGAACGGTCAGAACTCCGTATTCCGTAAGAACGCCGCTCACGTCGTCGAAGTTTTCGTTTTTAATAAACATCATAACGCCGGACGAGCTCTGCGAACAGATATCGACCGCAAGATCAATGCCGTTTCCGTCGGGAAGGGGCGAGTTTATCATTATAAGATCATAGCCTCTTGAAAGAAGCTCACGCCTTGCCGAGGATATACTCGACACTGTTTTGACGGGGCTGAACCTGGACTCGTTAAGGAGAGCGCGCAGGGAAATATTGAATTTTTCGTTCGCCGATACGGTAAGAACGCTGTAAACCGTCTGCATTTCCATCCGCGCCGTTCACCTCCGTTTTGATTTTAATATTAATTATTTATTCGCATAATTGTTGATAACCGACTGCGGAACATATCTCTTTATAAATTCGCTTTCAAGCGCATATTTCGCCGCTTCGTCAAACGACAGCGGAAGAGCTTCGTATCCCGACATATCGGTCAGATTAACGTCAACCGCCTCGACGCGTTTTAAATCCGATTCCGCGCTTTCAAGACACGCATAAATTATAAGCGAAAAAGCAAGATAAGGATTGCTGAGCGAATCCGGAGAACGAAGCTCAATCCGCTTGCTGTCCTCGCTCACATATGCGGGGATTCTTATAAGCTGAGAGCGGTTTTCTCTCGACCATGTAATATACTTCGGAGCTTTATTCGTACCGAAACGTTCGTATGAACGTCTGTCCGGGTTCAGAAACAAAGTCATGTCCTTTATTTTATCCATAATTCCCGATATGAAACGGGGCATATACTCGTCATTGCCGGAATTAAGAGAAATATTGATGTGAAAACCGTTTCCGGGTTTGCCCGCAACAGGTCTCGGCGAAAAATCCGCGCATAGTCCGTTAACGGCGGTTACGGTATTTACAACCGTTTTAAACGTAACGGCGTTATCCGCGGCGGTAAGCGGGTCGGAGTGAATAAAATCAATCTCGTTCTGTCCGGGACCCTCCTCATGGTGCGAACCCTCGGGATAAATCCCCATTCGTTCAAGCATAAGACAAATTTCACGTCTGATATTCTCGCCCTTGTCGTCCGGGGCAATATCCATATACCCCGCATTGTCGTACGGAACTGCGGTCGGTTCGCCGTCGTCATTTCGTTTAAAAAGGTAAAACTCCAGCTCCGAACCGAAATTGAAATAAAATCCTTTCTTTTCAGCCTCTGCGACAGCCTTTTTCAAAAGAGCTCTCATATCGCCCTCGAACGGCGTCGAGTCGGGATATTTTATATCGCAGAACATGCGCACTACCTTACCGTGTTCGGGCCGCCACGGAAGGACTGCTATAGTCGACGGGTCGGGATGCAAAAACAAATCCGAATGAACCGCACCGGAAAATCCGTCAATAGCCGAAGCGTCGATGCCCTTTCCGTATTTAAAAACCTTTTCAAGCTGCGTCGGCATTACGGAAATATTCTTCTGCCTGCCGTATATATCACAGAACGCAAGACGGATAAACTTAACGTCCTCCTCGTTGACATACTGAATTACTTCTTCTTTTGTGTAACTCATGATACACCTGCTTTCACCGAAATCGGTAATAAAAAATAATGCGCCCATTCGCAGGAGCAGAATAAACCGGGAGTAAAATACCCCCCTGTACTCTGTGACTCCTTGTACGAATGAACGCCTTTGCTCATTATTTATTAATATTTTATCACAATATGCCGTCGTTGTCAACTCAACATAATATCCAAACACATATATAAAAACATGCCGGACATTGTTGCATTAAACGTATATCATTAAAACTAATGAGATGTTTCTTACAGCGCAATAAACAACTGTTTCATTCGGCTTCGGGAATTGTCCTCCGCGCCGAATGAAACAGTCGGAAATACCGTTATTTTTTCGGAATGATTTTTTGAGCGCCGCCCATATAGGGTCTTAAAGCCTCGGGAATGTTTACGCTGCCGTCAGCATTAAGATTGTTCTCCAAAAACGCAATCAGCATTCTCGGAGGCGCAACAACAGTGTTGTTAAGCGTATGAGCAAGGTACTTTTTGCCGTCCTCGCCCTTAACTCTTATACCGAGTCTTCTTGCCTGAGCGTCGCCGAGGTTTGAACATGAACCTACCTCAAAATACTTCTTCTGTCTCGGCGACCACGCCTCGACATCGACGGATTTTACCTTCAAATCGGCAAGATCGCCCGAACAGCATTCGAGAGTTCTGACCGGAATATCAAGAGAACGGAAAAGGTCGACGGTATTTTTCCAAAGCCTGTCGTACCACATTTTGCTCTCTTCGGGCTTGCATACGACAATCATTTCCTGCTTTTCAAACTGGTGTATTCTGTAAACTCCCCTCTCCTCGATGCCGTGCGCGCCCTTTTCCTTTCTGAAACAGGGCGAATAGCTCGTCAGAGTTTTGGGAAGCTCCCGTTCGGGGATTATCTGATCTATGAATTTACCTATCATCGAATGCTCGCTTGTGCCGATAAGATAGAGATCCTCGCCCTCGATTTTGTACATCATCGCTTCCATTTCGGCAAAGCTCATAACGCCGGTTACAACATCCGAACGAATCATGAACGGGGGAACGCAGTACGTAAAGCCCCTGTCAATCATAAAATCTCTGGCATAAGCGATAACCGACGAATGTATCCTTGCGATATCTCCCATTAAATAATAAAATCCGTTGCCCGCAACACGTCTTGCCGCGTCGAGATCGATTCCGTCAAAACGCTCCATTATATCGGTATGATAAGGAATTTCAAAATCCGGAACAACGGGATCTCCGAAGCGTTCAACCTCTACATTCTCGCTGTCGTCCTTTCCTATCGGTACGCTCTCGTCTATGATATTGGGAATAACGAGCATTATTTTTCTGATTTTTTCACTTAATTCGCCCTCAAGACGTTCGCACTCGGCAAGTCCCTTCGTATCCTCGGCAACCTGCGCCTTTGCCTTTTCGGCTTCGTCCCTTTTTCCCTGAGCCATAAGCGCGCCGATAAGCTTGGACGCTTTATTCTTTGAAGCTCTGAACTCGTCCGCCTTCATTTTATTGGCTCTGTACTCCTTGTCGAGAGCGATTACCTCGTCGACCATGGGAAGCTTACCGTCCTGGAATTTCTTTTTGATATTATCCTTTACGACGTCGGGATTCTCCCTCAAAAATTTAATATCAAGCATTTTTAATATATACTCCTTTTCATATCAATCCTCAAACAGATTGGCTATTTTCCGCAAATCCTCTTTATCGAAAAATTCTATTTCGATTTTTCCGCCCTTCCTGCTCTCCTTGACGCTGACCTTTCTGCCCGAAGAAGACGAAATTGACAGCTCAACCTCGCTGAAAAACGGATCTCTTTTATGAATCCTCGTACTGCCGGGAAGAGACTGCGCGTTAATGCTCTTTACAAGCTTTTCCGTTTCTCTTACCGAAAGACGTTTTGATATAACGGTATCCGCCGCGTCGCATATTTTTGATTTATCATTAATGCCGAGAAGCGCTCTTGCATGTCCCTGCGATAGAAAATCGTCGCTTACAAGCTCCCTGACCTTTTCGGGCAAAGACATAAGTCTTAATGTATTCGTAAGCGCGGAACGCGATTTACCAAGCTTCTGCGCCGCCTGTTCCTGCGTAAATTCAAACTCGTCAATGAGCTTCTGTATACCCTCGGCTTCCTCCATCGGGTTGAGATTTTCCCTTTGAAGATTTTCAATAAGAGCAATTACGGAAACCTCTGCGTCCGTAAGCGTTTTTACGATAACGGGGACCTCCGTAAGCCCCGCAGTTCTTGCCGCTCTCCAGCGCCGTTCGCCCGCAACAAGCTGATAGCCCCCGTCCGGCATGGGGCGGACTATAAGCGGCTGCAAAACGCCGTGTTGGGCAATACTCGAAGCAAGCTCGCCGAGAGCATCCTCGTCAAAATTCTGTCTCGGCTGATCCCTGTTAGGCTCTATCTCGCCTATCGGAAGAGTACTGACGGATGCGGACTCTCCGCCGTCAAGCGAATTGTCAAAAAGAAGCGCGTCAAGTCCTCTGCCCAGACCTCTGTTTTTTTGTGCCATATATTTCTCTCCCGGAATAAACCTATATAATTATACTCTTGCCGATATAAACTGGGTAAGTCGCCGCGCCGGAAAGTGAGTTCCTCGGTCTGACAACGCCGTACTTGTCCATGATAACGCAGTTAAGCGTTGAATCCGCGCCGATAAACGACGAATGCATTATTATCGAATTTTTAACAACCGCGCCCTTTTCAATATGAACGCCTCTGAATATAACGGAGTTTTCCACCGTGCCCTCTATCTTGCACCCGTCGGCGATAAGCGAATTTTTAACCGACGCACCGATGCCGTAAACCGCCGGCATATCGTCCGCCGTCTTTGTGTAAACGGGATCGCCGCTGCGGAAAAGCTGTTTTAAATTCGACTCCTCAAGAAGCGAAAGATTCGCGTCAAAATAACTTTTTAACGAATCGACCGCGGCGCAGAATCCGTCTATACGGTAACCGCACATTTTAAGACTTCCGACATTCTGGCGTATTATATCCTTTTCAAAGCTTGTATATCCCCTTGTTACGGCTTCGTTTACAAGACGTTCGAGAAGCGATTTTCTCATAACGATTATATTAACGGAATATTTACCCTCGCCGTCGGGACTGAGAGGAACGGTTACATCCGATATAACCCCGCCGTCGTCGACGTCAAATACCATAATATCGTCAAGAGCCGGAATTTTACCCTCTCTGTAGGCAAACGTAATGTCGGCATTTGCCGCCGTATGTCTGTCAACTATTTTTCCCATATCGACATTGCAGATAAAATTGCAGTCGGATAAAACGACGTATTCCTCGCTCGATTTCTTTATAAAAGGCATATTGTTTGCAAGAGCGTCAATTCTGCATGTATACACTCCGTTTCCGCTTGTAAACGGCGGAAGGATAAACAGACCCTCATTTTTTCTCGAAAGATCCCACGGCTTGCCGTTGCCTATATGGTCCATAAGCGACTGATAGTTGCTCTTTGTAATAACTCCGACCTTTCTGATTCCGCAGTTTACCATGTTCGACAGCGGAAAATCGATAAAACGGTATCTTCCGCCGAACGGAACCGAACCCATTGTTCTCAGGGCGGTAAGTCTGTCTATACGCTCACTGTGCACGTCAGCGTAAATAAGTCCCAAAACGTTATTTCCCTTCATACCGTTTCGCCCTCCTTTACATCCTCGCCTATCATACGGCTTGCGGTAACGCGCGCGTCTTTTCCGACGTTTACGCTGTGTCCGACCACAGCCACGCCCCACTTGTCAAGGTCGCTTATCTCCTGCGGGTCCTCGCCGACGATCGCGCCCGATTCGATAACCGCGTTTTCGGCTATCATCGCGTACTGAACCTTTGCGCCGGGTTTTATAACCGCTCCGGGCATAACTATCGAATACTTAACCTCCGCGTCACAATCAACGGTAACGCCGGAAAAAATAACGGAATAATCGACCTTTCCGCTTATTACGCATCCTCCGGCGATTATTGAATTTTCAACATGCGCGCTGTCCGATATGTAATGCGGGGGAGTCGCCGCATTGTTAGAATAAATCTTCCACGACGAATCGCTTAAATCTATATTCGCAACAGGGTTCAAAAGATCGAGGTTTGCTTCCCACAGACTGTCTATCGTACCTACGTCCTTCCAGTATCCGTCAAACTCATATGCAAACAGTCTCTCTCCCGCCTCATGCATTGCGGGGATAACGTCCTTGCCGAAATCGTTTGAAGAATTTTCATCGGCCTCGTCGGCTATAAGATATTCCCTCAATTTTGACCACGTGAACATATAAACGCCCATTGACGCCTTGTTGCTTTTGGGATTCTTCGGTTTCTCCTCAAACGCGGTAATCGCTCCGTCCTCATCCGTAAACATAAGTCCGAAACGGGAAGCCTCCTCCCACGGGACCTCAAGCATTGCAATTGTGCATGACGCCTCGTGAGCCTTATGGAAGTCAAGCATTTTCGAATAATCCATTTTATAAATATGGTCGCCCGAAAGAACGGCTACATACTCCGGATTGTATCTGTCAATAAAATTGATATTCTGATAAATCGCGTTCGCCGTACCTCTGTACCAGTCCGTTCCCTCTATCTGCTGATAGGGTGAAAGAACATGAACGCCGCCGTTCATTCTGTCGAGATCCCACGGCTGACCGCTGCCGATATAATCATTTAATTCAAGAGGCTGATACTGCGTCAATACACCGACTGTATGTATGCCGGAATTTACGCAGTTTGAGAGCGGAAAATCTATAATTCTGTATTTTCCGCCGTAGGGAACGGCGGGCTTGGCTATATTCCTGGTAAGTATTCCGAGTCTGCTGCCCTGACCGCCGGCGAGCAGCATTGCTATACATTCTGTTTTTCTTGCCATTGTGCAACCTTCCTTTTAACTTATTTTCTCTTTTTTAAATATATCGCCGACAGACCGGGAATCGAAAGCTCCACACTCTGAGGCTGAGAATGCATCTCCTGCGCTTTCGTACGGTAAACGCGTTTCCTGACGCTTCCGCTTCCGCCGAATTTCTTATCGTCCGAATTGAAAACAACGTCGTAAATGCCCTTTTCGGGGACGCCCATTTTATAATTATCCCGCTGTACCGGAGTAAAATTGCATACGGCGATAACGCTTTCACCCTTTTCGTCCGTACGCCTGAACGCGATAACGGAGTTGTCCGAATCGTCGCTGACTATCCATGAAAAGCCCTCCCACGAATAATCGATTTCCCACATGGGGGAATTTTCCTTATAAAAACAATTTAACGATTTTGTATATTCAAGCAAGGATTTGTGAGAATCGTAATCAAGCAAAAACCAGTCGAGCTGTTTTTTCTCGTCCCACTCTATAAACTGACCGAATTCCTGCCCCATAAAGAGCAGTTTTTTACCCGGATGCGCGTACATATATCCTAAAAACGCGCGCATTGCCGAAAATTTCTCCTCATACGTACCGGGCATTTTGTCTATAAGCGACTTTTTGCCGTGAACCACCTCGTCGTGCGAAATCGGAAGAACGAAATTCTCCGAAAACGCGTAGAAAAACGAGAATGTTATAAGATCGTGATTGTATTTTTTAAAATAGCCGTCGAGCGAAAAATATCTCAATATATCGTTCATCCAGCCCATGTTCCATTTAAAGTTAAAGCCAAGACCGCCGACATTTGTCGGTTTCGTAACAAGAGGCCATGCCGTCGATTCCTCGGCTATCACCATGATACCGGGATATTCTCTGAAAAGAACCTCGTTAAGCTTTCTCAAAAAGGCAACAGCCTCAAGATTCTCTCTGCCTCCTTTTTCGTTCCTGACCCAGTTTCCGTCATCTCTGCCGTAGTCAAGGTAGAGCATCGAAGCAACCGCGTCAACCCTGATTCCGTCTATATGATATTCCCTCAGCCAGAATGACGCAGAGGACATCAAAAAGCTCTTGACCTGTGTTTTTCCGTAATCAAAAACTCTCGTTCCCCATTGGTAATGCTCGCCCTTTCTCGGGTCGGAATACTCGTAGCAGGGCTGTCCGTCAAATTCATAAAGCCCGTGCGCGTCCTTGGGAAAATGCGCGGGAACCCAGTCGAGTATAACGCCTATTCCGTTATTGTGACACTCGTTTATAAGATACATAAAATCCTCGGGAGTGCCGTATCTCGACGTAGGAGCAAAATAGCCCGTGACCTGATAACCCCAACTTCCGTCAAACGGATATTCCGTAAGAGGCAGAAACTCAATGTGCGTATAGCCCATTTCCTTTACATACGGAATAAGAGAGTCCGCAAGCTCTCTGTACGAGTAAAAGCCGCCGTCCTCATTCGTTCTCCATGAACCGGCGTGAACCTCGTAAATGTTCACGGGAGAAGAATAAATATCCTTATGCGCCCGTTCGTCCGTCCAGCGTTCGTCCGTCCATTTGAATTTATCAAGCTCATAGAATTTGGAAGCGGTACCCGGTCTTGTTTCCGAATGAAAGCCGTACGGATCGCATTTCATAAACGTTCTGCCGTCCGAGGCCGTTATACAGTATTTATACGCGTCGTACTGTTTTATCCCTCTGACGGTCGTCTCCCATATTTCGCCGTCAGGCAAACGGGTCATCGGATTTTTTTCGCCGTCCCATGAATTGAAATCGCCGACGACGCTCACGCCCTTTGCGTGAGGAGCCCAAACCCTGAACGTAACGACGTTCTTACCCGTTCTGTGCGCGCCGAGGAACTCGTACGCTCTGGCATTGCTCCCCTCGCGGAAAAGGTAAACGGGAACGTCTAAATTCTCTTTCTTTCTGCTCTCCATATTCATTTCTCCGTTTTAACTACAGATATATACCTTAATATTATCAAAAAAAAGTTATTTTTTCAAGACCCATAATAAAATAATATCAATATTTTACACAAATACACATACAAAATATGTCGCAATATTTGTAACACTTGATGTAAAAAATATTTTTGTATTGAAAAAAAATACAAACCCATGTAAAATTAAATCAGTTAATTAATCAGGGGTGACAAGAAATGAACGATATAGAATTTTCAAAGCTGTTAATGGATCTCGGTGTGCTTCACAGATATACCGTATTTACAAACACGTCGTCTATCGGCATTTACTACGGTCAGCCCCAGATTCTCAGATATCTTAAGGAGCACGGCGAATGCTCACAGACCGAAATTGCGAAATATCTGAACGTTTCCCCGGCCTCCACCGCCGTCAGCATAAAGCGCATGCAAAAGTCTGGGCTTCTTGAAAAAAAAGCCGACGACAGCGATTTAAGATACAATAAAATAAAAATCACGCAGCTCGGACTGGAAAAAGAACTGAAAAGCAAGGAAATCTTCGACGAGTGCTCAAAAAAACTTGTATCGGGTTTTTCCGAAGAGGAAAAAATACTGCTCAAAAGCTATTTAGAACGGATGATTGCAAATCTGACAGAAAATGGCAAAACAGCCGACGACGTTATCGGCGAACTCAAAAAAGCGGAACTGTGTTCGGGTAAGGATAAATAAAAAACTGCGGAGAGTCCCGGCATTTGACTCTCCGCTTTTTATATTCAGTTCAAAATTTTTATATTGTCGGTTTTTAAAGCTCTGTACGTTTTTATCAAAATCACAACGGTGATAATAAACGTCAGAACATCCGATACGGGCATGGAGTACAAAACGCCGTCGAGCGAAAACCAAACCGGCAGAAGAATAGAAAATCCGACTCCGAACACAAGCTCTCTTATCATAGACAGTGCCGTCGACTCGACGGGCTTGCCGAGCGCCTGCAAAAAGATAAACGCCGCCTTGTTTATACATGCAAGAACGATACAGCACAGATAAATTCTAAATGATTTTACGGCAAAATCGGCATAGTAAACGCTCTCGTTCGACGCGCCGAATATTCCGATTAACGCTTTCGGAAAAACCTCGACGATAAAGAGCGAAACCGCTCCGACTGCTATTTCCGAAATAAGCAGTTTCGTAAGCAGTTCGCGTACTCTGCCGTTCCTGCCCGCGCCCACATTATAGCCTACTATCGGAATACATCCTGCGGCGATGCCTATTACTATCGAAATGACTATTTGAAAAAACTTCATTACTATTCCGAGCACCGCCATGGGTATCTGCGAATATTCGCTAAGTGAAAACACAGGGTCGAGCGCGCCGTATTTTTTGACCATATTCTGTATCGCCGCCATCGCCGCGACGAGTGATATCTGAGCTAAAAGACTGCAAATTCCGAGGGGCAGATATTTTCCTGCCGTGCCGAAATTAAAGCGTATATCTTTCTTTGAAAGTTTTATCGCTTTCATCCGCGTAAGATACCAAAGAGCGAGAACGGCGGTAAGCATCTGACCGAGGACGGTGGCGACGGCGGCTCCCGTCATTCCCCAATTGAATACGAATATAAATACGGGGTCGAGAATAATATTTACGACCGCGCCCGCGAGCGTCGACAGCATTGCAAATTTCGGACTTCCGTCGCTTCGTATAACGGGATTCATCGCCTGACCGAATACATAAAACGGTATGCCCATTGTAATGTAAGTAAAATACTCTTTTGAAAGTTTATAAGTTTCCTCGTTGACTCCCCCGCCGAACGCCTTGATTATCGGGTCCGAAAATATAAAATACAGAACCATAAGAATTATTCCTGCGCCGATCGACATGCAAACCGCGCTTCCCACGCTTTTCGATGCAGATTCGGAGTCTTTCATCCCGAGTCGTATGCTTACAAACGAACAGCATCCGTCGCCTATCAGTACGGCAAACGCGAGCGCGACGACCGTCAGCGGGTATACGACGGTGTTCGCGGCGTTTCCGTACGAACCGAGATAGTCGGCGTTGGCTATGAATATCTGGTCGACGATATTATAGAGCGCGGCGACGAGCAGGGATATAACGCACGGAACGGCGTATTTTCGCATAAGAACGCCCGTTTTTTCTTTCTCCAAAAACTTGTTTTGTTCTTCCATTATGTAACCTCTTTCAAAAATAATGCAAAAAAAATAACGGCGCCGGGCATAAATCCGATCACTCGGACTTACGCTCGACGCCGCTCAGTTATCATTGCTATTTTACAATATTTTAAAATAAAACACAACGGCAAAATAAACGAATTTATATACGCTTATTTGCCCGCATTTTCGGGTATTTTCATTAAAACGTCTATGCTGAAGCGGCAGTCGCTGCTCTGCACGTTAATCATGCCGTTGTATTTTTTTACCGTCTTTTTCACGTTTTTCATTCCGAAGCCGTGATTTACCTTATCGGATTTTGTCGTCCGCATATCTCCGCCTACCGCGTTTGATACATTGTTCGTAACGGTAAAAATAACAGACGAATCGGAAAGCGTGGACTCAACCAGAATATCATTTTCGCCCTGTCTGAGCGAACCGTGTTCAATTGCATTGTCTATGAGATTCGCGCATACGGTACAAACGTCGGCAGGCTCGATTCCCTTCGACGGAAAGAATCCCTTAAACGTAACGGTATATCCGAAATTCTCCGCTGTTTTTGATTTGTTTGCCATTATCATATCGAGAATGTCGTTTCCCGTCGAATATTTTTTAAAGCATTTGCCCGCCGATAACGACAGCTCCTGTATGTATTTTGAAGCCTCATGCATATTTCCGTTATCGATAAGAATCGACACTATGTTCATATGATTTTTATAGTCATGTCTGAACGCTCTTAACTCCTCGTCGTTTTTGGCAAGGCGCATATAGTAATCCGATATTTCGTTCATCCGCGAATAAAGCGAGGCGATTTCCTGAGTCGCCTTTATCATATTGAATATGAAAAATCCTATGCTTATGAGCATCAAAACAGTCGCGGTGATATATATAATTTCATATATCGACGACGAAATACCGAACTGTCTGTAATAGCACGCAAGACAGAATATCATTATTGAAACAAATATCCATTTCGGCGTTATCGAAATAATATCGGGAAACCTGGGAACACGTCTGAATTTAACGCAAAGAATCAAAACGATATCGACAATCAAAAATATCGACGCGGTAAAGCAGATTTTAATATCGTCATTCTCCCCGACATACGGCGCGGCCATGCCGTATATCATCTCCATGACAAAAATATAACACGTCAAAAACAGTACGGTCTTTAACCTCTGAGAGCATTTCACAAACAGGAAAAAGACAAAGAGATACAGCGCGTATGACGAAATATCCGTTATGATATCCATCATTTCCCGCAAGCCGGGCGTATATCTGCCGTATGTATATGCCGCGGAATTTAACGCAAAAAGGCATACGGCAGAGCAAGTGCGAAAAATACCCGCACGGATATCAAGTCCGAGAAAATAACGGCACAGAAGTATTATATTGACCGCGGCGAAAATGTCGCGCAGAAAGAAAAAAATACCCGCTGTCATAAACGTCCCTTATTTATTCTTCAAATAATTAATCCATTTCGATTCAAATTCGGTTCTGCAGCTTCGGCTTACGGAAAATTTCCGTCCGTTTTTCATAATAATATCGGTTTTTTTATAATCGCGAACATACGAAAAACATATGAAAACGCCTCTCGAACTGCATGCGGAATACGGACTTGTAAGCGTCCGAACGGTTTCCGAAAAACCGGAAACGACCTCCCCTGACGTCCCGTCGGAAAACGTAATAAACGAGTGCTTGCCGCCGGATTCCACATACATAATCAAACCAGAATCGGTAAATTTCCGTCCCTCGGAAACATAGTTTAACAAAACAATCTTATCGTTTCTTGAGGACTCGTTAATAAATGACGTAACCGTCTCCTCAAGCTCGACGCAATCTATGGGCTTTCTTAAAAATCTGTATGCGTTGACTTTAAAAGCGTCAAAAACATATTCCGGATAATTGCTGACAAAAACCAGCCCCACGGCGTTGTTTTTCTCCCTGACAACCGACGCAAAATCCATTCCCGTGCAGTCTGTAAGACTGTAATCGACAAAAATAAGCTGATATTCGTCCGCAAACGGAATAAGCCCCCCGGCGGATGCATAGCAATCTATTAAAACATCAATCTCCATGGAATAAAAAAGCGCGCTGAGTTTCATTCGCAAATCAGTGCGAAATACTTCCTCATCGTCAAGTATGGCGATTTTCACGGCAAACAGTCCCCCTCGATAAAATCCGCAGCCCGGTTCTCTTTTGCTACATTATAAAATAAATTATAAAATTAATCAATATTAATAAACATAACGTTAAAATTCGGCTTCAAAAACATAAAAACGGAACGAAATGCAGTTTTTCGACATTTACCCCACGGATGTTCACGGAATAATAAATAGATTTTTACCAACGTAAACATAACGTGCCATTCACGGTAAAAAAATAAATCAAAAAAAATTTTACCGAAAATTGTTGACAAGTATTGAATATATGTGTATAATATCATCTTGTCGGACGGAATTATTCCGTTATGCAGCATGGCCCGGTAGTTCAGCTGGTTAGAACGCTAGCCTGTCACGCTAGAGGTCGACGGTTCGATCCCGTTCCGGGTCGCCATTGTTGCTGCTATGGCTCAGGTGGTAGAGCGCGTCCTTGGTAAGGACGAGGTCGGCAGTTCGAGTCTGCCTAGCAGCTCCATAACCCCGAGGACTTATGTCCCCGGGGTTGTTTTTACGTATTATTATTCAAAAAAACAAAGACATGAACGGGATACTGTCCCGCTCCGGTTTATTTCTACATATAGTTATATTTTTTTCTCATTGCAAACAGGAATACAAGCGATATGACAGCCGCAAAGACCTCCGATATCGAGATAGCCCACCAGATTCCGTCAACTCCGAAGAATATCGGGAGAACCAGTACGCACGAAGTCTGAAATACAAGCGTACGAAGGAATGAGATAGCCGCCGAAACGCCGCCGTTGCTCAGAGCCGTGAAAAAAGAGGACATAAAGATATTGAAGCCCGCAAGCAGGAACGAATAAGCAAACAGTCTGAACGCATGCTTTGTCAGCTCAAAAAGTTCAGCGTCGTAGCCTACGAATATTCTTGCGAACATTCCCGAGAGAAGAAGAGCCGCAAGCGTCAGAACCACGCCCGAAAAAGACATAAGAATTACGCTCTTTTTCAGCATATTTTTAAGCTCGTCCGTGTTTCCCGCTCCGTAATGGAATCCTACAATCGGCGCACAGCCTATCGAATATCCTATGGATATAGACACAAATATAAACTGCACGTACATTAACACGCCGTACGCCGAAACGCCGTTTTCGCCGATAATGCGCATAAGCTGAAAGTTATAAATCATACTGACAAGCGACATCGATATATTGCTCATAAGTTCTGACGAGCCGTTTGTGCACGCTTTTAAAAGGGGTTTAAATTCAAGACGGGTGCGCGTCGTGTGCAATATACTGTTATTTTTTTTATTCATAAAATATATAAGCGGAATTATACCGCCGACCGCCTGACTTATTCCCGTTGCAATTGCGGCTCCGGCTACTCCCCAACCGAATCCCGCAATAAAAAGAGCGTCAAGAACTATATTTGTGCATCCTGCGGCAACTGTTATAAAAAGTCCGAGCTTAGGTTTTTCGGCGGTTATTAAAAAGCTCTGGAACACATTCTGAAGCATGAACGCGATGTTAAAGCTTATTATAATTCTGCCGTACAAAACGCAGTCCGAAAGCATCTCATCCGACGCCTTCAGAAGTCTTGCGATTTGAGGCATAAATATAAATCCGAATATTGTTGCAAATATACCGAGAATGACGGTGAACAAAATCATCATCGTAAAATATCTGTCCGCTTTCTTTCCGTCGCCCTCGCCCAGCGTTTTTGCGACAAGAGCGCTTCCGCCCGTACCGACCATAAATCCCAGGCCGCCGAGTATCATTAAAAACGGCATTATAAGATTAATTGAAGCGAAAGCCGTTTTGCCCACGTAATTTGATACGAAAAGACCGTCAACGACTCCGTAAACGGACGTAAACACCATCATTATAATCGACGGAAACGTAAAACGGAACAGCTTTTTGTATGTAAAATGATCCGATAACTGGATTTGGTTTTTCATAAGAACTCCTTCGTTTTTATTTGCGGCGCGGCAACGCCTATTTTACAGTTAAAACATTTAAATGTCAAGAACGTTGCAATACACTTTTGCTATAGCAAAAGAAAGCCGAAAAATATTCGCTCCCGTTTATGCCTCTTATGGATAGATTTAATAAACTCGCCGAAACAGCCCCGGCAGACCGCCGGCTTTCGGACGGCGTCTGTCCTACCCCCGCCGGACATGAAATAATCGCCGAAGCGATTGTTGACAAATGCGAAGATCTTAAGCTTTTTTAAGTTAAATAAAGACAGAATTATCCCGTTTAACCTTTCGGATTCATCAGGGTTAAACGGGATAATTAATATTATAATATAAAATTTTATTTATCTTGCGTATCTGAAATTACCCGTCAAAAGATTTGCAAGAAACGTCAGTATCTTTCCTATCGGCTTCGGGAAATATTCGACAAGATAATCCCTGTCAACGCCCTTTACGATTACAACCGGCTCTGTCGTATCGGAAACGCCTATTTCGTTAAGCTTCGCAAGCACAAGCTTTGCAAGAACAACGTTGCCCTCCGCAGACGGATGAATCGTATCCGACGCAATAAGCGCGCTGCGTCCGTCGAACGCGTCGCGTGTATCTACAACATAGTTATTCTCCGGGTTCTCTTCGCAGTATTTTATTACAGCGTCGTTAATTCGTCCCGTCGCCTGCTCGTAAGGCCTCCTTGAAAACTCCGAGTTCCACGATGTGTATATTGTCTGAACAAGAACGACCGCTTCGGGATTGAGCGTTCTTATCCGCTCCATGCACTTTGAAAAATTATCGTAAAACGTTTCGCCTATTTCATCGAATTTTTTATAGTCGTTAAAAATAAGTCCCTGCACTATAAGCAGCGGCGCGTGGTCGAGAAGAAAATCATTTCCGCCTATCGACACGCTGATAATATCTGCCCATCTGACGTCGTTCATGAACTGCTCATCCTGCGTAAGACGCGTAAGAAGCGTAGAACTGTTCCTGCCCATAACGCCGTCGTTTATGTAGTTATATCCGTTTGTATCGGCAACGATTCTGCCGTAAGAGGACTCGTCGGGATTGCTTATTCCGAAGCCCTCGGCAATCGAATCTCCTATGACCAGATAGTTTTCCATATCGGCGTCAACGGCGGACGCGCCGAATGAAAACATGCATAAAATCATAACGGCGGATAAAATTACAGCCGTGATTCTTTTTAATTTCATATACAACACCTCTCAATTTATTTACGAAATTTGCGTAATATCGTACGGAGTGGTCTGATATACAAAATAGTTAAGCCAGTTTGAATACAAAAGATTTGCATGCGAACGCCAGTTTACCACAGGCTCCTTCGTCGGGTCGTCGTCCGGAAAATAATTTTTCGGGACGTCGATATCGCGTCCGAGCGTAACATCCCTTAAATACTCGTGCATGAGCGTATCGCCGTCGTACTCGGAATGCCCTGTTATAAAAATCTGCCTGCCCTGCGAAGTCATTACCGCGTACAGCCCCGCTTCATCACTCGAAGCAAGGATTTTAAGCTCCGGAATTTTCTCGACGTCCTCGCGCCTTATCGTCGTATGTCTTGAATGAGGAACGTAAAATTCATCGTCAAAACCACGTAAAAGTATCGCTCTCTTATAATCGGCTCTGTGTTTGAAAACGCCGAAAAGCTTCTTGTCAAGCTTATATTTTTTTATACCGTAATGATAATAAAGCCCCGCCTGCGCGCCCCAGCATATATGAAACGTGCTCCATACGTGGGTCTTGCTCCACTCCATGATTTCGCACAGCTCGTCGAAGTATTCGACCTCCTCAAATTCCATAAGCTCGACAGGCGCGCCCGTTATTATCATACCGTCGAACGTTTCGTTTTTAACGTCGTCAAACACCTTGTAAAACGAAAGCATATGAGCCTGAGATGTATTTTTCGACTCGTGGGAACGCGTATGTATAAGCTCGATTTCCACCTGCAGCGGGGAGTTTCCGAGAAGCCTCGACAGCTGTGTTTCCGTTTCGATTTTTTTCGGCATTAAGTTCAGTATAAGAATTTTCAGCGGGCGTATATCCTGATTGGCCGCACGCGTATGCGTCATTACGAATATGTTTTCTTCATTTAACGTTTTGACTGCGGGCAGTTCGTTCGGAATTTTAATCGGCATTAATATTCACACCCTTTTATCAGACTTCATTGAGAGCCTGTTCGATATCCTCGATAAGATCCTGCGCGTTTTCAAGTCCGCACGACAGTCTGACCAAATCGGGACTTACTCCCGCCTCGATAAGCTGTTCGTCCGTCATCTGACGGTGAGTTGTGCTCGCAGGATGCAGACAGCATGTTCGGGCGTCGGCAACATGAGTTTCAATAGCGCATATTTTAAGATTTTTCATAAATGTCTCGGCGGCTTCTCTTCCGCCCTTAACGCCGAAGCTGACGACTCCGCATGTGCCGTCCGGCATATATTTATTTGCTCTGTCAAAGTATTTGTTACCTTCAAGTCCGGGATAATTTACCCACTCAATTTTATCGTTTTCCGATAAGAATTTCGAAACGGCAAGAGCGTTTTCGCAATGTCTTTTAATTCTTACATGCAGACTTTCAAGTCCCAAATTCAATATAAATGCGCTCTGGGGCGACGGCGTAGAACCGAAATCGCGCATAAGCTGAGCGGTTGCCTTTGTGATAAAAGCTCCCCCGTTTCCGAATTTTTCGGCATAAGTAATGCCGTGATAGCTCTCGTCGGGCGTGCAAAGTCCGGGGAACTTGTCCTTATGAGCCATCCAGTCGAATTTGCCCGAATCGACTATGCATCCGCCGACAGCCGCGCCGTGTCCGTCCATGTATTTTGTCGTTGAATGCGTAACAATATCCGCGCCCCATTCAAACGGACGGCAGTTTACCGGCGTGGCAAACGTATTGTCAATTATAAGAGGAACGCCGTGAGCATGAGCCGCGGACGCGAATTTCTCTATATCGAGAACGGTAAGAGCGGGATTTGCAATCGTTTCGCCGAATACCGCTTTTGTATTGGGCTTGAATGCATTTTCCAGCTCCTCTGCGGAACAGTCGGGGTCTACGAATGTAAAATCAATACCCATTTTTTTCATCGTAACGGCAAAAAGATTATACGTGCCGCCGTAAATCGCGCTCGAAGCGACAACGTGATCTCCGCACGAAGCGATATTGAACACTGCGTAAAATGAAGCCGCCTGACCCGACGACGTAAGCATGGCGGCGCTGCCGCCTTCGAGAGAGCATATTTTTGCCGCGACGAAATCGCATGTCGGATTCTGAAGTCTCGAATAAAAATATCCGCTTGCCTCCAAATCGAACAGCTTGCCCATATCCTCGCCCGTATCATATTTAAACGTAGTGCTCTGTATTATCGGAATCTGTCTCGGCTCTCCGTTTGCGGGCGTATAACCGCCCTGAACGCATTTTGTTTCAATTCTGCTTGAATCCATTTTCTTTCCTCCGTATTCTGATATATATAATATAATTATAAACTTATATACGATAAATAATATCAAAATACGCCCCTGTTGTCAAATCGCAATAAATTATCGCAGGCTATTGATAAAAACAATAATTTATCGAAGCAAATTATTAAAGTAAAAATCGGAATCGCCCGATTATGAGCAAATTCCGATTTTTACATCTATTTTTATCTTCCCTGTCCGTTATTTCCGTCGGGCGGCTGCATACCGCCCATATTTCCGTTCTGTCCGCCGTTCATATCGCCGCCGGGCTGTCCGCCGTTCATATCGCCGCCGGGCTGTCCGCCCATTCCGCCGGGCTGTCCGGACGTACTTACATTGCCGTATGTCGTCAGCGTATCCTCAAGTGTTATTTCGCATACGCTCTGAGTATCAAGCGTAACGGTATATGTTTCGCCCTGCGTAAGCTCGGGAGACGAGAATATTATATTTGACGCGTCGCAGGTAAGCGTGTAGGTAAACGTTTTCCCCGAACCGGAAATTGTAACCGTTGAACCCTCTTTCGCGTTAGTGCCGAGAGAAACGAACATTGTCGGCTGTTCGCAATCGCTCGGAGCCTGCGCCATGACGCTTCCCTTGCTTTCGGCAAAGAGCGTACCGCCCGTAAGAGTACATGTTCCGTCATAGTCGAGCGCGCCGTTATCCTCTGTCGAACTGCTTACGGCTATTGTTCCGCCCGAAATATCCATAGTACCGTTTGAATCAAAGCCGTCTCCGCCTGCGATAACATTAAGCGTGCCGCCTGAAATTTTAATCGAATGATTTCCCGTTGACTGCCACGGATCGTTGTTTCCGAATCCGCTTTCATCGTTTCCTCCCGCGGCATTAAGTCCGTCGTCGGATGAAACTATATTAATTTCTCCTCCCGAAACGTCGACGTCCGAACCTTCAAGTCCTTCATAGCATGCTTCAATATTGATTTTGCCGCCCGAAATACTGAGAGTCAAATCCGAATGAAAAGCGTCGTCGCCGGTATTTATATTAAATTCTCCTCCCGATACGGTTACATTTCCGTTTGAATGAACGGCGTCGTCGGCACAATCAAGGGTAAACGTTCCGTCCGAAATTGCAATTTCCGTTCCCGCTTTTACGCCCTTTGCGCTTACGTCCTCGCCGAGCTGAGCGGAATGACCGCCGCCCGAAGTTATGTTATACGTTCCGCCGTTTACCGTAAGAACCGTTTCAGCCTGAACTCCGTCCTCGCCCGAAACGGCTGTGAGAGCGCAGTTATTAAGAGTTATATATCCCTTTTCCGTATCGGTATCGTTTGTCGATCTGACGGCGTCCGCGCCTGACGTTACGTTAATCGACGCGTTGTTTACAACAAGCGAATCCTTACCGTTGATGCCGTTATTTGAAGCGTTCACCGTTATAACGGAATTTTCAATTTCAAGATTATCCTTAGACGTAATACCGTTATTAAACTCCGCGTTAACGTTAAGCGAACCCGAACCGTATATTTTAAGATCCGATTTTGAATAAACGCATGCGTTGGGTTCTTCGTCAACCTGTGATGAAAATTCCGAAGCGTAGGTATATTCGCCCGAATCGCTTAATTTATTTTCACTGCCGGGGGCAAGATAGACGTACGTCTTTTTTGATTTATAAATATAAAGCGGGCTCGAATCGCCGCACGTGATATCGGCATTTTTCAAAACAAGCCAAACCTCGCTGTCGGGTGCGTTGACCGTAAGAGAACCGTCGGAAACCGAACCGGTTATTATATAAACTCCGCTGCCTGTTATAACTGCGTCGGAACCCGAACACGTGACCGAACCCGACGAAGATTTAACTCCCGAATCCGAAAATTCAACGCTTGACGCATTCGTCATATCGGGCGCGTCCGTATCTGAATACGACAGCGAAACAGCGTTTGAATCACTTGTCGTTTCGTCTGAAGCTTCATCAAAGGAACATGAAGCAAAGATAAAAACCGCGCACAGCAAAACGGAAATTAAAGCCGAAATTTTTCTTTTCATAAATATTCACGCCTTTCACAGAATTTCCTTTGAAATTTCTCTCGAACACGTAATATTGAGATTGCCGTTTCTGCATCTTACAGCGTCGATAAAGTCCTTGGGAACTTCGTTTCTGTTAAACGTTACAGAATATCTAAGCTCGTAAAGAGTGCCCATATTCGTTGTTTTAACGCTGTCGAGAGAGTGGGATTTCGTATATTTTCCGAACAAATCGTCGAAAAGTCCGTCGTAGTCAAGATCCTCGGGTATTGTAATTTTCAAAACGCGTTCGCCCGGCTTCGGAGATGAAAATCCGAAATGAATGAGCAGCAGCATTACGGCGGCGATTATAACAAAGAATACTACAGCCAAAACGACATATCCCATTCCGAGCGCAAGCCCCGCCGCCATTGCAAGGAATATAACGCCTATCTCCCTTGCGCTTCCAGGTGCGGAACGGAATCTGATGAGGCTGAACGCTCCGGCGACCGCAACGCCCGTGCCCACGCTTCCGTTTACAAGCATTATAACCGTCTGAACGATAGCGGGCAGAACAAACAGCGCGATAGCGAAGCTTTGAGAGCTTTTTGATTTATACGTTCCGACAAACGCGGAACACGCTCCGAGTACGAGCGAAACCGCCGTACAAATTAAAAATGACTGTAAAGTAAGAGTTTGACCGATTATTGAATTAAGCACCTAAAAGCTCCCCTTTCGAAATTTTATCGGAATTTTTAAACGTATTGCGCAGAATGTATTTTTTATAGCATTCTCCGTATTTTGAAAATGAAACGCCCCGTGCGCCGATTTGCGCAAGCGCGGAGCTTAACCACAGCGGGCACACTCCGGGAAGTTTTATTTCGGTTAAATATAAATTTGAATCGAGTATATTTTTACCGCCGTCGCCTTTTCTCAAATCGAGGTCGTACGTTCTGAAGCGTATATTTTTATCAAACGTAATTCTTACCTCGCTGTCCTCTCTTCCGGCGTATGCCGTTCTGTCGTAGGCTATGAAAACCTTCGGCGATAAATCGTAAAATGAATTGAAATAATCTATCTCTCTTGCAATCTGTCCGCCCGGGTAGGCAAGAATTTCTCCCGACAGGACAGATTCGACGCTCAGCGCCGAAGCGGTTATCCGCCTTTTATAAACAACGCCGTCGAATTTTTTCTTTATTTCAATAAAAACATTTGATTCGTCATCCGGCACGCCGTAGCTTCTTACTCTCAGTTTTTCTTTATATACGGGCTTTTCAATCGATTTCCTTATAAGAGCAAAATCATCGGTATCGTAATAAATATTGCATATCGTGTACTCGCCGTACCTGTCCTTAACAACATGTTCGTTTATAATTTCAAGCAGTCTGTCATGCTGTAACGAGGTAAGAATGTACTTTTTTTCATATCGTTTAAAACTGAACTGAACATTTTTCATATCCGCTCATCTCCTTAATGTGACTACATGATACCGTGCGTAACTAAAGCGAAGCTAAAGGAAAAATAAAAAAAATACCGGGATTCGTTTTTTTTCGTGAATCCGGGTAATTACAAAACCCGGGGCTTGATTTTTACGTCAAGTCCCGGGTTGTTTTGGTTATTCGTAAATTTTAGACTGAAGTCTTGCGGCGAAGCGTAAGACGCTTCTTGCCTCTTTGCTCGTTACCTTTGTATCGGAATCTATGTCCGCCGCTTCTTTTGTAATATCGTCGGGGCTTTCGAGCCTTGCGGCGATTCTTAAAATCGCCCTTGCGTCCTTCGCGGTGATTTTTCCGTCCGC
>CAVGCY010000064.1:0-36472 GCA_963627915.1 Bacteroidaceae bacterium | reverse complement strand
CGAGGACGTCGGCAAGTTTCGCAATATCCTTATCTATGTTATAAAACGTTCTTGCGAACAGGTGACGTAAATTATGAGGAAAAACCTTTTCCGGCTTGACATGGGCTTCTTTACACAGGTTTTTCATATCTCTCCATACATTGGTTCTGTCTATCGCTCTGCCGGATTTTGTTACAAATATCATACCCGATTTAATATTCTGCTCCTGCGCATATCGGAGCAGTTTTCTTTTTAACTCTTTCGGTATGAAAACAAATCTCGTCTTGCCCTTAAGCGTTACGACCGCTTCGCCCCGTTTCGCCGATTCGATCGTAATATATTTAAGTTCTCCTATGCGTATACCCGTTGAGCATACCGTTTCAATTATAAGTTCAAGGCGGTTATTTTTCTTTCTCCTCGCCGCTTCGCAAAGCCGCTGATACTCCGCCCTTGTCAGCTCCTTATCCTCGGGACAGTAAACGCTTCTCTGCATTTTTATCGTCTTTACCTTCAAATCCTGCCTGCCCAAAAATTCAAACAAAGCATTCACAGACGAAAGCATGGAATTTACACTCCGCACACAGTACCCCTCTTTTAAAAGATAATCCCTGTACTCCCCCGCCGTTTCTTTTTCTATCTCCTCATCACCGACAAATCCCCTGAATTTCAACACATCCCTTACATACTTCTCAACCGTATATCCGCTCTTGCCGCTATCAACCAAATACCCTTTAAACCCATCTATAATTTCAAATGATAATTTCATCTCTCCCGCCTCCGCTTAAATTATCAAAAAAGCGGAATATAAATACAATCCCCCCCCATCTCTCCGGCTTTGAATAAAAATATGCACCGAACCGTTTTCCTTGAATGGTTACGGTTCGGTGCGTTTGCTGTTCTGTTATTTTATTTTTCCAATACTTTTTTGAGATACTGTCCCGTATAACTGTTCTTAACTTGTGCAACATCCTCCGGCGTACCTTCAGCGACAACGGTTCCTCCGCCGTTTCCGCCCTCCGGACCCAGGTCGATTATCCAGTCCGCGCTTTTTATCACGTCAAGATTATGTTCTATAACAAGTATCGAATTTCCAGCGTCGGCAAGCGTCTGCAATACGTTTATAAGCCTGTGAACATCCGCCGTGTGAAGTCCCGTCGTCGGTTCGTCAAGAATATAAATCGTTCTGCCCGTAGCCCGTTTTGAAAGCTCGGTCGAAAGCTTGACTCTCTGAGCCTCGCCTCCCGAAAGACCGGTTGCAGGCTGTCCGAGTTTTATATAACCGAGCCCTACGTCATAAAGCGTTTTAATTTTACGATAAATCTTCGGTATCGGCTCAAAAAATGACATGGCTTCTTCTACAGTCATATTCAAAACATCGTTAATGTTCTTTCCCTTGTATTTGACCTCAAGCGTTTCGCGGTTATATCTTGCCCCTTTGCACACCTCGCACGGAACGTAAACATCCGCAAGAAAATGCATTTCGATTTTACAAATACCGTCGCCCTGGCATGCTTCGCACCTGCCTCCGGCTACGTTGAACGAAAAACGGCTCGGAGTATATCCGCGGATTTTTGCGTCCTGGGTCTGAGCAAAAAGCTCCCTTATATCATTGAATACGCCCGTATACGTAGCGGCATTCGACCGCGGAGTTCTGCCAATCGGCGACTGATCTATATTTATAACCTTATCAAGATATTCAATACCTCTGAATTCCTTATGCTTACCGGCGAATTTCTTCGCATTGTTAAGTTCAGCCGCAAGCTTCTTATATATTATTTCATTAACAAGCGATGATTTACCCGAACCGGACACGCCCGTTACGCAAACAAATTCACCAAGAGGTATATTAACGTCAATATTTTTAAGATTATTTTCCGCAGCGCCCATAACGCTTAAAAATCTGCCGCTGCCTGTCCGCCTCTTTTCGGGAACGGGAATTTTCCTTACTCCGGAAAGATATTGTCCGGTAACGGACGCCTTGCATTTTTTTATATCCTTAACCGTACCCGAACAAACGACATTTCCGCCGTGGATTCCCGCACCGGGTCCTATATCGACAATATAGTCCGCCGCATACATCGTATCTTCGTCATGCTCAACAACGATAAGAGTATTTCCGATATCCCGCAGACGCTTCAAAGTATCAATGAGTTTGTCATTATCTCTTTGATGCAGTCCTATGGACGGCTCGTCAAGAATGTACAGAACCCCCATAAGCGACGAGCCGATCTGCGTTGCAAGTCTGATCCGCTGACTTTCACCTCCCGACAGCGTACCCGCAGAACGCGCAAGAGTTAAATAATCAAGTCCGACGCTTACAAGGAAATTAAGTCTTGATTTAACCTCTCTTATAATCTGTTCGGCAATCATGGCTTCCCTGTCCGTAAATTCAAGCGCGTCAAGAAAATTAAGCTCGTCGGTAACGCTCATTCTTACAAATTCGTCAATATTTATTCCGCCGACAGTTACGGAAAGCATTTCGGGACGAAGTCGTGCGCCCTTACACGTCGGGCATGCGCATTTTGTCATAACCTGCTCGATATCGGCTCTTGCCCAGTCGCTCGTCGTTTCATTATACCGTCTTTCAAGATTATTAATAATTCCCTCAAAAGCAGTATTATAAACTCCGCTTCCGTATTCGGTCGAACGCTTCATTTTAAGCTTGTCATTCCCCGTTCCGTATAAAAGAGCGTGAAGCCCCTCTTTGGGAATACTCTTAACGGGCGTATTCAAATCAAATCCGTATTTTTCTCCGAGCGCGTCAAAATACATTTTAGCAATAGACGATTTTTCACTTTTTGACCAGCCCGTCGCATTAACAGCCCCCTCGGCTATCGAAAGATTCTTATTCGGAATAACAAGCTCCGGATCGACTCTCATAAAAAAACTAAGTCCCGTACATGTCGGACACGAGCCGTACGGATTATTAAATGAAAACATTCTCGGAGACAGCTCGTCAATGCTGATTCCGTGCTCGGGGCATGCATAATTCTGTGAATACAACGTTTCGTTCCCGTCGGAATCAACGACTAAAACAGTTCCGCCCGACAGCTTGGAAGCAAGTTCCACAGCGTCGGAAAGTCTGCTTCTTATTCCGTCCTTTATAACAAGTCTGTCAACTATGACCTCGATACTGTGTTTAATATTCTTATCAAGAACTATTCTTTCCGACAAATCATAAACGCTGCCGTCAATTCTGACTCTGACATAGCCCGAACGTCTTGCCGAATCAAGTTCCTTTGCATGCGTTCCTTTTTTGCCCTTTATAATCGGGGCAAGAATTTGAATCTTAGTCTTTTCAGGCAGATCGAGCACCGAATCGGCTATCTGATCAACCGTCTGCTGTTTAATCTCCTTGCCGCACACAGGGCAGTGAGGAATACCGACGCGCGCATATAAAAGCCTTAAATAATCGTATATCTCCGTAACCGTTCCTACCGTAGAACGCGGATTTTTTGAAGTCGTTTTCTGATCTATCGAAACCGCGGGGGAAAGACCGTCTATGGAATCGACGTCGGGCTTGTCCATCTGTCCTAAAAACATTCTCGCGTAGCTTGACAGCGACTCGACGTAACGGCGCTGTCCCTCAGCGTAAATCGTATCAAAAGCAAGCGACGATTTACCCGAACCGGAAAGTCCGGTAAAAACCGTCAGCGAATCCCTCGGTATTTTAACGTCGATATTTTTAAGATTATGCTCTCTTGCGCCCTTAACCGTAATATATTTTTCTGCCATTTTATTTTCCCTGCTTAAGTTTTTCTATTTTATCTCTTAAAAATGCAGCATGCTCAAATTCAAGTATCTTGGCGGCCGCCTTCATCTCCTTTGTCAGAGATTCGATAAGCTCCGCACGTTTCCTCGGCGACATGCGTTTGTGCGATTTTTTATCAACGTCATTCTTTGAACTTATTTCAAGAATTTCGCGGACGGGCTTTACAATCGTCTGCGGAGTTATGCCGTGTTCTGAATTATATTTCATCTGCTTTTCGCGTCTGCGGTTTGTTTCTCTCAAAGCGGCCTCCATTGACGGTGTAACGGAATCAGCGTACATGATAACCTTTCCGTCCGCATTTCTCGCCGCCCTGCCGATTGTCTGAATAAGCGACGTTTCAGAACGGAGAAATCCCTCTTTGTCCGCGTCGAGAATTACAACAAGCGAAACCTCCGGGATATCGAGTCCCTCCCTCAAAAGATTTATTCCGACAAGAACCTGATATTCGCCGAGTCTTAAATCCCTGATAAGCTCCATACGGTCAATCGTATCTATATCATAATGCATATAGCGTACTTTTATACCGAAGCCGTCAAGACAGTCCGTAAGGCTCTCCGCCATTTTTTTTGTAAGAGTTGTAATAAGAACGCGTTCTCCGCGCTCCTTTCTTATATTAATTTCAGATATAATATCATCTATCTGACCGTCAACGGGGCGAACCTCAATTTCAGGGTCAAGCAATCCCGTAGGACGGATAAGCTGTTCGGCGACGCATTTGCTCCTGCTTCTCTCAAATTCGCCCGGAGTTGCGCTGACAAATATTTTCTGCCCGACCTTTGAATAAAATTCATCAAAAGTAAGCGGTCTGTTATCGTAAGCGGACGGAAGTCTGAATCCGAAATTTACAAGACTGTCCTTTCTCGATTTGTCGCCTGCGTACATACCTCTGACCTGAGGAAGCGTAACATGCGATTCGTCGACAAAAAGGATAAAATCATCAGGAAAATAATCTATAAGAGTAAAAGGCGGCTCACCCGGTTTTCTGCCTGACATAACGGCGGAATAGTTCTCTATACCCTTGCAAAATCCCGTTTCTCTTAACATTTCAATATCGTATTCCGTACGCTGTCTTATCCTCTGCGCCTCGATAAGCTTACCCTCTTTTTGAAATTTTTCAACTTGGGAAAGCATTTCCTCATTTATACGAGCAATCGCATTTTCGAGTTTTTCGGGAGCTATAACGTAATGAGACGCGGGATAAATCGCAACATGCGAAATAACGTTCTTAGTCTCGCCCGTAACGGGATTAAACTCCGAGATTCTGTCTATTTCGTCACCGAAAAATTCAACTCTTATCGCAAATTCAAACGTATAAACGGGAAAAATTTCGACAACGTCTCCCCTGACTCTGAATTTATTTCTGATAAAATTGATATCGTTTCTCTCGTACTGAATTTCAACGAGCTTTTGTATGAGCTCATCACGGCTTTTCTCCATGCCCTGCCTTAAGGAAATAACCATGTTTCTGTAATCTATGGGATCGCCGAGCGAATAAATGCATGAAACGCTCGCAACTATTATAACGTCCCTGCGTTCGGAAAGCGCCGATGTAGCCGAATGGCGAAGTCTGTCTATCTCGTCGTTTACGGCCGAATCCTTTTCTATATAAGTATCGGTCTGTGCAATATACGCCTCAGGCTGATAGTAGTCATAATACGATACGAAATATTCAACCTCATTTTCCGGAAAAAATTCTCTGAACTCGCTGCACAGCTGAGCCGCAAGCGTTTTATTATGAGCAAGGATAAGAGTCGGTCTGTTAACCTGCGCTATTACGTTCGCCATGGTAAACGTTTTACCCGAACCCGTAACTCCGAGTAAAGTCTGCTCGTTATAACCGTTATTAATTCCGTCAGTAAGCGTTTTTATCGCCTGAGGCTGATCGCCCGTAGGCTGAAATTTTGAATGCAAAACAAATTTATCCATTTATTATCTCCGCAACAGAACAAATATTCTGTTACAATTTTATAATGTTTATCATCTGTTGTCAAGGTACGATAACAACATTGCAATCAAAAAAATTCCCCGGCAGATTCTAAGAATCGCCGAAGAACTTTTTATGGAATATGCACAATAAAGAATTGCTTATTTTTTTCGGGAGAATAGTCCGTGTTTTTCATACCCGGACGCCGAGGCCGAAATAAAATCATAGCCCAAATCGGTTATGATTTTCCTGAGCTTATCGGAATCCGGCTCGTTTTCGGAAATAATTACACACTCTCCCTTTGAGTGAGAAGCCGAAACCTTTTTAACATTAAAATTATTTCTTACGGCGTCCTGTATGTGATTTTCACACATGGAGCAAGCCATGCCGTTTATTTTTACAACAGTCTGAACCATAACCGTACGCCTCCGATACAAAATCAATCGATTGTATTGCTTAAACATTTTTGCAGAGATTATCAAGACTTTCGTTTTCCATTCCGGAAATCAAAGCGCACGACGCACTCTTTATATCCGATATTCCAGGAAAATCTCTGCGCAAAATTTCCGAAACAACATTGTAATACCGTTCAACTCGTTCAGCGGTTTCTCGCCCGCGGTCGGTAAAGAACGCCGCTCCGGCAGCCCCTTTGACAACAAGTCCCATTTCGGTAAAAACGTTCATCATGCTGTGAACGCTCGGTTTTGAAAGAGAAAGCATATTTGCTATACGGGTGCATCTCAGCTCGTTTCCGGCTTTATCAATTTCGAGCATCGTCAACAGATACAGAATGTTAGACGCCGTCAGAGATCGTTGATAATCGGTCATATTAACCTCCGGATATTACACGTAAGAAGCGCATCGGCGCTTCTTACGCATAATTAACTATTTCTTTTCTTCTGTGTGCTGATGACAGGAGCCTGCCATTGCGCAGTGCGCACAGTTATTGCCGCAGGTCGTTCTGCCTTTCTTCTTATCCTTTACGAGCTTAACAATTATAACCGCGACAATCAAGATAAGCACAAGACAGATAATTATCGTACCTATATTTTCAGCTATCCATGCAAACATATTCGACATGCTCCTCTCATTGAATATTTTTTGAATATTTTTAAATTATTTCTTTGACGTCTTAACCTTGGCTGTAAGTTTTGTAGCCTCTTTATAGGGGCGTACAAGCATGTAAATCATACCGGCAAGAATTGCAAATGCAAATATCAAAGCAACAATGTCGCCCGCTCCGCTGATTGCTCCGGAGAAAAGTTTTCCGAAGTTATTAACCATAAGAGCTATGCAGTATGCGAATCCGCACTGATATCCGATTGCAAACCATGTCCACTTTGCGTTGTTCATCTCACGCTTCATAGCGCCGATTGCAGCGAAGCAGGGAGCGCAAAGAAGGTTAAATACGAGGAACGAGAAGCCCGCAATGGGAGTGAACGCCTGAGCGATGTTCTGATATACGGTCGTTCCCTCTGCACCGTTGTAAAGTATACCGAGAGTACCTACAATGTTCTCTTTTGCAACAAGACCGGTGATTGAAGCAACGGCCGCCTGCCAATTGCCCCAGCCGAGGGGTTTGAATATCCAGGCAATGGCAGAACCGATAACGGCAAGAATTGAAGAATCTATTTCCGATTCGTCAAGCATACGGAAGCTTCCGTCTGCTACGCCGAAGTAAGTGGTGAACCAAACAAGGATTGTTGAAAGAAGAATGATTGTACCGGCTTTCTTAATGAAAGACCAGCCGCGCTCCCACATTGAACGAAGAACGTTCTTGAGAGTGGGAAGATGGTATGCGGGAAGCTCCATAACGAACGGAGCGGGATCGCCTGCAAACATCTTTGTCTTTTTAAGCATAATACCCGAAACGATAATAGCCGCCATACCGATGAAGTATGCTCCGGTTGAAACCCAGGCCGAGCCGCCGAAGATTGCTCCGGCAATCATTGCAATAAAGGGAACCTTAGCTCCGCAGGGAATAAATGTCGTAGTCATGATTGTCATACGGCGGTCGCGTTCGTTTTCAATTGTTCTGGAAGCCATAATACCGGGAACGCCGCATCCAACGCCGATAAGCATGGGAATGAACGATTTACCGGAAAGACCGAACTTACGGAACACACGGTCAAGAACGAATGCGATACGCGACATATAACCGCAAGCCTCAAGGAATGCAAGCAGGAAGAACAGAACAAGCATCTGAGGAACAAATCCGAGAACAGCGCCGACGCCGGCTACGATACCGTCGTTGATAAGTCCGGAAAGCCAATCGGGAGCGCCGGCTTTTTCAAGTCCGCTGCCTACAAGAACCGGAACGCCTGGTACCCATACGCCATAGGACGCGGGATCAGGTTCCGCAAAAGCGTTTTCCGCATCTGCCGAATAACGCTCCTCGAAATATTTAACGGCGTCAAGATAAGACATTGCAATCGTTTCTTCCGTCTGTTCCTCCGACAGATCCTCGGGAACCGCCGAATAATAAACCGTCATTGTATTGATTGCAAGGGTTTCCTCGTCCTCAACGTCAATCTCCGCACTCTCAGCGTCAGTCTTGAACGCCTCCATTTCAGAAAGAGCGCTTGCACCGTCAAAATCCTCCGCCTCAAAATCCATGTCGGGCAAAAATGCCTGAATCGCCTGAGACGCCGCCGAATAATCGTCAGCCTCTGCGGTATAAGCCTTTGTGCCTATACCTAAAAGATGCCAGCCGTCGCCGAAAACTCCGTCGTTAGCCCAGTCCGTTGCCGCACTTCCTACCGTTACCATTGCGATATAGTAAACAAGGAACATTACAACCGCGAATATCGGAAGTCCGAGCCAACGGTTTGTAACGACTCTGTCTATCTTATCCGATGTTGTAAGTTTTTCTTTCGATTTTCTTTTATATACAGCCTTGATAATCGAAGCGATATAAATATATCTCTCGTTGGTAATGATGGACTCTGCGTCGTCGTCCATCTCTTCCTCCGCCGCTTTGATATCCTTTTCGATATGTTCGAGAACTGACTTGTCTATATTGAGCTTATCAAGAATCTTATCGTCTCTCTCGAATATCTTGATAGCATACCATCTCTGCTGTTCCTCGGGCATATTATGTACCGCCGCTTCCTCGATATGCGCGATAGCGTGCTCCACACAGCCGGAAAAACTATGCTGGGGGATTGTTTTTGTTCCTTTTGCGGCGTCAATTGCAGCCTCGGCGGCTTCCATTATTCCTGTTCCCTTAAGAGCGGAAATCTCTACAATTTTGCATCCCAACTGTCTTGAAAGTTCCTCGGTATTAATCTTGTCGCCGTTCTTTTTAACGACGTCCATCATGTTAATGGCAATAACGACGGGAATGCCGAGTTCGACAAGCTGAGTTGTAAGATAAAGGTTTCTCTCAAGATTCGTACCGTCGATAATGTTAAGTATCGCGTCGGGACGCTCGTCAATAAGATAGCCTCTCGCTACAACCTCCTCAAGAGTGTACGGCGAAAGCGAATAAATACCGGGAAGGTCGGTAATTATAACACCGTCATGCTTTTTAAGTTTACCCTCTTTTTTCTCAACGGTAACGCCGGGCCAGTTTCCGACAAACTGATTTGAACCGGTCAGAGCGTTAAACAAAGTTGTTTTACCGCAGTTCGGGTTACCGGCAAGCGCTATTCGGATATTATCCATTCTGTTTTCCTCTTTTCTTTTTTCTGTGATTAGCATTTACTAACTTAATACCCTTAAAAAACGGGGTTACGCACCCCTATGAATGCCTGTTTATTCAACCTCAATCATTTCGGTATCGGCTTTTCTCAACGAAAGCTCGTAACCTCTTACCGTAACCTCCATCGGGTCACCGAGCGGCGCAACCTTACGGACAAAAACTTCAACGCCCCTGGTTATGCCCATATCCATGATACGGCGTTTAACCGCGCCCTCGCCGTGAAGCTTTACGACTTTGTATGTCTCGCCGATTTTTGCTTCCTTAAGTGTTTTCATTGCATATTCCTCCTTATAAATTAAGAATCAAACCATGATTCTTCGAGCCATTTCCTCACTGATAGCAACTCTTGCATCCTTAACGTTAACGATAACGTTACCGTTGAGCGAACTTACTATCATGACGTTTCCCCCGACTACAAAGCCGAGATTTTCGAGATGTTTTTTTACCTCGGGACTGCCGCCGATTTTTTTTATCGTGTTTTCCTCGCCGACATCCGCCAATGCTAAAGGCATCATTCTAATCTCCTCTTTCCGTACCCGCCCGAACCGAACGCCAAGAATTAGTAAAGACTAACCGACGGGTCGAAACTATGGTTAGCACTCGCTAACCAATACATATGATACTCATGTTATTGTTTTTTGTCAATACGTTTTTTAATTATTTTTCGTCGAAAAATCAAATTTATTGCCTTGCACAAATAGTTAGCACAGACTAATTATTTATATGTTCAATATGAACATAATGCTTAATTTGTCAACGTTAATATTACACAACGCTGTTTACAATCGAATAAAAAAATAGTACAATAAACACGGTGAGCCTATGCAAAAAATAAATTATCAAAAAATGCTTGACGATATTATCGAAAAAAACGTAAAAGACGGGATAAAACCTACGCTGCTTATTCACGCATGCTGCGCGCCGTGTTCGAGCTATGTTCTCGAATATCTTAATAAATTCTTCGATATTACAATATTTTTTTATAATCCGAACATCTCTCCGAGAGAGGAATTTGATTTCAGACTATCGGAGCTTAAAAGACTTGTTAACGAGATGAATTTAAATATTGAAATAATTGCCGGCGAGTACGACAGCGAATTGTTTTATAGCAATTCAAAGGGTCATGAATCGGAACCCGAGGGCGGAGAACGCTGTTTCAAATGCTATGAAATGCGTCTTAAAAAAACGGCTTTGCTTGCAAAAAGCATGAGCTTCGATTATTTTACGACGACATTATCGATAAGTCCTTACAAGAACGCGGAAAAGCTCAACGAAACAGGCGGACGGCTTGGAGAAGAATACGGCGTAAAATATCTTTATTCTGACTTTAAAAAGAAAAACGGATATAAACGTTCCATCGAACTGTCAAAAATCCATAATCTTTACAGACAGGATTACTGCGGATGCGTTTTTTCTATGGAGATAACGAGAAAACTAAGAACGGAAAAAGAAAAAAAGACGCGTTAAAACAACTTAAACCGACAGGCGGCACATATTCGATTCCCGTCTGATTAAATCGAAAGGAAAAACAAAAATGAGAGTTATGAGCTTTAATATCCTCTGCGGAGGAAGCGGCAAAAATTACTGGACAAACAGAAAGGAAACGGTTATTTCCGTCATTAAAAAATATAATCCCGACACGTTCGGTTTGCAGGAGGCGCATTACCGCTGGATGAATGCGCTGTGCGCGGCTCTTACGGATTATGATTATGTCGGAGTCGGCAGGGCAAACGGGAAAAGGCTCGGCGAATTTTCTCCCGTATTCTATAAAAAAGATAAATTCGACGTCGTATCGAAGGGTAATTTCTGGCTGAGCGAAACCCCCGAAACCGCAGGTTCAAAAGGCTGGGACGCGGCGTGCGTGAGAATATGTTCGTACGCCGTATTGAGAGATAAAAAGACAAAAAAGGAGTTTGCCCATTTCAATACGCATTTGGATCATAAAGGACAGACTGCGATGAGCGAGGGCGCGAAGCTTATTGCAAAACGGGCGGGAGAGGTTACATCCGTCCCCGTTATCGTTACGGGCGATTTTAACGTCATGCCGTCAAGCGAGCCTTATAAGCGTATGATTGACGCGGGATTTTCCGACGCGAGAAACTGCGCGGAAATGACCGACGATTGTTATACCTTCCATGCGTTTGACATTCCGATAAGAGAGGGAGAATGCGCACGGGAGATTATAGATTACATTTTTGAAAAGGGCGTTAAGAGCGTAAAGGAATTTCGTGTTATAACAGACAAATTCGGCGATAAATATCCGTCGGATCACTATCCGGTTATTGCCGATATTGAATTTTAAGGACGTTAAAAATGTTTAAATCAAGCGAATATTTCTATTATCTTACATACGCCGCCGGATTTTTCATAACGTTGCTTATAAATTTAAAAACGTGCGGCAGCTATTCTCTTACGAAGAAAAAAACCGTTATATATACAGTCTGCATGTTTTTGTGCGGAATCGTCGGCGCGTTTTTGATGGCCGATATTTACAATGCGTACTGTCTTAAAATCGGAGAGACGGCAAACAGCACGGTTTCTGTTTTCGGTGCGGTAATTTTTGCTCCGGTTTTTATGACGGTTTTCCTTCTTATCGAAAAAAACGGCGTTTTGAGAAATCTCGATATGCTGACGCCGGGCGTTTACATAACGCTTACGTGCGCTAAATTCGGATGCTTTCTCGACGGCTGCTGCATGGGTATACCTTACAAAAACGGCATTTATAATCCGATTGTGAATATGCGCGTTTTTCCCGTTCAGATTTGCGAGGCTGCAAGCATGATTATAATGCTCGTCCTGACGCAGATTTATATTAAAAAAGGTAAAAACGTCCCCGCGGGATTTAATTATCCGCTGACAACCGCCGTTTACTGCGTAATAAGATTTATGTGGGAATATATGAGGTATTATGACGAAGTTATGCGTCACGGATTTTTCGGCGTAACGTTCTGGCAGGGAATGTGCGTCGTAATGTTCGTTTTTTCGGCGGTTATGATGACGGCGCTTAAAATTCGGGCTAAAAAATCGACAGACAAAAGATCGATTAATGAATAAATATAATATTTTCATTAGTTATAATTCGATATACGATATCCAGTCGGATGTGATAGACGGCTCAAATAATACATGGCAACCGTCGGATTCTTTTACTCCCGAATATATCGACGAACATGAATAAGGAAATCGCAGACTCCGCAATGCTTAAAAATGTTTATATAAATGATAATGCGTTCAAAAAGAGCAGAGAAAATCCCTTCTCGGTTTCAAACGCAAAAACTATCCGAGCGTAACAGTAAGGCAACAGACCTCCTCAGCTCCGGCAATCATCAGCATTTTCGCACATTCGTTAAGCGCGGTACCGGTTGTTTTTATATCGTCTATAAGTAAAACCGTTCTTCCGCAAACCTCTCGTCGATCTCTGACCTCGAACACGCCGAGTAAATTTCCAAGTCTTAAATATCTCGGCAGAGAATGCTGCGCGGGCGTTTCAAATGTTCGGACAAGACAGTCCTTGCATTCAATAGATGCATACGCGCAAAAGACCTCGGCAAGCAATTCGGACTGGTTAAAACCTCTTTTCTCCATCGTTGACTTTGATGCAGGGACAAACGTTGCGAAATCAAACAGTCCGGAATTTATTTCATCCTCGTATAAGGGCAGCATATCCCGCACAAAAACCTCCGTACACTCCGTCCCGCCGTAAAACTTCCATCTGTCAACGGCACGCCGGACGGATGTTACGTTATAGTACGGAGCACGCAGTTCTTTATAGAATGTGCGCAGATTTTTACATCTGCATTTTTTAGATTCCCGACCGCATTTCGGACAACGCGGAGGGCATATAAATTCAATACTTTCCTCACATTCGTCACAAAGGATTTTTCCCGGGAATACGGGATTTCTCCCGCAGAAAACACACCGTTCGGGAAAGAAAATATCGCTTATCAGCTTTGATGTATTCATATTGCACCTGCGTAACTTTTTCTCTTATTTTATAATAAGAAATTTTTAAAGTCAACCGCATTGAACGGATATTCGCCGCAAGCGTTACGGTCGGCTTATATTACACGAACCAAAAAAATCTCACCGGGAAGGCATGACGGAAAATGCAGTCCCGCGGTATTGCCGATGTAAATAATATTCATATAAAAACGAGCCCCGCGCAAAACGAAGCTCGTTTTTTATATGAATTGCTTTTACAGACAGCTGCTATAGCAAAAGGTAGCTGAATCCATAAGGTTTATATCCACCCTCTTTCCGCTTCGGCTGCGTTAAAGAAACTTGAATGACGTATTTCAAGGAAAAAACCGTTCTCAGAGGCGCGAGCCGGTGCGTTTTGGGCTTATGGAGTTCGGCTCTCTTTTGCTATAGCTTTTCAATATAAAGCACCATGTCGGTACCCGGCTTCTGTCCGGCATACCATGTTCCGGCGAATGACGATACAAACGTACCCTCCTGCGTATACTCGCCCGTTATCGGGTTGAACCATTTATATTTATATTCCTGACGCCTTTCAAGATTTCCTACAGTTCCGGTTGAAACCGCTCCGATATTGCTTGAATTAGCATTCTGAGCAACGGATTCATCATTGAACGAATAAAAATATACTACTATCTTACTGTTGTCGGCAGTACTTGCATATGCGTAATAAACGTTTACGCCGGGAGTAAAATATGCTTTGTTATCAAATCTGGGAATAAGATTATACCACTGTGTGCTTTGAAGAAAATCCGCCATATATCCGCACTGGTATCCGCTCTCATAATTAAGCGCAGTTTGCCAGTCGGCGTCAATTTTCTCCTGCTGTGTTATTGTATCAACGCCATCGGATGTGTCCTCGTTTTCCGAGTACGGATTAAGGTAACACCATGTGTCCTGAGCGCCCCAGCCATAGCCGTACATTCCGCTGAGATACGAACACCATCCCTGCATTCTTGCTCCGAAATTCTTTGTCCACAGACCGCAGTATGCTCCCTCATAATTTATCGAGGGTTTTCCCTGCGAATTGTACCAATAATCCTTTGTAATATCAACGTTAAACTGCTCGGTCTTCGACGGAGACCACTGCACCGCATAAAAAGTATGTTCGCTTACATTGCGGAACGCTGACGGTTTCGCACTTTCATTGTAAACTTTTTTACTCTCCGATGTACCGTCGCCGTTTCCGTAGGCAGAAACTGCGCCCGTATGTTCCTGATGAGCCGTTAACGGATGGTCATAACAGTCGTACTTCGCAATATATTCGGCAACTAACTTATACGGATTGTTGGCCTCGCCCCAATTCGGATGCTCTCCCCGTTCATAGTAAAAATCATTGTCCACTTCCTGTCCGAGAGTCCATATAACGGGATAGGCACCGTAGCGAGCGACCCAATACCGGCACAGTTTTTCAATATACTGTTTAGCTTCATCGCTCAATTCTTTCAATTCCGGCTGTTCCGAGTCAGCCTCGGAAGTAATCGTTTTGTCCGAATATCCGCCGAAATTATTTATAAGCACATCCATCTGCGACGGATAGAAGAACTCTGCGTTTGCATGCACAAAACCGTACTGCGCAATAGTCTTAAATTTTAAATCATACGCTTTAAACCCATCGATATCCGACTGCGTTACTCCGTCCTCAACGCAGAATCCGGCGCCGATAGGTTCAGACTGTATAACGGTAAAGCCCTGCTCACATCTTTTTTCGCATATTGTTTTCACCATATCCTGCGTTTCTCCGCCGAGGCCCCAGTGAGTGTCGCCGAGATAGAAGAAGGGTTCGCCGTTGTCATATGTTAAATACTTTTCGCACGTAGCTGACGTAACAAATCCTTTTTTATAAATATCATATTCGCCGTCATATTCTGTACAGACGACCTTTCCCGTACGTCCGTTAAGAATATCGTTACCCTCATCCGAGCATATCGTATAAAAATACCAGTCGCCGGCAGACGGGCATGCAAATCGGATTTTCCACGTGTTTCCGCCGTCCCAGAATCCCGGCACTTTGTATTTTCTGCCGCTGCCGATAAGAACAAGATCCAGCGTTATATCGCTGAAGCTGTCAGCATATGTTTTTTCGCTTTCAAACGTCAACTCGTTTGCAATCCATGTTTGAGCCTTAATTTCCGTTTCGGGATTCTCAATAATAAAATCCGTATCGGCTTCCTCCCATGATTTTTCAGTTTCAGCCGCTTTTTCGATATTGCTTTCATCCTTTCCGAACAAATTATTAAATAATCTGCAAGTAACGCTGATTATCATCTGTACGAATTTTTTAACCGGAGCAAAAAAATCACTCGTTTTAACTGAATTTACGGAGCTTTCGGCAATATGCGTATCTGACGCAAAAACACCGGGGCAAACCGAAAAAAGCATTATTACCGACAGAAATAAACTCAAAAAAGGTTTTATTCTTTTCATCAAATATCCTCCATTCATTTTTTACTCTAAAAATTATCGCATAAATTACCGTTCAAGTCAATATTTTATTTGCAATATTCATAATAATTTCAGCTCTAAGCGTTGATTTATATATAACAATATAAAAAACAATCTTTATTTAAAGCATTTTAAAGTAAAATTGTTTTTACGAAATTCAATAAGCCCTTCGTCTTTCATTTTTCCGAGTTCCTTTGACATTGCGCTTCTGTCAACGGACAGAAAATCCGCCAGCTGCTGACGATTAAACGGAATATCGAACGACGGACGGTTCTGCTTTTTTGATTCGTCGGATAAATATGCCGTCAGCTTCTCTCTTATCGTTCTCTTTGACATATATCCGAGCTTTGCTACAAGATTCCTGTTTTTTTCCGATATAACATAGACAAGGTTTCTGATTATCAGCCCGTGAATACCGCACGTGCATTCATTAGGCGAAAAAAGCTTTTTAACGTTGAGAAACAGAACCTCGCTGTCCTCGACCGCCGTCACATCGTTTAATATCGCCGTGCTTCCCGGCACGGCGTAAGCTTCGGCAAACATATCGCCCGGTTCTATTCTGCCTAAAATACTCCCGTTACCCCAGTAATCCTCATTTCTTATATGAAGCCTGCCCGAAAGCAAAATGCATACGCAGTCCGCGTAATCGCCTTGTCTGAACACATATTCCCCTTTTTCATATGAGGACATTTCAGCGCCCAGACAAGCAAGCGCCGCGGGAATTTGAGATTCGTCAATACCCGAAAAAAGTATGCTTCGCTTTAAAATCATCGTATTATATTTCATAAAAAAAACCTCATTTTTGTTGCAAAAACAACATATTTGTTTTAAATACTATGTTATATTATACATGCATAGAAACGGAGGATTATTCATGATACGAAAAATTATAAAAATAGACGAAGAAAAATGCAACGGATGCGGACTGTGCGCAGAAGCGTGCCACGAGGGCGCGATTGAAATGATAGACGGCAAAGCCCGTCTTACGAAAGAAAATCACTGCGACGGTCTGGGCGACTGTCTGCCCGCATGCCCGGCAAACGCAATTACATTTGAGGAACGGGAAGCTGACGCATACGATGAAAATGCTGTAAAGGAGTCAAAAAAGATGAAAGAGCAATCGGAAAAGAAACTCCCCTGCGGATGCCCGGGAACAAATATAAAATCATTTAACAGAAATAATAATGAAGAAAGCGAAAGCTGTTCAAATATTCAAAACGAGAAAATTTCAAGCCGTCTTTCGCAGTGGCCCGTTCAGATTAAGCTCGTCCCCGTAAACGCCCCGTATTTTGACAACGCAAATCTGCTTATTGCCGCTGACTGCACGGCGTACGCATACGGAAATTTTCACAATGATTTCATCAAAAACCGCATAACGCTCATTGGCTGCCCGAAGCTTGACAGCGTTGACTACACCGAAAAGCTTACAGAGATTATAAAAAACAACGATATAAAAAGCGTCACCGTCGCAAGAATGGAAGTTCCCTGCTGTTCGGGACTTGCAAACGCAGTAAAACAGGCGTTAATTGCAAGCGGTAAATTCATTCCCTGGAGCATTGCCGTTATCTCAACCGACGGAAAAATATTAGAAGAATAATAAATTAAAAGAGTTTGTAAAAAAAACAATATAAAAAACCGTGAACCCAAGCTTTTAAGGGCTGAGTTCACGGCTTTTTAATTCTGTTTATCAATCTTATTGAAAAAACATAACATTAGCGGTAACGATATTACAGAAGTTATTTATATCCGTCGGCTCGTTGCCCTTATATGCAAGCACCGGCTCTTCAAGCTCGGGTATAACGTCCGTTTCACCGTTTATATAGCTTTCAAGCTTCTTTTTACAGTGCTTAATACGCATAAGCGTTCCGCCGATTCTTATATCCTGAACGTCGAATCCGTGAGGCTTGTTCTCCGTATTCCACTGACGCTCGAATATATCGTAAAACAATTCAATACGTGATATAACCTCGTCGTAATCTCCGATTAATTTTTTAAGCTGTGATTTTTTATTCTCTTTATATGCTTTTCTCGTGCGGACTCCAAGTTCGTATTTAATCTCCAGAACGTCGCATAACGCCATTGCGGACGCGAAAAGTAATCCGAACTCCTCATTGCCGACGCATTTTTTGAGCTTCTTTGCGCAATCAGCATATTTTTTACCGTCGCCCCGTCTGACGGTCGAATCGGCTATGCCCATAAAGCAGTCGGAATAAAGCATATATTTCTCGGGATCGTTAATTTTTCCGTTCTCGTTATTCGGAGTGTCGGGCAGGTCTAACAATATAAAATCATTCCATTTTATACCAAATTCCTTATAAAACCCGGATTTAACAGACTTCATATCGGTATTGCCCTTTAAAAATTCCGATACGGCATACATTGAGGGAAGCACGGAAAATCTTGAGCATTCGCCGCCGTCGTCGCCCCACATTGTCATTATAATGTTTTTAACGCCGTGTTCACGGCAGCTCTCTATTGCGGCAATCGAATTTTCAATCGAAGCCTCGTTATGCGGAGTAAATCCCGTCCATGTCCACAGTCCGCCGGCAAACCAGACGTTCTCGTCAACGGCTTTATGATTTTTTATATTCTCGTCATAATGTTTTTTATCTTTTGAATAATAATCCCAGTAAATAAGCGTAACATTATCGGGAATACGGGATTTTACGGACAAATCAACGTTTCCGTTGTAATTTCCGTTATTTGCAAGACGGAAGAACATATCCCCCCACATTAAAAGCTCAAAGCCGTATTTTTTCGCAATTTCCGAAACTTTTTGAAGGTGTTCGAGCAGTATATCAAGCCTGTTTCTTATGCCGTGAATCTGCATATATTTGCCCAGTCCGATAAAATGAGCCTCGTCCATGCCGATATTTGCGATTCTGCTTGTAAAATTCTCGCTCAACGACTTAAACATAGAATCGATGAGCGCATAGACGCGCTCGTCACCGGCAAGCAAAATGTCCGCGCAATCGTTGATTTCTTTATATGCGGGCCATTTCATAATCGCGCCCAAATGAGCAAGCGTCTGTATGCACGGGATAAGCTCGATACCTTTTTTACGGGCATACGAATCGATGTCTTTTAATTCTTCGGATGTATATCTGCCCCTCAAATGACCGAAATACGGCTGATCCTTTATTTCATATGTATCCTCGGTATAGAGCATAATAAAATCAAAACCGAGACGAGCATTGATATCAATCATTTTTTTGACTGACTTAACGTTCATAACAGCGTTTCTTGACATATCAATCATAACGCCGGATCTGTTAAAATCTCTCATATTTTATTCTCCCTGTTTTTATATTTATGAGGTAAGCTGAGTTTTATATTTGCCGGTGTGTATATTATAAACGCATACAAAGATTTAATCAATAAGCAATTGCAAATTGAATATTATTGTGATAAAATAAATAAAAAAAGCGGAGAGTTTGACATGGACGTTATTTTTTGCAATGATTTTGCAGATAATCTGCCTTTAATGATTGAATTTCAAGCGTCGGTTATGCGCAGAAATCCGTTCTATTACTTTATAAACGCATTGTATATTCTGACGGTTCTGTATTGCGTGTTTTTTACGGACGGTATCGAAAAAGCCGTCGGCGTTTTCGTTTTTTTGATTCTGATAATTATGTATGACGTATATTTGGTTTTGAACGTAAAAAACCACGCTAAACGGGAACTTGAGCGTCAGAAAGAATTAAACAGCGGAAGAATTTCCGGGGGATTAACGGAAGTCACGAACGACGCATTGCTCTGCAAATCGTACAACGGGGCATATAGCGAGGTTCCGCTGAATAACATGGAAAAAGCGTATGAGACGAAACACCTTATCGTTATTAAATCAAAAACCGCAAACCTTTACTATACGTTTAAAAAGGACGCGTTCACAAAAGGAACTTATCCCGAATTTATGGAGTTCTTAAAACAAAAAGGTCTTTATAAATAATGAGAATACATAAAATTGCCCCGGACGAAAAGAATCGTTCGGGGCGGTTGTTTTAATTTGATTTAACGTCTTTAACAGGCGGTACAACCGCGTCATTTCCGGTTGTAACATTTTTTACCGTATATATCATTAAAATATCAACTATCTGCTTTAGTTTTAATTTTGTTTTTGAGTTCATACGGTTTTACTTAAATCTTTAGCCTCTTTGCTGTTCGTTGCCATTCCCATATATTCCATACCGTAAAGAGAGGCAAAGCGTTTCATCGTGTATTCGCCCGCGTCAAGCATCCACTTTTCGGGCGCCGCACCTTGAAATACAAAATAGAACTTTCTGCCTGAGAGCTCGCTCTCGTCAACCTTGCCGTAAAAACGGTCTAAAACATTGCGAACAGAACCGCAAATATTGTGCCAATAAAGCGGAGAGCCGATAACAATTGCGTCGGCCTCTTTCATTTTTTCAATCACTTTGTCAAGTCCGTCATAAGGTAAAGTCTGACCGTATGAGCCGATTGTAAAATCAGTTAAATTAAGCGTTTCGTATTCCTTGCCGTTCAAGAGAATTGAGGCAAGATTAGCAGTATTTCCGTTTTCGTTCGGACTGCCGTTAATAAAAAGAATTTTCATAATGTTACCTCTCATAATAGTTTAATGTTCGCCGAAAAGCCAAGACATAACGGCGTTGTCTTCTGCGAAAAGTCCGCCGCCTTGAAAATACAATCCCTCATAACCCGGTAAGGTGATGAAAAGAGCATAAGCCTTACTGCCGTCATAGCTTTTCGGAATATAAAGATTAAAATGAATATCGCAGTTATTGTCGCTGTGCAAAACATTGTCAACGCCAAAGCCACGGTAAGTATCCGTACCGTTTGTGACGGCATAATTTTGTTTGGCAGGCTGAGCGGCTTGTGCTTTTGACGAGCTTTCGGCTGTTATATTTGTTGTATAACTGCTCGGAGAATTGCCATTAATTGAACAAGCCGAAAGCGTCATTACCGTAACAGTAACCGTCAAAAGCACAGCTGCAAATTTGTAAAGTTTATTTAAGGTCAAGACCGTTTACCCAAGATTCAACATCGCTTGATGAAGCGCCCGAAGAAAATCTTTCGCCGTTTTTCCAATTGCCTGTACCTGCTATTTCAGCTAAAAGCTCGCCGCTTTGACCTAAGCCTGATGATGCTGATGTGCAAAACGAAATGACGGTTTTACCCGTAAAATCATTATCCTTAACAAAATTGTTTACAGGCCATGCGGCAATGCCCCACCAAATCGGATAGCCGATAAATACTGTATCATAATCAGACCAATTATCGGGTGCAGTCTTTGTAAGTGGCACATCACGCTTGCTTTCGTCATTGTGTTCAACGCTTACACGGCTGTTGTCATTCGTCCAGTTAAGGTCATCGCTTGTGTAAGGGTCAACGGGCGTAAGCTCAAACAAATCCGCTCCGGCGGCGTCTGCGATAGCTTCGGCAACGGCTTTTGTACTGCCTGTTGCGGAATAGTAAACAACAAGGATTTTGCTGTTTGAAGAACTGTCTGTATTATTATCGGTGGTTTCATCGGCAGATTGTGCGTCAGTCGGAGCAGAAGTAGCAGAGCTTGCAGTGCTTGCACCGTTATCGGAATTATTTGAGCAAGCGGCAAAAGAAAATACAAGCACGAGCGCTAAAAGAATTGAATTTAATTTTTTCATAACGGTAATCTCCTTTAATTTAATTATTTTTGTTCGTCAACAGGAGGTATCATCTCGGGATACTTTTTAAGCATTTCGGGTGTGGAGGTATAATATCTTACGCCTTTATCAAGTGATGATATTTCTGCCATCTCTTTATCTGTAAGCGAAAAATCAAAAATATCAAAATTCGCTTTGATATGGTCGCTGTTCTTTGAACCCGGAATAACAATGTTTCCGTCTTGAATATGCCAACGAAGAATGATTTGCGCCGTAGATTTGCCGTATTTTTCTGCAAGGCTCTTAAAGAGCGGCTCGTTAAGAAGTGTACTGTCACCGTGACCGAGCGGATACCAAGCCTGAATTTTAATATCCTCGTGAGAAAGGAATTTTTTAAGCTCCTTTTCCTGATAATAAGGATGTACCTCGGTTTGAAGAACCGACGGCTTAACCTCGCATATATTCAAGATTTCGCAAATCTGCTTTTCTTTAAAGTTTGAAAGACCGATTGCACGAACCTTGCCGTCCTTATATGCCTTTTCCATTTGCTTATATCCTGCAATGTAGTTACCGGCAGGCTGATGAATTAAAAGCAAATCAATATAATCTGTTTGAAGTCTTTCAAGAGTTTTGTCTACTGCGTCGTCCTGTTCGTAAAATGACGGCCAAAGCTTTGTTTCGAGAAAAATATTTTTACGGTCAATGCCCGAATTTTTCATTGCTCTGCCTACTGCTTTTTCGTTGCAATAAGCGTTTGCCGTATCGATAAGCTGACAGCCGTTTTTGAGTGCGTAGGTTGCCGAGGTTTCCGCCTCGTCGGGGGACTGCAAATATGTTCCGATACCCTGCATCGGCATTTGAACGCCGTTATTTAACTTTGTAAATTCCATAACAGTTACTCCTTTTCTTTTTAATAATTTTATTGTAATATCTAAAGTTAACTTTAGGTCAAGGGTTTACTTACATTCTTCAAAAATTTTTAATATTTCCTCGTGAGTCATCTTTTTGTAAGCACCCGTCACAATGCCGCAGGAGTCTGCAATTTCTTTAAGGTTGATATTTTCATCGATACCAAGCTCCTTAAAGGTTGTCGGCAAACCGATTTCCTTAATGAAATCAGCATGAGCCTCAACACCTGCTTTTGCAAGTTCTTCATCTGTTTTGCCGTCATTTGATATGCCCCAAACATTAACTGCAAACTGAGCGAACTTCTTTTCGCCTGCCTTGCAAATATGCCGGTAATAAACAGGGTGAAGAACGGCAAGACCCGCACCGTGGTTACAGTTCGTGTATGCGCCGAGCTGATGCTCCATTTGGTGACATTCAAAGTCCGTCTTTTTACCAAGCTTGATAATACGGTTTTCAGCCATTGCAGCGTCCCACATCAGATTGCTTCTTGCTGTATAATCTTCGGGATTTTTGATAGCGGCACGCAAATTTGTGATAACATTTTTCATAAGAGCCTCGGATATATCATCCGAAACATTGCTTTCATTCGGCTCGCTGAAATAGATTTCCATAATGTGTGAAAGAGTATCAAAAGCACCCGATACCATTTGAAATTTAGGAACGCTGTAAGTGTAGGTCGGGTCAAGCATAACGAATTTTGCGTTAAGCTGAGGATAATCTCTGCCGGTTTTGATTTTAAGTTCTTCGTTTGTGATTACCGCACCGCCGTTACATTCGCTGCCCGTGCCCGAAACGGTAACGATAATACCGAGCGGCAACGGCTTAAAGTCAATCACGCCCGGTCTTGCCCAAAAGTCAGACCAAATATCGCCGTCATATTTTGCACCGAGTGAAATTGCCTTACAGCAATCCATAACGCTTCCGCCGCCTACTGCAAGAATCAAATCGGCATTGCTCTCTTTTGCAAGCTTAACCCCCTCAAGCACCTTGCTGTAGGTCGGGTTTGACGGAATACCGCTAAACTCAACAACTGCCTTGTTTTCTTTTTTCAGTACGGTTATAACCTCGTCATAAATACCGTTTTTCTTAATCGAGCCGCCGCCGTAGCAGAGCATAACCGTGTCGCCGTAAGCTGAAAGAATATTTGAAAGATATTCCTTTACACAGCCTTCGCCGAAATATACCTTTGACGAATTTTCAAAAACAAAATTATTCATAGCTTTTTCTCCTATCCCGAAAATTTAATTTTATGATTTCATCGAGCGATACATTTTCATCTCTGTATCTGTTTTCCTTGCATTTTCTTCAAGAGATACAGCCATGCACATCCTTATGCCCTACATGAATAAGTTCAACCTCAATGTCCTCTTGCTCCAATGTGTTTTTCAGCTCGGTCAATACCATATAAATACGGTCTTTCGCTCTTGGGCTGACGTTTATAAGTAATGCTTTCAAATTTTTCATATCTGCACTCCTTTATTTTTCTTTTCAACCGTATTATAAGAAAAACGAAACCCCATATGAAGTCTCGTTTTGTTGTTCAGCATATACCTTTAGGTTATAACTGTCTATTTGGTTTTAACTGTATTTTTAGCCGCGTCTAAAACCCGTCTGACATTTTCGCTCGGATTCGGCGAATGTAAAAGTCCGTACGGAATACTATATTCCCATTCAACGGGAATTACTTTAATCAAAGGATGAACATTCGCCCAGCCCGCTATCGCAAGCAAAACATCGTTTGTATTTTCGCATCTGTTAAATATACTCATGTTGTAAAAATCAAAATTGACAATATGTATTTCCGTATGATTTTGCCAAATATCGTCACGCAGCCGGTCAACATAATTACTCCATCCACGGTGCATAAGCAGTAAGTTTTCTCCGTACAGGTCGCTAATCTGCAGCTTATTCTTTTGTGCAAGCCTATGGTGAATGGATACGGCACAGCAAAACGGCTCACGGGATAATTGCAGACCCTCGCACTTTCTGAGATTAAGCATTGTATCGTCAAATATTCCGCCGACAATATCAATGTTTTTGCCCATATTCGCAAGTATTTCTTTAGCGTTTTCGGGTGTGTTTTCAAACGGAATAATTTCAAATTTAATGTCTGGGCATTGCTCTTGAATTTTTGGCCACATTTGCATGAGGAGCTGAGCGGGCGTCATCGGAGATGAGCCTATACGGATAACATTCTTCCCCTCGCTCATTGCATTTTTAGCTCTGACAACACTGTCCTTGCAATAGCCGATTATATATTTTGCGTCCTGATAAAGCGACTTACCTGCGTCCGTCAGTATCAACCCACGGTGCGTACGCTCAAACAAAATGAGGTCAAGCGAGCTTTCAAGCAGATTGATTTGCTTAATAACGGCAGTCGGCGTGATATATAGTTCCTCTGCCGCTTTGTTAAAGCTGCCGGCGTCAGCAACCTTTATGAATGTTTCTATCTGCGGATTGTACATCATCCCACCACCTATATGATAATTATAATCGTTCTCTGCAATCTAAAGAAACAGAAAACCTCTGCAATTAAATTATACTTTAAATCGTACCAAAAAGCAAATTACAAAAAAAGATAAATATACAGACTAATGCGGTATTGCCTGATTTTTTCACCGCCTATTGACAAGCGCTTCTCTTCATTATATAATATAACAGTGCTATATAACAACGCTATATTTTACAAAAAAGGAGTGCTGAGATGTCCGTTAAGGCTGACAATACCAGAGAAAACATTTTAAGTATGGCAAAAAGGCATTTCCTGCGGGACGGACTTGACGGCGCGTCGCTTCGGAGTATCGTAAAGGATGCCGGACTCACAACGGGCGCCTTTTATAAGTACTTTCCAACAAAGGAAAGTATGTTCGACGCGCTTATAGACCCGTATGTGGAGCACATATATCAAATTTACGATGATGTGCTATCGGAGTTTGAAGAGCTTTCACATCAGGAGCAGACCGATCACATGGCGGCATTCTCGGAAGAAGGGATAGAACAAATCATCGATTATGTTTATGATAATTATGACAGCTTTCGCCTGCTCTTAAAATGCGGTGACAGCGGAAAATACGCAGACTTTATCCACGGCATGGTGGAGCGAGAGATGCAGTCAACCATCCGTTATATGAATACCATGCGTAAAGCCGGAATTGATATTCCGCTTATAGACAAAAGCCTGTTGCATATGGTCACCACAGGTTTTTTCTCCTCGGTTTTTCAGATCATCGAGCATGATATGGACATGGAAACCGCAAAGGTAAACATCGCTCAGCTGAAGGAATTTCAGACCGGCGGCTGGGAGAGATTGCTGGGCATCAGATTCCCGCAAAAAACGTCATAATTGCAAGGCGTATATACAGCTTCGGCATTTAAAAACAGGCGGCCGATGGTCGGTCACTTGTTTTTTTAAGCGTCGGTTAGCATATCCTAACTGAAATACAGTTCACAAATTCATCAAAGGAGCATGTAGGTATGAAAGAAAAGAAAAAATCATGGGTAGGTTGGCTGCTCGAATGGTCGACATCGCAAAAGTCAATGTATCTGTGGAGCATATTGTTCGCCGTTGGCAATGTCGTTCTGAAAATCATTCCGTATTTTCTGATTGCGGATATTGTCAGAATGTTTCTGGGCAGCGAAAAAGAGCTTTCGCAATATCTGATGAAGGCAGGACTCATTGCCTTGTCATTTATAGGGGCGGAACTGCTGCATTCCGCGTCCACGACCCTATCCCATAAGGCAACCTTTGCGGTTTTGTCCAATATCCGCAAAATGTGCTGCGATAAGCTGGCGAGAGTTTCGCTGGGCTTTGTGAAAGACACGCCCTCCGGCAGCTTCAAGAACATCATGGTCGAGCGCATCGACAGCATTGAAACAACGCTTGCGCATATTGTGCCGGAGTTTACCTCAAATCTTCTTGCTCCGATTATCATTCTCATTTACTTCTTTATGATCGACTGGCGGCTTGCGCTCTGGTCTTTGCTCCCCATAGTTGCCGGATTTGCCTCGTACGCCGGAATGATGATCGACTTTAAGCCGAGCTTTGAAAAAACCGTGAAAGCCACAAAAGAACTCAACGACGCAGCGGTCGAATATATTGACGGCATCGAAGTTATAAAGGCATTCGGAAAAACAGAGAGCTCTTACGCCAAGTTTACAAAGGCAGCAAAGGAATATGCCAATTCCTTTATCAGCTGGATGCGGCGCTGCTCGATTTTCCACGGACTAATGATGACCGTAACGCCGTACACACTGCTGACGGTACTGCCGCTTGGTGCGCTGTATGTTTCAAACGGGACTCTTCCGCTTTCAAATTTTATTGTCTGCGTCATTTTATCTCTCGGCATAGTCGGTCCCCTGATTACCGTGGGCTCATATACGGATGACCTTGGCAAGATAGATGTGATCGTCGGCGAGGTCGCCGATATACTCGTACAGCCGGAACTCGAGCGCCCGAATGAGAGCGTCGCTGCTCCGGCCGGCAATTCCGTCGTACTCCAAGACGTTCGCTTTGCTTATCGCGACAAGGAGGTCCTGCACGGTATAGATATGGAGTTGCCGTCCGGCAGCGTGAACGCCATCGTCGGACCGTCAGGAAGCGGCAAATCGACCATCGCTAAACTGATTGCCTCCTTCTGGGATGCGTCCTCCGGCAGCATTAAGATCGGCGGTACAGATATCCGACAGCTGTCCTTGGAGGAATACAATGGCAGAATCGCCTATGTAGCGCAGGATAACTATCTCTTCAATGAAACTGTCATGGAAAACATCCGTCACGGCAAACCCGACGCCACGGACGAAGAGGTCATTGAAGTCACTAAGAAAAGCGGCTGCTATGAATTTATCATGCAGCTGGAAAACGGCTTTGACACCGTTGTCGGCGGCGCAGGAGGGCATCTCTCGGGCGGCGAGCGGCAGAGAATATCCATTGCGCGTGCCATGCTTAAAAACGCTCCCATCGTAATTCTCGACGAGGCGACGGCATATACAGACCCGGAAAACGAGGCGATGCTGCAAAACTCAATTGCAAGGCTCGTCGCGGGAAAGACGCTCATCGTCATTGCGCACAGGCTCTCCACCGTGAAGGACAGCGACTGCATCTTTGTAGTCAACGACGGGCAAATCGAAAACTGCGGAACGCATGAGGAGCTTCTGAGCTCCTGCCCGCTTTACAGGCAAATGTGGCAGGCGCATATCTCCGCAAAGGACGCCGTAAAGGAGGCTAATGAAAATGTTTGATGTACTGGCAAAGTTTTTCCGCTTTTGTGGAAGGGAGAACGGCAATAAATTTAAACTGTCCATGGTGATAGGACTTATAGAAGCGCTTGCTTCGGCAATGAAAATACCCGCCGTCATGTATATTCTGATAGGGCTTATGAGCGGAGAAGCCATGGTAAAATATATCCGGGGTTCGCTGCTCATCATGACATCCGCCGTTGTGGTCGGCGTGCTGTGCAAGAGATTTTCAACGGTGCTTCAGACAGAGGGCGGATACAATGCCGCCGCCTTTGCGAGAATCAAAATCGCGGAGCATCTGCGCTATCTGCCTATGGGCTATTTTAACGCCAACGGCATCGGCGAAATATCCTCGATCACGACCAACACAATGGAGGCACTCGGCGACGTTGCGACCCGTGTGGTCATGCTGACGACGCAGGGAATATTGGAAACCTCCATGATTGTTCTTATGATACTCTGCTTTGATTGGCGGGTAGGCTTAATTTCCGCCGTCGGCGTGCTTGTTTTTTTTCTGATAAACTCCGGAATGCAGAAAGCAGGCAAGAGCATTTCCGAAGACAAGGTTACCTGTGACACGGAGCTGGTCAATCAGATCATGGAGTACGTTCAGGGCATCGCGGAGGTGAAGTCCTATAATCTCCTCGGTGCGCAGGCAAAAAAGCTCAACAACGCAAACATGGCATGTGCCGAAGTCAACACGAAGATGGAACTCACCTTTATACCCTATCACTTCTTTCAGACGGCAGTTACCAAAATCACCGGTGCCGTCATCGTGGCATGCAGCGCGTATTTTTTCATAAACGGCACAATGAGCGCAGTTTACGCCGTCGGCATGACAATCTCGGCATTTATGCTGTACGCAAGCCTTGAAAGTGCCGGAAGCTATTCTTCCCTTCTGCATACCGTCAGCGTGTGCGTGGACAAGGCAAACGACATTCTCGCACTCGATACTATGGACATCGATGGAAAGCAGATTAAACCGGAAAATCACGATATCGAGCTCAAGCACGTTTCCTTCTCCTACGACAAGAGAAAAATCATCGACGATGTTTCGCTGTCCATCCCGCAGAAAACCACCACAGCAATCGTCGGACCCTCCGGCGGCGGCAAATCCACTCTCTGCAGCCTGATCGCAAGGTTCTGGGACGTTGACTCAGGCAAGATCACGCTGAGCGGCGTGAATGTGAAGGATTACAGCATGGACAGCCTGATGGAAAACTTCGCATTTGTGTTTCAATCGGTCTATCTTTTTGCCGATACAATCGAGAACAACATCAAGTTTGGCAGTCAGGACGCAAGCCGCGAGGAGGTCGTCGAGGCGGCAAAAAAAGCATGCTGCCATGACTTTATCATGAAGCTCCCCGACGGCTACGATACCGTTATCGGCGAGGGCGGCGCAAGTCTTTCGGGCGGCGAGAAGCAGCGCATATCCATTGCCAGAGCCATTATGAAGGACGCGCCTATCATCATCCTCGACGAGGCGACCGCCAACGTAGACCCTGAGAACGAAAAAGAACTGGTAGATGCGGTGAAAGCGCTCACGAAGGAGAAAACCATCATCATGATCGCCCATCGACTGAAAACCGTGCGGCACGCGGATCAGATCGTGGTCGTGGACAAAGGACGCGTCGCACAGCTCGGAACGCACGAGCAGCTCATGGAACAAGACGGCATTTACAGGCGCTTTGTCGATACCAGAACGCAAGCCGTCAGCTGGAAACTGTAATATAATTCCAAATAAAAAGCATTAACATGAATACAAAGCGAGTTTCGATTTCACCTGAACCTGACATAAACCCGATATAAACTATGCACCCCGCAGACCATCGCCTCCGGGGTGCATATATTTTACGCAAATAAATCATTGTTTACAAAACCCGGGGCTTGATTTTACGTCAAGTCCCGGGTTTCTTCATTTATTCGTAAATTTTAGACTGAAGTCTTGCGGCGAAGCGTAAAACGCTTCTTGCCTCTTTGCTCGTTACCTTACCGTCGGAATCGATATCCGCAGATTCCTTTGTAACATCGTCGGGGCTTTCGAGCTTTGCCGCGATTCTTAAAATCGCCCTCGCGTCCGCCGCCGAGATTTTACCGTCGGCATTAACGTCGCCTTTTACGATTATCGAATATTCGGTATCCCCGAAATTAAACTTTAAACCGTTTGTGATTATCGCAGAATCATCAATGCTGATATTATTTTTATTGGTGAACTGCGATTTAAAATCACCCGCGGTCATTCCGCCTGTGCTTTCGGGAATAACGAATACCATGGCTTTTTCCTCGCTTAATATCAGCTTGCTGTCCGAATTAAGCATTAATTTATAATCGGGGTCAATCACTCCGCATACCGTGCATACGCCGTCTTTAAAGCTGTGACCGAGGGCGGGAATTTCCTTGATTTCCTTTATGACCTTGTCACAGACCGAGCATCTTGCACCGTCTGTAAGTCCTTTTTCAGTGCATGTTGCGCTCTTGCCCTCAATCTTGACTTCCTTGTGTCCCGACGCAGATATCTCTTTCTGCGCCGTGATAACCTTACCGCAAACCGAACACTTAGCACCGTCCGTAAGTCCCTTTTCGGTACACGTTGCACTCTTGCCCGCAATCTTGACTTCTTTATGTCCTAACGCTGATATCTCTTTCTGCTCCGTGAGAACCTTACCGCAAACCGAACACTTAGCGCCGTCGGTAAGTCCTTTTTCGGTGCACCTTGCAGACTTACCGGCTATTTTTTCTTCTTTATGAGCAATTACCGGTATTTCCTCCTGTGCCTTAATTATTTCACCGCAGACCGAACACTTTGTACCTTCTGTAAGCCCTTTTTCGGTGCATGTTGCGCTCTTGCCCTCAATCTTGACTTCCTTGTGTCCTAATGCGGGTATCTCTTTCTGCGCTGTAATAATTTTACCGCAGACTGAGCACTTAGCACCGTCTGTAAGTCCTTTTTCGGTACATGTCACAGCCTTGCCCGCAATCTTAACTTCCTTGTGTCCTAACGCGGGTATCTCTTTCTGCGCTGTAAGAATCTTACAGCAAATAGAACACTTCGTACCCTCTGTAAGTCCTTTTGCCGTACATGTCGAAGCCTTGCCCGCAATCTTTACTTCCTTGTGCCCTAATGCGGGTATCTCTTTCTGCGCTGTAAGGATTTCACCGCAGACCGAACACTTTGTGCCGTCGGTAAGTCCTTTTTCCGTACAAGTTGCACTCTTGCCTTCAATCTTAACTTCCTTGTGTCCTAATGCCGGTATCTCTTTCTGCACTGTGAGAATCTTACCGCAAACCGAGCACTTTACACCGTCCGTAAGTCCTTTTGCGGTACATGTCGCTGATTTGCCCGCAATCTTAACTTTCTTGTGTCCCAATGCCGGTATTTCTTTCTGCGCTGTAAGAATCTTACCGCAGACAGAACACTTCACACCGTCCGTAAGTCCCTTTGCGGTACATGTCGCTGACTTGCCTGTAATCTTGACCTCCTTGTGTCCTAATGCGGGTATATTCTTCTGCGCTTTAATAACTTCACCGCATACCGAACACTTTTCACCGTCTGTAAGTCCCGATTTAGTACACGTCGCAGGAGTACCTGTAATTTTTACGGATGTGTGCCTATGCTCTTTTATTATTATAACTCTTTCCGCTTTTGCTCCGTGCGTGGCTTTTGCACTGATTGTAACGGTACCGGGCTTATGCGGAGTAACAGTACCGTCACGCGATACCGTCGCGATTGATTCATCTGACGATTCCCACGTCAAAGTATCGGTTGTATCGCTCGGTGACATTTTAGCCGTCAGCTTTAATGTACCGCGCGTGTCTATAGTACTGACAGACGGGTCTATCGTTACTTCTTTGGCTGAAACATAAACATTTACGTCGCACGACGCTGTTTTTCCTCGAGTAGTTCTTACGATAATTCTCGTCTTTCCCGCGCCTTTTGCTGTTACAACGCCGTCATTAACGTCGGCTACGTTTGTATCCTCCGAGTACCATATAATATCTTCCGAGGGTTCAGCCGGGTCGGCACTTTCAGACCCGCATGAAACTTCCTCGGACGGCGTTATCGGTTTAAGCGTTGCTTTTAAAATCTCCGTCTCGCCTCTGTCCATATTCAGTTCCGATTTATCAAGAGAAACCGACTCTGCGGGTAAATATACAGTTACCATACACGATGCGCTGACTCCGATTGCGGCTGTTGCCGTAATTACCGCACTGCCTTTTTTCAGCGCCGTAATATTTCCGTTTCCGTCTACTCTGACAACGTCGGGTTCACTGCTCGACCATAAAACGGACGTATTTGTTGCGTTTGACGGCAATACGGACGCGCTTAATTTTGCGGTTTTGCCTATATCCAACGTCATTTTGTTTTCGCTGATAATAACCTCTTCTACAGGCAGTTCCTTAACTGTGACATTAAACGTTGTTGTCGCTCCGAGATAATTTACGGTCAATGTCTGTTCTCCAACTTTTTCAGGGTCATAGCCCGATACCATATCGGCACTGACTGTCTTAACCGACTGTCCGTCAAGACCTTTGTACTTGACAGTTATCGTAAGTCCCGAAACGTCGAGTTCTTCGTGATGATAATATGTAAGTTTTTCAGGCAGATCCTTTATGCTTATCTCCTCTGCGGGGTTCTCCATATTATTTCGAAGCTGAGGATATTTCATATCGACGTCGTTATCGATAATCCATATATTGTTAAAATCAAATCCGGAGAATGAATCCTCTTGCTTCATCTGTTCTGTGGTGAGAACCGTTGCGGAAATTTCAGTGCTTGAACATGCCGTGTCTGCACTGTCCTTTAAATAATAGCAATTGTAGAATTTGTTGTTTGTGCCGTTAAGATAATAGCAACCGTCAACAAAACCGTAGCCGTCTTTATAACCGACTATTGAACCATAAGTGTTATTTAAATAATTGATCACACCTGTGTTATAACAATTTGTATATGTAATAAAATAATGAGAATATGAACTTCCGCATATTCCGCCGACATTGCTTTCGCCGTATACGTCCCCGAGATTATAAATGTTATTATTTCTAGAAGCGCCGTAAACATCATAATATCCGCATATTCCGCCGACATTATTTAATCCATAAACATTTGACTTATTATAGCATTCTGAAAATGCTCCGTGTGTCAAATAACCAACTAAACCGCCGACATTGTTATTGCCCTCTACTTTACCATCCGAATAACAATATTCAACAGGAAAGTAATCTTCTCTTGCGGGGTTACTGCTTGAATTTTTGTAAACAATAGAATAATTACCTACAAGTCCGCCGACATTATCAGTCCCCTTAACATTTCCACTAAAAAAACAATTTATTAATGATTCACTTTCGGGTAACATTTTTCTACTAAATGCTCCTGCGATACTGCCGGTATTTGAACCTGCGTTTATATTTACATCTTTTAAAGTTAAATTTTTTATCGTACCGCCTTCAACATATCCGAACAATCCGGAATTATCAACAGTTCGTCCCTCTATCCTAAGTCCGGAAATTGTATGTCCGTTTCCGTCAAAAACTCCACAGAAACTGTCATATTTACGTTCACAAGAATAACCATTGTTACAAAAAGCCCAAAAACTATTTTCAATCGGTAACCAGCCCTGTCCGTTATAGTCGTAATCTCCGCCGGGAGCTGTCGCTTCTGTAAGGTCTATATCCCGCATAAGAATGTAATTACTCTCTAAATCATTTCTTATAGCATATAAATCCTGCACAGTATAGATTCCCTTATAACCGTCCGGTAAAACATCATCATGTTTTTCCGGCTCTATTACTATCCCGGAATCCTCTGCCTCTCTTACATTTCTCAGCTGCGGACGTTTTATATCAGAACCAAGATCTATAACCCATATGTTTTCAAAGTCAAAATTATAGAAACTGCTTTCATATTTCATCTGTTCCGGTGACAGTGAAATTGCATAAGATTTAGAATCAGTGCCACATCCGCTCTCTGCTGTTCCTTTTAAATAATACGAGTCATATTCTTTGTATGAACCATAATTCTCCACTACGTTACCGGCAATAGCGCCGACACTGTTTTTTCCGGCAATATCGCCCGCATTTATACAATGTTTTAACGAGCACTCCACGTTGTAAAAAATACACGCTTCTCCGATTATTCCGCCGACATATCCACCAGTAGTTTTTATAAGTCCTGTATTATAACAGTCTGATATATAACAATCACCGCTGCTATCTCTGTCTTCTGTTGTCAAATAACCAACTATACCGCCGGCGTAGTTTTCTGCCGTTATATCGCCGGAGCTAAAACACTGGTTAATTCTACAATCACCATCAAAATCATCATCAAATTTTATATATCCCAGTATTCCACCTACGCAGCTTCCGCTTGCTTCTACATTTGCGGAATTAGCACATCCTATCACATCACTGCTATTTTTTGCATATCCCGCTATTCCTCCGACACTACCTCCACCCTTCACCAGTCCCGAAACAATCGCATATGATATACTACCACAATCCGAACTTCCGGCAATACCGCCGACGTTTCCTCCTGAACCGGAAATTGAACCCGAAACATTAACTTTAGTTATTGTGCCGTTTGTCAATATTCCTGCAATTCCGCCGACATAATTTTTTGCTGAAATGTTTACATCTGTCAAATTTAAATCTTTTACCGTACCGCTTACACGTCCGAACAAACCCGAATAATCCGCGGTTCGACCCGCAATTCTAAGTCCGGTAATTGTATGATTTCTGCCCAAGAAAATTCCCGAAAAACTTTTATCAGACGTATCGCCGATAGGCGCCCATCCATAACCGCAGTCAAGCGAGCCTCCCTCAGCCGTCGCCTCCGTAAGGTCAATATCCGCCATCAGCGCATAACGTCCCGACAGATTATTTCTTACATTGTTTAAATCCTCTGCGGTATATATGCCCGTATATCCGTACGGAACATCATCATCGGAATACGCCGCCAAAGCCTGAACCGGCATTATCCCGATAACAATTAAACAACATAAGATAATCGATAAAACTTTGTTTTTCATGCCAAAATTCCTCCTGTTTCTTTAATATAATCACAAAACGAATCTATCTTATCGGATTCGTTAAAGACCTCAACAAAAACCTGATTTTCAAATACTTCTTCATTTAAATGCAAATTATTTTGTACAGTTTCATTAATTGTCTGTGTACTCACTTTAGGGGCGTTTTTGCCGATATAGTTTAAATAAATTAATTTTTTCTTTTTATCCAACATTATGTAATTCCTTATTAATGCCGTTATATGATTATCACTTTTATTAAGACCGTACCCGACAAGTACAAGCAAATCAGCTTTATTCAATGCGTCAATCGCCCGATAATATTCTTCAATTTGACACGGAGCTATTATCGGTTTCACCGGCGCCTGCGTCATCATAAACGGAAAAATAAAACGTTCTTCATCATGAGCATTCGCTTGCGAATAATCTATAATCTCGAGGTTAACAGGGTCTTCCATTAGTTTTAAACTTCCGGCTAAATACGAACAATTTTCCTTACCCCATATACTCTCGATAAACGGAGTATAATTCGTTGTCAATGCAAAGCTATTCTCGGCAAACTCGCTATGTAGTTTTTTATAATAATGATCGTCCGGCAATATTTCGTTCCAGTTTTCAGAATATATTTTTCTGATTATCTCATTTAAGTTATTTAAAATATAGCCATATTTATTGTTTCTGTATTCTTCGTTTTCTAAATAACTATAATCTGTCAAAGGCATCATTATAGAAAAATATGCGCTCCAAAAGTAATTAATCAACCGCCAAAATCGAACGCACCCTGCTTCTTTTGGCTTAATAATTGTAGAAAAATCTTTTTCTATAGAACCGTAGTATTTAAAATAGTCCTCTAAAAAATTATAATCATATTTTCTTTCAGTTAATTTTTTCCCGCAATTTTTTTCATCAACAACAACAGAATCATATATCTTTTCAACAAATTCCCTAAATTCATCTGTAAAGGAATTTTTATTATTTTCTAATTCTATTTTACAAACATATTTTTTCTTTTCATCTTCATTTGAATCTGTTTTTGAGTGATGGGTAGTATTTTTATTTTCTTTATCATTTTCTATCGACTTTTTAAAATCCTCAATGGCTTCTTTTATAATTGTTCTAAATGTATTACTATCATTTCTAAACAAGAATTCTTTTCTATATTTTTCTGCAAAATCATGTACAATGTTTTCACCGTAAAACGCTTCTAACATTTTCATCATGTTGCTTTTCTTGGTTAGAATAGTTTCTTTCGTATATTGAGCTCCGCTCGGAAAATGTAAACCATCTTTTATATTAGTCTCCGCTCCTGCACCAAATAAAAAAACAATATTTTTATCGGACATAAATATACCCCTCATTTACAACATAATCCGTATTATGTTGTAATACTACGGCAATTAAAAATAAAACCCGTCTTGTATCTCTCAAAAACAGGGCAGAAAAATAAAGCCTTTTTTCTTTTGTTTGAAAAAGGGCGTATTTGTGTTGCTCATTATTTACAAAAATACTTGTTTTTATTACATTTTGCTTGAAATCTTTGCTAATATCCGCTATAATGACATTGCAACGGCAAAATATCACACACATGCCGTTTTATCATTACAACATAATACGGATTATGTCGTCAGGTTTTGGCGGCGTTTTTTTGTATTTTTTACAATATCAATTTCATTTTTTCGATTAATCTTCTATGCTCCGCGCCGGTGGAGATTATATAGATTCTCGTTGTATCAATGCTTGAATGACCGAGGACGTCGGCAAGTTTTGCTATATCTTTATCTATGTTATAAAATGTCCTTGCGAACAGATGTCTTAAGTTATGAGGAAAAACCTTTTCCGGCTTGACATGGGCTTCTTTACACAGGTTTTTCATATCTCTCC
>CAVGCY010000063.1:0-5574 GCA_963627915.1 Bacteroidaceae bacterium | reverse complement strand
TCTATAGGGCGAGGAGAGCCTCCACGTGCAATTGTACTAACATTTCCAAGCCTTGCCCACGCCCACCCTTCCGGCAGTTCAAACGGAATCTCATCTTCAATGCATTTCACGCTGCCGTCAGCGAACTTCTCATAATGCAAATTATCATCACCTTTATAGATGACGGTATCGTTTTTTATATCCTTTGGTTTCAGTTTCCCGTCCTTAACCATCTGCTGTTTTTCTGCACGTATACGCTCCAAAAGTACAGAAGCCGGCTCATCGTTCGGGTCTTGAGGTACAAGTTTACCACGGATAGCCAAATCCAAGATTTTTTGTCTTAATGCTTTGGTATCCATTACTCGTCCACCTCACCTATGATTTTTTCCAGTTCAGCAACTGCGTCTGCAATATTATCTGACTTCTCTTTGATTTGCTGAAGCAATTCGGAAAGAGTGCGGTCATCTGTGCCGTCATTACTCTTCATCCAAGTGATATCAAGGCTGGTCTTATCACGAGCCATAATCTCATCAATAGTGAATTTACGCCATCTGCCGTTTGGATTTTCCTCGCTGTAAGTTTCCTTACGATTGCTTAAATCTCCATCGGCATAGCACTCGATAAACTCATCAAAATGCTCTCTCTTAAGCGGATTTGTCTTGCCGAAAGAAGGCATATCGGAACGCAGGTCAAAAATCCATACTTCTTTTGTATTGTCCTTATCGGTCTTACCCCTTGTAAAGAATAAAACATTAGTCTTTACGCCCGGTGCATAAAAAATGCCTGTAGGCAAGCGAAGAATTGTATGAAGATTGCACTTATCCATTAAGTCCTTACGGATACGCTCTCCATCGCCATCCGCAAAAAGCACATTATCAGGCAAAACAACTGCCGCACGGGATTTACCGTCAGTTTTCAAGCTACGATAAATGTGCTGGAGAAAGTTAAGCTGTTTGTTGCTTGTCGGGAATGTGAAGTCATCACGTGTTGCACGCTCTCCGCCCTTCTTTGTTCCAAACGGCGGATTTGTTAAAATCAGGTTATATCCTTTCATCGATTTTCCGACATTTGAGAGAGTATCACCCAATACAATCTGACCGTCAATATCGTGAAGCATAGCATTCATCAAAGCCAGACGATGAGTGTCATGCACAAGCTCACAGCCTGTGAAAGCTTCTTCTTTCTCGAATTTTGCCATATCTGAATCAAGAGAAAAGAAATCATCTGTGTTATCTCTGACATATTGGCTTGCAGAAATCATAAATCCGAAAGTACCGCATGCAGGGTCGTTACAACGCTCGCCCGGCTGTGGCTTCATCAGATGTGTCATAACGTCAATCAGCACACGAGGAGTGAAATACTGTCCGGCTCCCGACTTCTTTTCGTTCGCATTCTTCTCCAAAAGTCCTTCGTAAAGATTGCCAAGTCCCTCTTCACGGGCAGAATACCAGTCCAGACCGTCAATTGTAGTGATAATCTTTTCAAGGTTCTTCGGCTCGTCAATTTTAGTAGCCGCTCCCTGATAAATTTCACGAACTCGTCCTGTGCAGTATTTTCCAAACAAGCGAAGTATGGTTTTATAGTACTCATGAAGTTCTAAGCCTGACTTGCTGACTAAAATATCCCAGCTGTAAGCCTGAACTATTTTCTTTTCGCTGTTATGTGTTTCTTCTTCCGGTGTCAGGTTGTCCCCTTGTGCAAGAGTAACACCCTCGGCAAATCTACCCTCTGCGTCGGTTTCCTTTGCCATTTTTAAAAACAAAATATATGTAAGCTCTGTAACATATTCATGGTAAGTGATACCGTCGTCTCTCAGCACATTGCAGAGATTCCAGAGCTTAGATACGATTTCCTGTGTATTCATGCAGTTTTTCCTCCGTCATCATAGAGATATGTATTTAATTCCAAAACAATGCTCTCAAGCTGATTTTGGAATACTCTGTCAATTTTCTTGAAGCCGCCTTGCTCTTTGAATCGAACATCTTCATCAAACACTTTGATATTCAGAACAGATTCATTCATCAAGTAGGTTTCCATACGCTTAATCCAGTTCATTTCCTGCTTTGAGAATTTATGAGCTTTAACAAGCTTCTCAACCGCCTTGCGTATTCGTGCTTCATGGCTGATGAGCACAGAGCCGATAGCATAGCGGCGAATCAAGCTGATAACATCAGCGGCAATCTCCTCGTTTGTCATCTGAGAAATTGCTGTATTAAGCTGCTTTTCGGTGAAGCCCTTTCTATCCAATGTCAAACGCAATGATTTAAGTTCATCACGAGTCAGGTCTTTCGGTCTGGTGCAGACAATATTTAATGCGGCAATCTCATTCATATTTGTCTTAACATACGTAGAGAATGCGTCAAGATAATCTTCAGGTCTTTCGCTTTCTCCGTAACCGCGAGTATGACTAACCAGTTCATCTTCCTTATCGGAGATTACAACAGGTCTGCCGCTATGACCTTTCTTTTCATCAAGCATTTTGAAAAGCTCCTTATTAGCAAGGATTCTGTTCTTTGCTGTTTCGGCAGGCTCACTCTCCAGCTTTTTGATAAATTCATCCGGCTTAAGTCCACCGGACAAATCTACAAAATGAGCCTCTGTTTCTTTGCTTATTTTTCGTTTTTTACGCTGGAGCTTAGCGATAATTTGGTTAATTTGATTTTTGACCTTTTTCTCGTTGTCAAGAACTTCCAATCCCTCGATAAGCTGTGAAAATGCAGTGCTTGGGTCGGTTACAACCGGCTTCATTGTATTAACCGGCTCAAGTGAATCATAGACACCAACAGGGTCATAGATTTCAAAGTGCGTCTTGTGAATATCGGAGCAAAGTCTTGTTGCACGTCCGAGCATCTGCTCAAAAAGAATACGAGACTTTACTCGGCGCATGAACACCAGAGTAGTGATTTGAGGCACGTCTATTCCCGTTGTCAGCAAATCAACGGTTACAACTACGCTTGGATAGCGTTCATTCTTAAAGCGTTTAATAGCTTCCTGAACCTTTTTCTTATTTCCTCCGCCAACACTTCCTGTAATCTTCATGATTGCGTCATTATCTACACCCGTTTCAGAATAGATTTCCTTAAGGATAGATACAATCATATCAGCGTGCTGGTCGTTTACGGCATAGATAAGCGTTTTTCCCTGTTCTTCAGGAGATTCAGGGTCAATATCACGTGCGATTTCTTCAAGCACAGTTCTGTTAAACGGCTCTGTAATTACTTTTCTGTTGAAAGATTCTACATCAAAGTCCAATTCATCATCGAGAAGCTCACTGTTCGTGATTTCTCCCGTTACAGGGTCATAAATAGTAACCGTATCGCCGGATTTATAGTGAATTCCTTCACTGCTGAGCTTTGTTTTCAATTCGTGAGGTGCGTCATGGTCAACAAGATAACCTTCGATAACAGCTTCACGATATGTATATTTAAATACTGGTTCGCCAAAAATCTCAGTAGTCTGTAATGCAGGAGTTGCGGTAAGTGCAATCTTCACAGCGTCAAAATATTCAATGACAGAACGATATTTACTCTGATAATCTATCTGGTCACGATAGAGCAGTTCATCCTCTGCCATATCTTTATCAAGGATATACCCACGATGGGCTTCATCTACTATAATCAGGTCATAATCAGAAACAGCCGGCATAGTGTCCTCTGTATTGTACAGAATACGCTTTACCATGCTTTGAACAGTCGCAACATGAATGCGTGTTTCTTTATCAATTTCTTTATCTTCAAGACCTTTGATGTTGTAAATCTCATCAATTGTCATAAGGTCTTCAAGCTTAACTTCTTTAAAGACATCCTGAGCCTGTTCGCCGAGTGATGTTCTGTCAACAAGAAACAGAATTCTGCGGAAACGGTCTGTCTTAAGGAAACGATATATCATTCCGAGAACTGTCCTTGTCTTTCCTGTTCCTGTTGCCATAGCAAGCAAAACACTCTGTTTACCGTCTATAACAGCATTTTCCGCCGCTTTAATAGCATTAAGCTGATACGGTCTTAAATTCAGACCGTGTTCGTCTGTCAGAAAATCAAATGACATCTGTTTTAGATTTTCATTCTTGCTTTCTATGTCCTGTGCTAAAAGCTCTTTGATACCATCCGGACTCATCCAACCTTGTAATGCTCTCGGAGCATTGTATGCCTCACGTAAATCCAAGAACCAAATACCTGATTTTGTCTTATACTGTTCAAGATACGGTCTTCCGTTCGTAGCAAATGTGAACGGAACCCTATACTTTCCCCAAGTGCCAAGCTGATACTGGCTGTCTTCTTCTCGAATAAGCGATGAATACTCTTTGCACTGGTAATCGATAACTGAAGGAATATCCTTATGAATTGCCTTTGCTTCGATTATGGCAACCATCTCTGTTCCTTCAAACAAAGCATAGTCAGCAAGACCTCTATTACCCACCTGAGAATCGGTAGGCCATTCAGCAATCGCCATATTTCGACCTTTTTCAGGGCGTGTACCTTTTGAATATCTAAGCTGTTCCGTATCTGCTTCCCAGCCCACCTTGCGAAGCTGCTCATCAATAAGATAGCGTGTTTCGGCTTCGGACTTAGGACGATTTCCGGCAGCAAATGCAGATTGTTTCTTACGTTCTTCCTGAGAAATCTTAGGTGCAGAAGCTGCCACTTTTTCCGCTTCTTTTGTCAGCTTGTCTTCGATTTGTTTTTCCTGTTCCTTATTAACCACAATAGAATCTGTTGTTGAAGCTTCAACAGGCATTACAAACGGTTGATTCTGATAATTCCAATCCCCATAAGTCTGCATGAACCATTCACAGAGACTGTATGTCATCTGTAAAAGAGTCTTCCCTTCATCAGCAGAACCATAATTCTCGTGAGTAGCTTTATTACGGGCTTTTCTTACAGCATGGAGAATGTCGCAAAGGTCACGAGTCAGCAAACCTTCCCGCATAAGAGTATCGATACGAGTAATGGCTGTATTATCATAAGGCTGAGCAATCCCATCATATGTAAACATCAAATTGACGATAGTCTCGCCTATCATTCCCAATTTAATTAAGCATGAGTTAGCGTCAGAAAAGCAGTATTGTTCAGCCAGCTTTCCGAAGTTCGCTAATACAGGAAAATCCTTGCTCAAAAAATCAAAATTCGATTTCATGACTTACGCCTCCTCAGCCTTCATCATATTCAAAGGTAAGTATGTCATCCACCTTGCAATCCAGTTCCCTGCAAAGTTTCCCCAGACTTTCCATTGATATATATTCATTCTTCTTCAGTCTTGTGATGATATTTGCACTGAATCCACACATTTTCATTAACTGCGATGTTGTCAGCTTACGGTCAATCATCATATGAAACAGCTTATCGTAACAAACTCTCATGGCAAAACCTCCAAACTTCCGATAATACATAATTATAGGAAGTATTATATCACGATTTAGTGAATTTTGCAATGTCTTAGGAATACCATAAACGCACCAGCAAAAAGGACAAGCAAGGATTTCTCCCTACTTGGCTTTGTCAATAAAAGTGTGTAAGTTTTTTAAAAAAGTTATAAATTCAAGATTATGCAGGGATATGAAGTGGAGCGAAGCGAAACGAAATATCCCTGCATAAACGG
>CAVGCY010000062.1:0-52841 GCA_963627915.1 Bacteroidaceae bacterium | reverse complement strand
CCGACGGTAAGGTAACGAGCAAAGAGGCAAGAAGCGTCTTACGCTTCGCCGCAAGGCTTCAGTCTAAAATTTACGAATAAATAAAGAAACCCGGGACTTGACGTAAAATCAAGCCCCGGGTTTTGTATACAGTTCTATGACGCATATGATGTCTTTCATCCCTGTTTTTTTAATTCGAGTTCAGTTATTTAATTGTTTCTATTTTTATAAGGTTAGTATTTCCCGATTGACCGTTTATCTCTCCGCAGGTGATGATAATACTGTCGCCCTTTTCGAGATTCAGACTGTTTTTTGCCGCCTTGACAGCATGATAAAACAGAACGTCAGTAGAATCAAACCGCTCGCTCAATACAGGGATAACGCCCCACGAAAGAGCCAATTTATACCATACCGCTTTATTTGTCGCCATACCGATAATGTCGGTCGGCGCTCTGAACCGAGATACCATTCTGACCGTCATACCGGATATTGACGTGACTATGATAGCCTTTGCGTCAATGTCGATAGCCATTCCGCATGTCGCGTGGGAGATAGCGTCTACCCGGTTTTTAATTTTAAAATCGGCTGTGCGGAAACGCTTTGAATAGTGAATATGCTTTTCCGTTTCATTTACGATTTCAGCCATGGTTTTAACCGTTTCAACAGGGTATTTGCCTGCCGCTGATTCGCCCGAAAGCATGACTGCGCTCGTTCCGTCGTATACAGCGTTTGCGACATCTGAAATTTCTGCTCTCGTCGGGCGTGGGTTCGTTATCATCGATTCGAGCATTTCCGTAGCGGTGATAACCCGTTTGCCCAAAAGACGGCATTTTGTGATGATATACTTTTGAAGCGCCGGAAGCTCTGTGAACGGCACTTCGACCCCGAGGTCGCCTCTGCCTATCATTATGCCGTCGCACGCTTCGCATATTTCCTCAATATTGTCTATGCCGGTGCGGTTTTCGATTTTTGCGATAATGTCAATTCCGTCTCCGCCGTTTTCATGCAGAAACGTTTTTAAGTCTATAAGATCCTGTTTTCTTGAAACGAACGAAGCGGCGATATAGTCAACGTTATTTTCTATACCGAACAACAGGTCTGACTTATCCTGTTCGCTTAAATAAACCTGATTTAAAACCTTGCCCGGAAAGCTCATGCTTTTCCTGTCCGAAAGCTCGCCGCCTGCGATAACACGGCAGTAAATGTCAGTATCAGTTTTGTCCGTTACCTCAAAAATGACAAGCCCGTTGTTGACAAGAATCCTGTCACCGGCGTTTATTTCGTCGGCAAGGAGCGGATATGAAACGGAAACGCAGGTTTTGTCGCCTATTATATCCCTTGTGGTAAATGTAAAGGTATCCCCGTCGTTTAAGTGAATTTTACCGTTTTTGAATGTTTTAATTCTGTATTCGGGACCTTTGGTATCGAGCATCATCGCAATCGGCATATCAAGCTGTTCCCTGACATGCTTTATCATGCTTATTTTTTCAAAATGCTCCTCGTGCGTTCCGTGTGAAAAGTTAAGACGGGCGACATTCAGTCCGGCTTTGCACATTTGGGTAAATATTTCGGGATCGCTGCTCGCAGGTCCTATGGTACATACAATTTTTGTTTTTCTCATTATATAATCACTCTTTTACTTTTTTCCAAATTTCTCTCATTATAATTATAACTCATCATATCAAAAAATGCAATATAAAAAAACCAATGATATCCCACATAAAGATAATTGACATTTGTTGAAAAAAAGATTTTGAATTTTTTTTGGAAATTGCCGTTTTATCTGCGAGTAAAAAGCTTCGCCTGAATTTTTTAAACGAGTACGGCGACAGAGAGGTAAGTTCTATAAATATTGACGTTTAGTATGATAAAAAGAAACGTAATTTTTATCTTTGATACAAAAAGAACTTGAAAAAAGATGTAATTTTATTATATATGGTTCTTGTTTTAACATTGTAATAAATATATAATTTTATTGTAACATATAATACCGATTATGAAATAAAAATCGAATTTACGGAGGGCTTTTTATGAAAACATTCGGAAGGCGGACGATATCGGTAGTTTTGTCCGTAATTATGGTTTTATCCTGTTTTGCTTCGATGACATTCTCGGTCGAAGCCGACACGCTAATCGGAGATTACTGGTGCGTCGGACTAAGCGATGGAACGATATCTATTACGCAGTATATGGGAACGGATACGGATGTCACAATTCCTGCCGAAATAAACGGAAAAAAAGTTGTGCAATTAGGAACATGGGCTTTTCTCAATTGCACCTCAATTAAGAGCATAACGATTCCCGACACCGTTACAAAGATAGGCACCGGTGCATTTGCGCGATGCACGGGTCTTACAAGTATTGAAATACCCGACAGCGTTACGGATCTGCGTGCTTCATCATTTGACGGTTGTACAAACTTAAAAGAGATAATTGTCAGTGAAGAAAATGCAAACTATAAGTCGGTTGACGGCGTTTTGTTTAATAAGGATATGACAGCTGTTGCGGTATATCCTCAAGGTAAAGAGGGCGTATACAGCATCCCCGACGGCATTACATCGATAAATTACAATGCCTTTTTGGGATGCGAGAAGCTTACGGGTGTAATAATACCCGACAGCGTTACTAAGATATGCGACTCGGCATTTGAGAGATGCGTTGGACTTACAAGTATTGCATTACCCGACAGCTTGACAGAGATAGGCAATTATTCATTCTATGAATGCAACTCGATTGCAAGTCTAACAATCCCCGCCAGTGTTACGGAAATAGGCGTTTGTCCGTTTTTCGGAATAAAGGAAATAGACGTCAGCGAAAATGGGAATTTTAAAACGGTTGACGGCGTTTTATTTAATAAAGACGGTACTAAATTAATAGAGTATTTTTCCGACGGTGAGGGAGAATACGTCATTCCCGACGGCGTTACGGAAATAGGAGATTATGCTTTTGTACAGCAGGACGGACTTACAGGTATAACGATATCCGACAGCGTAACGGAAATCGGAATATTTTCATTCGGTAATTGTAATGGACTTAAAAATGTAACAATCCCCGGTAATGTTGAATATATATATGATTACGCATTTTATGATTGCAAAGAGCTTGAGAAACTAACTATAGAAGACGGCGTTGTGAGAACAGGCATTTGTGCATTTTACGGATGTGATAAGCTTACGGGCGCAACGATACTCAGTCCCGATGTCAGTATGGGATTCGGGTTCGGTTATTCGGATTTCACAGAGGACGGAAAAATCGACGGATTTACTTTTTACGGCTATTCCGATTCCACGGCTCAGACGTATGCGTCGGAGCACGAACTTAATTTTGTCGCCATAGATTTGTGTGAGCACACGGAAACTCAAATTGAAAATGCAAAAGACGCGTCATGCAGCGAAAAAGGCTACACCGGTGATATAATTTGCGTAAACTGCAAAACCGTATTGGAAAAGGGCGAAGAAATTCCTATTCTCAATCATAGCTTTGTAAATTACGTTTCCGATAACAATGCAAGCTGCACAAAGGACGGAACAAAGACCGCAAAATGCGAGTACTGCGATAAAACCGATACAATTGCGGACGCAAATTCCGCAAAGGGGCACACCGATTCGGATAGCGACGGCATATGCGATATATGCGGCGAGGTTATTTCCGAGGTTAAAAACTGTAAATGCATTTGTCACAAGAGCGGTATTGCCGGATTCTTTTATAAGATATTCAGATTTTTCTGGAGGCTTTTCGGGATAAACAAAACGTGCGATTGCGGTAAGCTGCATTATTAATCAATTTTAAAGATTATAAAAACAAAACCGGGTTCGATTTGATCCCGGTTTTGTTAAATCGATAATAAAAACTCCGGGCGAAAATGTGAATTTCCGTTCGGAGTTTTTTTATTTAGGTTTTATCCTTTTTAAATCTGCGACCCTTTTCATTCAGACGTTTCATTGCATTTATGAAGTCTTTGCGGGTTACATAGCCGGGATTATGCGCCCATTCTGTAGTTTGAACGAATTTATCCGCCATTGTTTCAAATTCCGCTTCGTCAATTTCAATATCGTCAAAACAAACGGGAAGCCCTATTGACGAATTGAATTTCATAATGCGGTTAACCTCGTCATTTCTTTTTTCAAACTCAAGCAAACAAAGTACGCCGAGTGAAACAACCTCTCCGTGCAGATGATTATGTCCGGATTTTGCAACGGTTGCTCCGTAATAGACGCAGTGCGCAAGCGTTGAATTATAATAATAATCGTTGACTGTTGTCATCATATTTGATACTATTCCAGTTGAAACAATTATATCAAGCGTAACCTGATCAAGCGCAAACGAAGGCATTTTCTCCTTAATCGAGCGCAGTGCTTCGGCGGAGTATTCAAGAAGAGGTTCTGTGCAAACGCCGCTTATCTGTCTGCCCATTAGCGGAGTATGCGTAAGCGTATGACCGTTTGAGGAAAATACGACTTCATATTCTTTGCTTAAGGCGTCGCCAATACCTGCCCACAGTAGTTTTTCGGGCGAGTCCGCTATGACTGCGGAATTTATGAAACAGTGATTTGCAAGTTTCGGATAATAATAATCCCTGAATGTTCCGTCCTCATTGTAAAAAACGCATATAGCGGTAACTGCCGCACAGTTTGAGGCTACGGTCGGAAATGTAAACAGGGGTTTATCAAGCTTATCGGCAACGTATTTTACCGTGTCGCATGCTCTTCCGCCGCCAACGGCGAATATCATATCGGCATTTTGAACGGTTGGATTTGCGATAAGCTTATCGCCGTTTTCGTATGTCGAATTTCCGCCGTATTCGATAAAATCAAGAAGCTTAACGTCCGAACCTTTAACGCCCTCTGTCAGATATTTTACAGCCTTGCTTAAAGCTGTTTTTCCGCCTATGACCGCCGCCGTTTTACCGTAAAAACGAGTGACATACGGTATTTGCTTATAACAATCCGAGCCTATTGAATAACAGGGGAGATAAAGACTGTAATTTGAATTATATTCTGCCATGAAAATCACATTCCTTTTGAAGAAAAAATGAATATGCTGAGCTTTCGTCGATGATATCATCGATTAGCTTTGTTATAGATAATTATAATACCCGTTCGATTGACTGTCAACTTTCTCCTAACGAAAAACCGACGATATTTAAGGGGTTGAAAATGATTTTTTAATGCAGAATTTAAAAAGAAGCCTGCGGCCGGATTGATAATCCGAAGCTTTATTTGGCCGTTATTTTAATTTTAAGGCTCTTACAGCGTTGAGTACGGCAATAACCATAACTCCTACGTCCGCAAAGATTGCAATCCACATATTCGCAATTCCGAGTGCGCCCAAAATCAGGCATACTGCTTTTATAAGAAGCGAGAATATTATATTTTCCTTAACAATGCGTAAGGTTTTCTGTGAAATTTTCAGCGCAAGAGGAATTTTTGCGGGGTCATCGTCCATCAGTACGATATCCGCCGCCTCGATTGCGGCGTCAGAACCGAGTGCGCCCATTGCTATTCCTATGTCCGCTCTCGAAAGTACGGGAGCATCGTTTATTCCGTCGCCGACAAAAACAAGCTTTTCCCTTCCGGACTTTTCGTCGAGAAGTTTTTCAACCTCGGTTACCTTATCCGCCGGCAGGAGACGAGCTTTGTATTCGTCTATTCCGATTTGCGAAGCGGTGCGTTTCGCCGCGTTTTCGGAATCGCCCGTGAGCATGACGGTTTTTTTGATTCCGTAATGATTTAAGAGGGAAATTGCATTTTTCGACGTGTCTTTTATCATGTCGGAAATGACTATTCGTCCGGCATATTTTCCGTCAACGCTTACATATACGACCGTTCCCTCGTCATGAACGTCCGAAACCATTATATTTTCGAGATTCATTAATTTAATATTGCCGGCGTAAACCTGCTTTGAATTGACTGATGCGGAAACTCCGTGACCGGAAATTTCCTTTATGTCCGTTACTTTGCTTCTGTCGATATTTTTGCCGTAATGCTTTTTAAGACTTATGCTTATAGGGTGGCTTGAACCGCTTTCGGCGTATGAAGCGTAATATAAGAGCGAGTCTGAATCGAATCCGTTTGAAGGATAAACGCCCGTTACCTCGAAAACGCCTTTTGTAAGCGTTCCGGTTTTATCGAATACAAAGTATTTTGCATCCGAAAGAGCTTCAAGATAATTAGAACCTTTTACTAAAATTCCGTTACTCGAGGCGCATCCGATTCCCCCAAAAAAGCTTAACGGTATTGAAATTACAAGTGCGCACGGACAGCTGATTACAAGAAATGTCAACGCTCTCGTTATCCAGTTTCCCCATTCGGGGGATTGACCGATTATAAGTCTTACAACAGGGGGCAGAATCGCAAGCGCAAGTGCGCCGATACAGACGGCGGGAGTGTAATACTTTGCAAATTTTGTGATAAAATTCTCACTTCTTGATTTTTTCATACTCGAATTTTCAACGAGGTCGAGTATTTTTGAAACCGTGGATTCGCCAAATTCCTTTGTCGTTTTGATTTTGACCGCGCCCGTAAGATTAATGCATCCGCTGATTATTTCATCGCCGACCTTTGCGCTTCTCGGTACGCTCTCCCCCGTGAGTGCGCTTGCGTCAAGCGTGGTTTCGCCCGAAACCACAATACCGTCGATAGGTACTTTCTCTCCGGGGTTTACAATTATTTCGGTGCCCGTTTCAACGTCGTCGGGGTCAACCTGCTCTAATCTGCCGTCGATTTCAACGTTTGCGTAATCGGGGCGTATATTCATTAAGTCGGTTATGTTCTTGCGGCTCTTGCCGACTGCAATGCTCTGAAAAAGCTCGCCGGTCTGATAGAACAGCATAACGGCAGCTCCCTCGCGGAAGTCGCCCAGTCCGATAGCTCCGACCGTTGCAACTGCCATGAGAAAATTTTCATCAAAAATCTGACCCTTGAATATGCCCTTTACAGCCTTTTTCAGGATATCGTAACCGATAATCATGTAGGGGATAAGATAAAGAACACACTGTATCCAAACGTTTAACTCGATAAATTTAAACAAAACAGACAGTGTTATTACAAGAACAGCCGATATTATAATACGTATGAGAACTTTTTTTTGTTTTTTATTCAAGATAATCCGCTCCGTGCTTAAAATATTAACTCAGATAAATATTTCACAGTCGTCCTCGACTTTTTTGCAGTTTTTAAGTACGAGCTTAATAGTCGAGTCGATGTCAGCCCCGTCCTCAAATTCGATTTTCATTTTCTGAGTCATGAAGGATACGACGGCCGATTTTACTCCCTGAGTCTTTGAAGCCGCTTCCTCCATTTTAGCGGCGCAGTTTGCACAGTCTACTTCAATAGCGTATGTTTTTTTCATGGTAATCATACCTCTCTCAATCGATAAATTCATTAAACAGTTGAACGGTTGTTCATCTGTCATTTGTATTATAATTGAGCAACCATTCAATTGTCAACAGCTTTTTCAAAAAAAATGAGAAATATCCGAAAAAAACTACGGATATTTCTCAAATGTCGATTATATGAATCAATGCTTATGTTTTATGTGCGACTGCGCTATTTCGATTACAGCCGTGATATGTCCGTCGTCGAAGCTGTAATAAATATGTTTGCCATCTCGGCGTGACTTGACGATATTGTTAGCCTTTAAAATCGCAAGCTGATGGGAAACCGCGGACTTGGTCATTCCGAGAGCTTCCGCAAGGTCGCATACGCAGACCTCTTTGTTATCGAGTGCGGTAACGATTCGCGCGCGCGTCGGGTCGCCGAGAATTTTAAAAAGATTCGCGACATCCTCAATTTCCTCGTCGGTTAGCATTTCGTCCCGTATTGCCTTTATTTTTTCAGGTTCCGAAACGTTACATTCGCATTTTTCTTCGTCCATAATATCACCTTCAGTTTTATTAACATACTGAATAAACCGTCCTGCACTGCCGTGCGGGACGGTTCTGGTGAGGATGAGTGGGCTCGAACCACCGACCTCTTGCATGTCAAGCAAGCACTCTAACCAACTGAGCTACACCCTCAAAACGAAAATGATTATATCATAATATTATCGATATGTAAATAGTTTAATCGAAATTTTTTTATTTTTAAAAAAAATTTTCGGGCTTTACATAACCGCGTCTTGTATATATAATAGAAAAGTATAAAAGTTAAGACGGTGATATAATGGATTTAAAAAAGAAAATAAACCGCATTGTAACAAAAACCGCCGCGTCGCTCGTAAATTCACTCTCACAAGACGAAACAAAGCGCGAATCCTACGGAGGGGATATTGATATTGAGGTTTCGGAGCTTTTCCGTTCCGCCGCCGCGGAGGGTGCGGTTCTTCTTGAAAATAACGGCGTTTTGCCTCTTAAAGAGGGTGCAGGAACAGCATTGTTCGGAATAACTTCATATCAGACGCATTTCGCCGGTTATGGTTCGGGCGGAGACGTAAACAAGCCTTATGCAGTAAGCGTCGCCGACGGTATCAGAAACTGCGGAAAACTTACGCTCGATGAAAAAATTGCCTCGTTTTATAAGGATTATGATGAAAAGAATCCGATAAATCACGGATTTTGGGCGCATTGGCCGTTTTATTATCCGGAGGCGGAGCTTGATATAGACGATGTAAGGCTATCATCTCTGAATAATGATATCGCCGTTGTCACGATAGGCAGAAGCTCCGGCGAGGACAGGGACTGTAAAAAAGAAAAGGGAAGCTGGTTTCTTGCCGACGACGAGGCGGATATGCTCGATAAGGTAACCTCGGCGTACGACAACGTCGTTATATTGCTTAATATCGGCGGAGTATTCGATTTGAGCTGGCTCAGAAGATATAAAAGCAAAATCGGCGCGGTTCTTATAATCTGGCAGGGCGGTATGGAAGCGGGCAATGCCGCCGCGGATATTCTGTGCGGTAAGGTCTGTCCGAGCGGACGTTTAACCGACACGATTGCAAATTCCATCGAGGACTATCCGTCAGATGAGAATTTCGGTGATAAGGATTTTACATTTTACAAAGAGGATATCTATGTCGGTTACAGATATTTTGAAACTTTTGCAAAAAATAAAGTCGTTTATCCGTTTGGTTACGGATTGAGCTATACTGAGTTTGATTGTAAGGCTGTCGGCGCGAAAAAGACGGATTCAGGATTTGAATTTAAAATAAAAGTATCAAATACCGGAGAGTATACAGGCAGAGAGACTGTCGGAATATATCTTGAAAAACCGTGCCGACCTCTCGGCGAACCGGTGCTTGTTCTGATTGCTTTCGGTAAAACCGGGAATCTGAATCCCGGCGAAAGTGAAACGCTTAATCTGTGCGCGGAGAATTACGCGCTGTGTTCATACGACGACGAGGGTGTTACGGGATATGAAAACTGCTATGTTATAAACGAGGGAGAATTTGTTTTTTACATGGGTAAAAACGTAAGAGACGTTAAAAAAATTCTTGCTTATTACAATAAAAATACAGTCCTTTACGATAAAAAAGAGCAGATATGCGCTCCGAGAAAAGAATTTGATATAATGACTGCTAAAAAGCTCGGAGATTCGACGGCGATTTCATATAAGAAGGCCGTTATGAATCGTACGGATTTAAGACGGAGAATCATATCCTCCCGTCCCGAAGCAATACCTCAGACGGGTGACATGGGGTATAAGCTGTCTGACGTAAAAAGCGGTAAATGCTCGATGCACGATTTTATCGCTCAGCTTGACAACGATGAATTGGAGGCGATAACGAGGGGCGACCGCACAATGAACAGTCCTCTCGGCGCGAAGGGCAATGCGGGAGTGTTCGGCGGCGTGCTTGAATCGCTGAGAGATAAGGGAATAATGCCGGTTACTGCGACGGACGGTCCGTCGGGCATAAGGCTTTCAGCACAGTGTTCGCTTTTGCCGTGCGGTACGCTTCTTGCATGCACGTTTAATCCGGATACGGTTGAAAAAGTGTATTCCGCCGTTGCAAAAGAGATGAAAAAATGCGGTTCTGACGTTTTGCTGGCTCCGGGAATGAATATTCACAGAAATCCTTTGTGCGGACGTAATTTTGAATATTACAGCGAGGACCCGCTTGTATCCGGTAAAATCGCGGCTGCCGCAGTCAGGGGTATACAGTCCGAGGGTTTCAGCGCGTGTCCTAAGCATTTTGCGTGCAATAATCAGGAATACAGACGAAATATGAACGACTCGGTTGTAAGTGAGAGAGCCTTGCGGGAAATTTATTTAAGGGGTTTTGAAATTTGCGTAAAGGAGGGCAGACCTAAAAATATAATGACCTCCTATAACAAAGTCAATTCCGTATACAGTCATTATAATTATGATTTGTGTACGACTGTTCTGCGTTCGGAATGGGGATATAAGGGAAATGTCATGACCGACTGGTGGATGAAAAAAGGCAGTAGCCCGGAATTTAAAAATATGAAAAAACAGGCGTACAGAGTTGCGGCGCAGGTCGATGTTCTCATGCCCGGCGGAGAAAGAGGTTCAAGGCGCGTTCCCGACGGCACTCTTTTATCGTCTCTTAAAAAGAAGGATGGTATAACATTGGGCGAAATACAGAGATGCGCTGAAAATGTATTGAATTTAATACAGGTACTCGGTATCTGATATTAAATAAAGTTGAAAGGCTGAAATTAATGACAGGATATTATCACACGGACTTAAATACGCTCCATATCGGATGCGAAAAACCGAGGGCGTATTTCGTTCCGTTCTCTGATTCCGACGACTGTACAAGACGCGAAAATTCATCTTTTTTCACGCTTCTGAACGGAGAATGGGATTTTAAATTTTATAAAAACGTATATGAGCTTGATGTTTTGGACTCGGTATTTCCCTCAGATGAGAAGTGCTTAGAGCGGATGACTGTTCCGTTTAACTGGCAGTTAAAGCTCGGCAGGGGATACGACGCGCCGAATTACATAAACCAGGACTACACGTACCCGGTCGATCCTCCGCATCTGCCGGACGTTGATCCGTGCGGACTGTACCGGCGTACGTTCGATTTTAAAAAGCAGAATAACAAAAAGTACTATATAAACTTCGAGGGCGTAAGCTCGTGCTTCTATTTGTGGATAAATTCGTCTTTTGTCGGATACTCCGAGGTCAGTCACTGTATAAGTGAATTTGAGGTTACAAAATATCTTTATGACGGTGAAAATAAAATCGAGGTTCTCGTTGTAAAACATTGCACCGGCTCATATCTGGAGGATCAGGATTTTTTCAGGCTGTCGGGCATATTCAGAGACGTTTATATTCTTACGCGTGACGAAAATCATATTAAAGACGTTCAGATTATACATAACCTTGACGAAGATTTTAAAAATGCCGAAATAGAAATGACGGTAATTTCCGACGGTATCGTAAAGCCATTTTATACTCTTTATTCACCGAAGGGAAAAGAGATATGCTCCGGAATTGTGTGTAAAAAAACATCATTTGAGGTAAATGACGTTTCGCTTTGGACGCCCGAAACTCCCGCGCTGTATACGCTTAAAATAAAGAACGGCTGCGAAAATATTTATTTTAAAATCGGAATGAGAAGATTTGAAATAAAGGATTCCGTTGTTCTCTTAAACGGCGTTAAATTTAAATGCAGGGGCATAAACCGTCACGATTCCGACCCTGAAACGGGTTATGCGGTAAGTGTTGAAAGCATGAAGCGCGATTTGCGCTTGTTAAAACAGGCAAGCGTTAATATGATAAGAACGTCGCATTATCCGAACGACCCGAGATTTTTGGAGATGTGCGACGAGCAGGGCTTTGCCGTCGTTGACGAGGCGGATTTGGAAACGCACGGTATGGGATATAACTACGGCGACTGGTACTGGGATTACTGGGCGCATTGTTCGGCGGCTCCGGAGTGGAGAGAGGCGTATCTCGACCGAGCCGAAAGACTGTACGAAAGAGATAAGAACCATTCGTGCGTTCTTCTCTGGTCCTTGGGAAACGAGTCGGGATGCGGTGAAAATCACCGGGCTATGGCTGAGTTTATAAGAGGACGTGATAACCGTGCGCTGATTCATTACGAAAACGCTCATCTTGAGTATGCCGAAAGGCTCGGCAAGGATTTTTCCGATATATCCGACGTTGAAAGCCGTATGTACGCACCGATATCATATCTTGAGAAATACCTTGAAAACGACGAATGCAAAAAGCCGTTCTTTTACTGCGAATACGTCTGCTCTATGAGCACCGGCGATGTTTACATGCATTGGGATAAGGTTGAGGATAACGATAAATATTTCGGAGGTTGTATATGGGAGCTTACCGACCATGCTGTCAATATCTCAACAAAGGAAAAGCCGAAGTACCGTTACGGCGGAGATTTCGGCGATTATCCGAACGATAATTACTCCTGCGTTGACGGACTTGTATTTCCCGACAGAAGACTGCGTCCCGGTTATTACGATATGAAAAAGGTGTATAAACCTTTTTACGCTTATTTTAAAGACGGCAGACTGGAAATAAAAAACAGAAGGTTCTATACCGATCTTTCCGAATTTTACATAAAATACGAATTTGAGCTTAACGGCGAGGTTATTTCATCAACCGTTATAAACGATACGTCCGTTATGCCGGGTGAAACAAAAGCGTATGATATAGATATCCCGTCCGCTAAAACCGGCTTGCTTACGCTGAATGTATATCTTGCTCTTAAGAACGACTGCGAATGGGCTTATAAAGACTATGTTATAGGAGAAGAGCAGATTATAATTTCCGATATCAGAGAGCCGTTAAAGAGCGGAGAGGGCAGAACGGAGGCGTCCGTATTCAGAACGAAAATAATCGTCCGGGGTGAAAAATATGCGTGCCGGATAAGTCGTATAACAGGACTTATTGAGGATATTTCGGACGGTGACTACAGTTTTCTGAAATCGAGCGTTGATTTCGGTATCTGGAGATGTATTAATTATAATTCAAGAGGCTTTGACGAAACGTGGAACAGGGCGAGATTCGACAGATGTACGCATCATGCGTATTCCGCAGAGCTTATCGAAAATACGGGAAACAGGGTTGTAGTAAACGTAAAAATGTCCTTCTGCGCCCCGGCAATGCCGCCCGCGGTTAAGGCTGATATAAATTATATTTTTACATCCGAAGGTGTTGATGTTGAATGCAGCGCACATGTCGGAGACAGAGTTCCCAATCTGCCGAGATTCGGACTTGAATTAACGTTAGATGAAAAATTTGAAAATATCGAGTATCTCGGATACGGTCCGGTTGAATCGTATGCCGACAGATTCAGAGCCTGCCGTCTTTCAAAATTTAAAACGACTGTTGACAATAATTTTGTTCACTATATAAAGCCGCAGGAGTGCTCGGCGCATTATAAGACGCGTTATGCCTGCATTACGGACGAAAACGGCAGGGGACTCGAATTTTATGATGTCAATTCTGACGGATTTCTGTTTAACGCGAAGCATTATTCCGACAGGCAGCTTCACGATACGAAGCATGATGACGAACTCGAAAGGACAGACGGGACGATAGTAAATCTTGACTGTAAAATGGATTCGTCCTCATCGAACGACGAAGGCAGAGAAGCTTTTAGACGATTTACGGAAAAGGATTTTTCATTTAAATACAGGATAAAAATAAAATAAGACAATTTCCCGGGAAAATCTGATTCGTTTCCCGGGAAATATATTTTTATATTTTGAATATTGAATGAAATTTTCTCTGCCAGCGATTCAAATAAATAGTTACAAGTCTTGAGATTACCATATCGTACAGAATGAACATGATGTTGCCCATTGCGAGCAGAGCCGGAATCGCCCACCTGCCGAAGCGTTCCATTCCTTCAATCGGAATGGAGAAAACATATACTATTATCAAGTAGGAAATACACACGCTTACATTGAACACAATAAATTTACATATCCATTCCCATACTCGCGGCAGCTTGCTTTCGAGTACGGGCTTTAATATCGGATAAAATCCGAAGAATCCGACGTACATCATGGCGGCCTCTTTATCCGGCAGAATAAAAAGAGATAAGAGGCTTACCGCAGTATACGCGCCGAACGCCCATTTTTTGTTAAGCTCGAGAACCATTACAATCAGCAGAGTTCCCGCAATTTCGGGTGATGCGTATGTTAGGAACGGAAAAACGGCTGTCAGGAGCATGAACACGAGTGACAGCGATGCCGTTATACCGCCGAGAGCGGTTTTTGCGCTTTTTTTCATCATATTCTCCTTAACAGCACGGAATCAGATCGCCGCCGCACGATTCGCACAGACAGTCCGCGCACAGCAGTCCCGAGCAGATGTCGCAGAATCCGCATCCGCCGGAATCCTTTTCGTCGGGCGTTGTTCTGTATCCGCCCGTTCGCGCCGACTGCATATTGTTGTATGCCGAAGCGTATTCACTGTTGTTCGGGTCGAGCCTGATCGCGTTTTCAAAGCATGTGAACGCCTCGTTGAGCCAGCCTTTTCTCTGATTTACAACTCCGTTTAAATAGAACCATTCCGCGTTTTTCATCGAATCGGGCGTATCGCCGAGCCGTTTTTGAGCTTCTGACAAATTGCCGTCGTCGATTAAATTTCTGATGTCGGAAAAAGCCGAATAACTATACGAATAACCGTCGGCCTGACCGCCTGCCGAATTTTGCGCGGACGCGGAATTTATGACCTCGTCGTACGCCGAATCGAGACGGCTCATCATATCGGGGTCGTTTGAGTAAAGCCTTGCCTTGCTCCGGTATGCGTTTCTTATTTGGTCGTATGACGCGTTTCTCGGAATGCCGAGTATTTCATATGGATCCATTTGTTTTTTCTCCTGAAAGTATTTTTTGAGTTTGAATGTAAAGTCCGTCGTTTATAATATTATCTATTATATTTTTAAATTTGTAAATTTTAAGTTTGGAAAAAGCTTCCGACAACTGACCGGCAGTCATGAAAAGTTCGTTTTGAACAGCATTTTTATCTGTTATACGGCATTTGACAAACGGATTGAAATTGTTCGATTTTATATCTTTCTCAATATCGTCGGCAGCGTCGGACAAATATATCCATCTGCCTGTAAGATAACCGATTCGGTACGTTTCGTTTTTCATGTCGGGCAACGCCGCACCCAATGTAAAGATATCGCCCAACATTCTGCCCGTGGGGTCGGCGGCCGAGTCAAGCGTTACGTCGTCATTTTTTTCCGTATTTAACTGAGAATCCATATAATTCATGATAATCACGGCGGATTCGGGGGCGTTTTTTTTCGCCCGTTTATATGACGGAATCATTATTAATAATAATATTCTGAACAAAATGCCTTTAAAAAAACTTGAATCGCGTATGTTATCGCGTATTTTATGATAAGTCAGAAGCACCGAAATATCCGCACAGAACGCTGTATCGGATGTTATTTCCTTGAATCGGCGGCATTTTTTCGCAGGATTGAACGGGCATCGCATTTTAACAAAAGGTGAACATTCCTGTCTTAACGCCGTTAAGACTATCAGCATAAAAGTTACGTCGTAGCTTAAAAACATGCGTCCTATAAGACCGCAGCGTTTGCCTATCGCACGGCAAAGTGTGCAGTATACGGCTTTGTAAATTTCGTCGTCGCGAACCTTCAGTTCCGGGCGGTTTGTTTTTATATATCCGAACATATTTTTTCTCCGCCGAAAAATTCAAATGAGAGAGTTTCGGCTTTCTTTAAATCGCTGTCTGTTACGCCTTTTTTATCTGTAAACGGAACGTTTAATCCACCGGAAAACGAAAATCCCAGTTCTTTAAATGCGAGAGACATTTGTTTTCTTACGATATCAAACGAATATTTTCCGCTCTGTGCGCACGTTGTAATTAAAAACGCGCGTTTTTTTTCGTCAGTTTTTGTGTTTCCCCGTTCATACAACGGCTGAAGTCTGTCAAGAAACGCTTTCATCGGCGCGGGGACTGAATAATTATATACGGGCGACGCAACAATGAGAAAATCGGAATTTGCGATGTCGCCCAACGCCGAATCCATGTCGCTTATTATGCATCTGTAACTTGTTCTGCATTTTGCACATGCCGTGCACGGAGCGGGGGACAGGGTATAAATGTCGATTAAATTTATATCGTGTCTGTTTGTGATAAATCGGGACAGAAGCTCGGCTGTATATCCGTTTTTTCTCGGTGAACAAAACAGTACCGTCGTCATTTAACCGCCTCCTCAAGGAATATATTATACTATTATCGTCAATGTGTCAACTCCGGAAAAGACAGGAATAAATATCGATTGCCTAAGTGAGCAATCAGACAATCGATACATGCACTGTTCCGATTCCTCCTGCAACGCGGTTACTGTGCAACGGCGCACGGGCATCCTTACTTTGCTGCATTCTTTTTTCGGGAATGTGTTCTCGTATAACGTACGGGGCAGACGGTTGCAGCCGGATGCTTTTTAAGGGGTAGAAAAATTCAGAAATCTATGATAGAATAAATTACAGTGATAACAATGTCGATATCTTTGAAAACTAAACGTTTTTTTTGGACAGAAAGTTAACATTACGGCATATGACATCCGATATGTGAACAAGTTGTGAATCTTTTGTGAAGTTTTAGTGTTTTTTTGTAAGAAACAGAAAAACGGCAGACTATATTAATGGAGGGTGATTTACAATGCTTACCGATAAACAATTTGAAAAATTTATCAAGGATGAGTCTTTTGATGAAATTTCAAAAGAACAGCTCGATAAAATCATTGATGACGAAATGAAAAAGTCTGAATCCGAAATAGATACCGAGCTAATAGAATACTGCCTCAGTCTTTTGGAAGATAACAACAAAGAGACTCAATACGACAATACTAAAAAGAAGGGTTCAAGTGATAAGAATGTAAAGAGATATAGTTTCAAATTCAAAAATATGGTTCTTTTGGCTGCGGTAATTTCGTTGGTAATTATCGCTGCTGTCTCCGGTTCGGCATCTGTTTCACATCATAAAATGTATAACGGTGCTATTGAAGTTGACGGGGAAAGTGTTTTTCTTGATTTATCGGGATTTTACGGTGAATCGCAGTCAACCGACATGCCGAACGACGAGCTTATTAAAGAACTTGCGGATAATGGTATTTCGAGTGTTCTTATTCCGCGCGCGCTGCTGTCGGGGGCAATTGAAGTTACAAATATTGAATATGATATTAATGAATTATGTTCCAATGCATATATTTATTTCATGTATAACGGCAAGCCCGGAAATATATTTATTGAAATTGAAAAATATGACTTTGAAGAAAGCGCCGGAAATTGTGAATATCCGTATGTTTCCAGCGTTGTTGAAATGGTAAAGACTGACAAAGCGACTGCGTTTTGTTTTATGCAAAGTCAAAACGAATTTGCCAGAATAGTTTACAGGAGCGGGAAGGCTTTGTATGACATACAAATGCCAGTTGAACTGGACGAGGCTGTTCAAATAGCAAAGACTTTAAATTAAGAGGAGTGTATACACAATGAAAAAAATAATATCAATATTAGCTGCCGTTATTACGGTTTTCAGTTTTTTCTCTTTTAACGCTTATGCGCAGACGCCGGAAATAAATCAGGAATCGTCTATAGATTTAAATGTCGACGCAGTATACGGTATTTATGACGCGGACGTTATTTCAGATGTGAACCCGGCTGCGTCCAATCTTATAACTTCAAAAAGCTTAAGCCTTAGAAAGTCGGGAAATATTTTAATATTGTCTGCAACAACAAAAGGCAATAGCAATGTTACAAAATGCGGGTTTACATACATCAAGGTTCAGCGTTTGATTAATAATGTATGGACGGATTTTAATACGTTCTGCTATAAAGATCAGTATTCCGATTCAAATACTATGACTTTTACGTCAAACGTTTACGGTCCTAAGGGATACTCGTACCGTGCCATTTGCGAACATTATGCGGAAAAAAAGATTTTACTTGTTTTAAAGTCAAAAGAAACGGCATACAATGTTACGTCGACAATGTATTTCAGCTGACAAAAACGATAATATTTAATATTTACATTTGAATAATAAAATTAAATAAAATTCCCGCAGATTATTTTTTGCTTAATGAAAGATCGTCCGGTTCTCGCTTAATTACAGTATAAAAATTCCTCGAATCGCAATTGATTCGGGGATTTTTTTTGAAAGTAGCGAATATACGGGAGAGGAGGGGATTGTAATTTTGTTCCGTTTCTTTGATGATTTAATCGAAGGCGGGAGAGATGAAATTATCATATGAATAATTGGTTAAAAATCAAATTATCTTGAAAAAAAAGAGAGGCTGTCAGCCTCTCTCTGTTTATACCCGCCGTGCCGTAATCCTCGCAATAAATGACCTGCATAAAAAGCAGGTGGGTGCGGCCCGTACGCTTTGCGCTCCCAACGTCCGCCGAAACGGGAGGTCTGCGTTCCCACAGTACGGAGCTTAGCTCCCTATTAAAGTTTGTTGGGTCAATATAAGCGAAAAATAGGCGAACACAGCAGGAAAGCAGGTTCTTATTTTTTAATCCTCATCGTCAAATTCAAACATATCGCTCAGTCTGTCCTCAAACATTCTGCCTATCTTATCAAAAAGTTCATCGTCCTCGATAGGTTCGAGATAAAATTCATCATCCTCAAAAGACGTTTTTAATATAATAAGCTCTCCGTCGGAATCAAGTATTTCTTCCTCTTTGTCATACTGCGGAAGAAGCGCGATGTATTCCTCGCCGTCAAGCTCGATTCTGTCAAGCTCTTCAAAGGTATGCTCAACGCCGTCATCGTCGATAACGCTGATTATATTCGTTTCATTATATTCTTCGTTTTCATTTCTTATATCATCACTCATAATATCTCTCCGTTCCGTAACTATTATATTATTTTTATATAATAAAGTCAATATTTTATTCCGAAAATTGTGCAATCCATGAAAATTCAAACGACTTGTTGCCCTCAAGAGATATTATACCCTCTTTTTTGCGGATACAGTCTTTTTTATCTCTCGAATCATTAACTCCAAACCATGGCTCAAGACAAACGTAAGGCGCGCCGGGCTTCGCCCATATTCCGAGATAAGGACTTGAACCGAAATCAAACTTAACCATTCTTGCACTGTCCGTTGAATAAAGAGTAATATGCTTTGATTTGATATTTGAAAAGATTAAAGCGTCATTATTAAAAATATGTTCGGTAATAACGATTTTTTTCTCATTATTAAGGACAGGGCTTTTTTCATTGACTCTGATAGAATCCGAATCAATCATTTCGGTTGAAAGCGTTTCATTTTCGTCAAATTCGAGATAATCGCCGATTTTGCATTTAAAGCCGGGGTGCGCTCCGATTGAAAAATACATCGTCTTATCATTTGTATTTACAACCTTATGAGTAACCTTAACGCTTTTATCTATAATTTCAAAAGTGATATAAACCGCAAAGGTAAACGGATAGCTTTTTAAAGTCTCCTCGTCGGCGGTCTGAACAAGCACAAGCTTATTACCCTCGCACGAGACAAGCTGAGCGTTTCTTTTTCTGAAAAGTCCGTGCTTCGGCATAGTATATTCCTTGCCGTCATAACGGTATTTATCGTCAAGCAGTCTGCCTATAACAGGGAATAGGATAGGGGACTGACCGTACCATACGGATTCATCTCCGTTCCATAAAAAATCATATCCCGTTTCTTTAGATATTATACTGTGAAGTTCCGCGCCGTATTCCTTGACGCTTAAGGATAATTTATCATTTTCTATGCAATATGTTTTCATTGATATTACGCTCCTTAAAAAGAAAGACGCCGCAAATATCTCATCCGCAGCGCCTTTTATTTGCTTTTAAATTATATAATAATTAAAAACGTTTGTCAACAATAATCAATTATCTTGACTTATGGTTTACGACTCTTCTTTATCCTTACGATGAAGAACGGCATTTGTAATAATACCGAGGATAAGAGCGCAGGCGATAGATGTAAGTGTTACCTTGCCGAACGAAATGGAGAGATTTCCGATACCGCAGATAAGAATAACTGCTACGACAAAAAGGTTCTTATTTTCATCGAGGTCGACAACCTGAATCATCTTAAGACCGCTTACCGCTATGAAACCGTAAAGAGTTATGCAGACTCCGCCCATTACACATGACGGAATACTTGCAAGGAATGTAACGAATGGACCGAAAAGGGAAATTATCATTGCCATAATCGCTGTAGTAAGAATCGTAACAACGGAAGCGTTTCCCGTAATAGCTACGCATCCTACGGATTCGCCGTATGTAGTGTTGGGGCAGCCGCCGAAAATTGCACCGAAAATAGAGCCTACGCCGTCTCCGAGAAGCGTTCTGTGAAGTCCGGGATCTTCAAGAAGCTCTTTTCCGATAACGGATGAAAGATTCTTATGGTCTGCTATATGTTCCGCAAAAACAACAAACGCAACGGGAACATAAGCAACAGCAATCGATGCGATGTAACCGCCGTCAACTTCCTTAAGACCCTTAACAGCCTCTAAGAATGTGAAATCCGGAATTTCAAAAATTTTCATTCCCGAGAAAACGCTGAAATCGATTACTTTAAGAAGATCGTTACCTGTTTTCATGCCGATAACGGTGAAGATTGCGGCAACAACATAACCTGCAAGAATGCCTATTATAAAGGGAATAAGCTTTGCTGTCTTTTTGCCGTAAACGGAACAAATAACAACAGTAAAGAGAGTTACAAGACCGCAGACGATGCAAACATAAGGACTTGCAGAGCTTACGGAAGCGGCATTTGTAAGGTCGCTGACAGCATTTCCGGCAAGCGAAAGTCCGATAATTGAAACGGTGGGTCCGATAACAACTGCGGGCATTATCTTGTCAATCCATTTAACGCCTGCAAATTTAACCGCAATAGCGATTATAACATAAACAAGACCGGCGAAAAATGCGCCGATTATAAGTCCTGCGTGACCTGCGGCCGATTCTGCATATGCGCCTGCAAAAGCCGCCGACATAGAGCCGAGGAATGCAAAAGAGGAACCAAGGAAAACAGGGCTTCTGAACTTAGTAAAAAGAAGATAAACTATCGTACCTACGCCTGCGCCGAAAAGAGCGGCGGACTGGCTCATTCCGTTTTGAATAATGGACGGAACTGCGATAGTTGCGGCGAGAATTGCAAGCAGCTGCTGGAAAGCAAAAACAATAAGCTGTCCGAACTTTGGCTTGTCTTTGACGTCATAAATCAGTTTCATGTAAAAACCTCCGAAACATTATATATTATGAAAAACAAATCATAACCGAAATAAATTATATTATTGAATAAATCTCAACGGCAATACGACCGTCAAATTCATTCGTACAAACCTTGACAACCTCATTTGCGGAGGTCGGTATATTTTTTCCGACAAAATCAGGTCTTATCGGAAGCTCTCTGTGACCTCTGTCGACAAGCACCGCAAGCTGAATGCACGCAGGTCTGCCTAAAGCAAAAATTGCGTCTATAGCGGCTCTGACCGTTCTGCCAGTATAAATAACATCGTCGACAAGAATAATTTTCTTCCCCGTAACGTCAAAAGGTATGTCTGTTGAATTTATAACAGGCTCTGCATTTTCACGGCTTAAATCGTCGCGATAAAGCGTTATGTCAAGCATGCCTTTTGAAATATCTGAATTTTCTGTTTGATTAATATTGTTGCATATGATATCGGCAAGCGGAACGCCTCTGCGTTTTATTCCGACAATGCAAATATCATCAATGCCGTGGTTCTTTTCGATAATCTCGTAGGAGAGTCTTTTTAAAGCTCGCATAACAGCGGAGGAGTCCATTATCTGTGATTTAAACTTCATAATATATTCTCCGATAAAAAAAGTCCTGCCGATACGGCAAGACTGCATGACAATGCTATAATATCCGTTTAAAGTTAATGCACGGACATATTATATCAATTTATATTCGGCAATCTTGCGGTATCTCTGTACCGATTAAAGAAAGTTTTTTTTACTGCAAACAAGAATATCACAAGATCGACAAAAAGTAAAGAATTATTTTTGATTTTTCAATTTTTTGTCTAATTACACAAACTGTTGTATAATTTCAGTCGGTTAAAGCATATATCATGTGCAAATCAGCAAGACGATTTGTTTGATATGATGATTTACAAGTTCTTACTCATGATAAAAGAGAGTAAAGACCTTGAAGATCTCGAAGAAAAAACAAAGGCTCTTCTTACTAAATAAGAAAAGCCGTACCTAAATGAAAATGCGGGTTACACTTGCCGTTGCCCGCAGGTTCACTTCGATTGTATCATTTAATTTAAAATCCCGTACAGGGAAAAAACGTTCCGAAGTGGTTATTGACGGAATAATGCTTCTTTCAAAGAGTTTATCCGAAAACTAAAAATTGTCTATTCTGACTATCCCCGATTATACAAAAGAAAAGTTTTGTATAATTGAGGGTAGTTTTTTTTTCCGAAGGCTGTAAAAATACAAAAAATCCTATTCCTTAATAACACAGCATGTTTTATTTCCGTAATATTTAAGACACTCGATAACTTTGCGGTCTATTTCTTCACCGCATACGACGATGGGAACGGCGGGCGGACATCCGACAACCGAATACGCACATACACGACCTTCACACTCGTCGACGGGCAGAATTTCGCTTAGAGCATATATGACCTCGCTCGGCTTCATTTTAACAGCAGGCCTTGGAGTCTCGGGACGTCCGGTCTTAACGGGAGATTTCTTTTTCTGTGATAAAAAAAATTCTTCCGCACGACGTACCGACTCGAAGCCGTTATACGGAGAAAGCATAAAAACCACGTAGTCTCTGTCGTAATACTCAGGAACAATTTCCGAATTAATTGCATTTAACGCAAGTCCCTCTCCGGTATAACCGATATTCTCCGCGGAAACCGCAAACTTCACATTCTCGGAAGAAATTACCTTATATCCGTACGAAATGCATTCATTTTTTAATTTATAAACGGCAGGGATAAAACTTTTCAGTGATTTTCCGTACTCATCGTGTATTCTGTTAAAATTATCGAGCGATTGCAATATAAGATATGACGGACTGCTCGAAGCAAAAAGAGCAAGAGCCTTATTTGCATTTTCAATAAAAAAAGATGTAGACTTTTTTGATATATGAAGATACGCGCCCCCGGTGATAACGGGTAAAGTTTTATGAGCCGAATCACAGCATATATCTGCGCCGAGATCAATCGGATGCATGCTTTCCGGTAGGAATTTCAAATAAGCGCCGTGAGCGTTGTCGACGACAAGCAAAACGCCGTGCTTTCTGCATACGGCGGAAATTGAACGTATATCGGCAATATTTCCGAGGTAATCAGGGCTTGTAATATAAAATGCGTCCGGTTTTCTTTCGCATTTTATTATAGCCCTTTCAATCTCGATAGCCGACAGAACGCCCGAATAATAAGAAGAATCGGAGCTTGGATATACCCATATAATATCTGTTGAGGTAAGAGCCGCGGCATTTACAAACGAACGGTGAGCGTTTCTTGCCGCCAGTATGAGGGGCTGTCTTGACAATGAACGTGCATACGACGCTATAAGATAAACCATAGCATGTATGCACAGCGTAGACCCCTCGGCGGAATAAAATGTCGGACATCCGAACACGGACGAAGCGTTTGCCAGGCTTTGCTCAATTATCCCCTCGGGTGCAAACAGCTCGTCCGCTCCGTCTATCTCCGTTATATCAAAATTCTCAAATCCGAGAAACCTTTTTCCCTTATGTCCGGGCATGTGAAATCTTATTTTATTTGTATTTGCATATTTTCTGACAAAGTCAACAATCGGAGCGTCCATTTTACTCCCCTATTTCCCTTGCGACGGCAACAGCAATCGCGCATTCCATTCGTTTTCTGAATAAATCACAGCCATATTTATACACGCCCGTAACGTTTCCTGACGCATGATACGCATTTGCGGCGCATCCGCCGGAACAGTAAAGCTTTGCCCAGCAATCTGTACAGTCGGCTCGCGCATAAACATTGCAGGATGCAAATTCATTTTGTACTGTTTTGTTTGCAACTCCGCTGTAAATATCGCCAAGCTTAAACTTTTCGTCGCCGACGAATTGGTGACACGGATATAAATCTCCCCAAGGAGTAACCGCCATATATTCAGTACCCGAACCGCATCCCGATATTCTTTTGTAAATACACGGACCGCCTTTTAAATCAATCATATAATGATAAAATGTAAAAGGTCTGCCCTCCTTATCGCGTTTAAGCATAAGCTCGGCAAGCTCTTCATACTGCTTTTCGACAATATGTTTGTCATCCTCGGTCAGCGCGGACGGATCGTCCGCGGCGGCAACAACCGGCTCCATGCTTAACTGCGTAAAGCCCAAATCGAGCATAGTCTTAATATCCTCAAGAAAATCAGGATTTGCGTGCGTGAATGTACCGCGAATGTAATAATCTTTATCTCCGCGTTCTTTTACAAATTTTTGAAACTTCGGAACGATTTTCTCCCAACTTCCGTTTCCGGCATAATCGACGCGGTAACGATCATGAACCTCTTTCCTTCCGTCAAGACTTAAAACAACGTTACTCATTTCTTTATTCGCAAAGGCAATAACGTCATCATCTATCAAAACGCCGTTTGTCGTAAGAGTAAAACGAAAATGTTTATCTTTCTCTTTTTCAATGCCTCTTGCATACTCTACGAGTTTTTTAACAACGTCAAAATTCATCAGCGGCTCTCCGCCGAAAAAATCAACCTCGAGGTTATGTCTTGAGCCTGAATTTTCCACAAGAAAATCAAGCGCACGTTTTCCGACCTCATAACTCATCAGTGCTCTCTCGCCGTGATATTTGCCCTGACTTGCAAAGCAGTAGGAACAGTTTAAATTGCAAGTATGAGCTATGTGCAGACATAAGGCTTTAATAACGCCGGAAGTCCTCGCCTTCAGTGCGCCCGCCATAGGCTTGAACGTATCCTGAGTATAAAGCTTACCCGTATTTTTTAGCTCGGTTATCGAGTTGTAACATTCTTCTATATCGGATACAGGTTCATCGGGATATTTTAAGGCGGTTTGTTCTATAAGAGCCTGTTTACCCATATTTTGATATCCAGCAATCATATCGTAAGCCATATCGTCAACGGCGTGAACGCTTCCCGAACAAATATCGAGAACTATATTAAGACCGCCGAATTTATATTGATGTATCATTAGATATTAATCCCCTCAAAAAAATGGGCTGTCGCATCATGTGACAGCCTCAAATTTTTATTTACTTTCCTTATTATTTTCGCAGGCCTGATTGGCGATACCGCAGCTTGTTTTGCATGCTGACTGACAGGAAGTCTGACACTCACCGCAACCGCCGTTCTTTGCGCTGTCGCAAAGACTGCGAGTTTCTATAGTATTAATATGCTTCATCTTATGTTACCCTCCCCTGTTCGTATATATTTATTAATTTTATTATATCATAGAATAAAATAATTGTCAATCGCTGCGGACTTTTTTACTTCATAAGTCCCTCGGCGACACACCAATTATGGAACGACTTAAGACTTTCCATTCTTGCGCCGGAAAGCTCCTGTCCTCCTCTGTTTTTTGCCTTCATGCTCTCTACGCCCTGAAGGTGAACAAGATACTTTGCCGAACAGTTAAATCCGCTGTCAATAGCGCAGTCAAGAAGCGTAATTTCATTAAAACGTTTCTCGGCAAGAGCCATATCTCCGCTGACAAAAGCGTCATAGAATCTCTGAAAGAACGCGCCGCCGCATGAAGTCGGAGTTGCCATTACGCCTTTTGCCCCCATTTTAAAAGCTTCGAAAAGATAAGGCATATTGGCTTGAATAACACAGGAACTACCTTTATTGTCAATCTTTGACTTAATACCGTCTATGGTACAAGTCGTATCCTTAATACCGTAAATACCGCATTCCTTAACAAGTCTGCCGTAGCACTCGCCGCTTATATGACAATTCGGAAAACCGGGAAATTCGTACATAAATACAGGCAGAGAAGTATTCTGTTTAAGTTCGCCTATGTATGAAACAAGTCTTTCCTCATCATTGCCGTATCCCTTTGTTGTAAATACGATACCGTCAACGCCGGTCTGCTCTATTCTCTTAACCTCGTCTACCTGCGCAAACCATGATGGTTCCATATTAGCCGTTGCAACAACGGTAGTATCGCCCTTATGCTTTACGGTAAGAGAAGCAAGCTTAACTCTCTCTTCAAGAGTGAGAGCCGCCATTTCCGAGCTTCCGCAGACAGCAAAAAGATGCTCAACTCCCTGCGAAGCCTGCCAATCGGCATATTTTTCATATGCGTCGTAATCTACGCTTAAATCATCCTTGTACGGAGTTAGCATCAAAGAATAAATACCGGTATAATTTTCTTCAAGTTTACTCATTTTTCTGTGATTCGGAATGAAAATCCGAAATCCTCCCTGATGTTTTGTTTTATACCGAAAATCTCGGTCGAATACATTATAACAGAAACATTTATTAATGCAACATCTTTTTCATATTTTTAATAAAAGTTAAGAACATTAAAAAAATACTCCCTTTACGATGCTTTTGAGTTACTTTAAAGAGTTATTGATTTTCACTTGGGTAAATCAGCTTTTTACTATTAAAATCCACTTCAAGAGAAACTCCGAGTGAATCAAACTTCTTTTCATATCTATTTCCTGTTGCCGTAAATCCGATAACAGTAAGCATATTCTTTAAATTAGCTGTTGTTATCATTTATCATTCTCCTCCGAATAGCCAAGCCACTGACTTTCAATTAAATCAAAAGATTGGTTTGCTTCTTCGCAGAAAGATTTAATTGACTTATTATTTTAGCACAAATTAGGCGTTTTTTGTTAATGTTGCTCATTTCCACGATGCTCCGCCTAATTAACATCTTGACTTCTTGAAATAAAAAAAGCCACTGCCGATTGACAGCAACTTCTCGTTTTAGCCTATCGACAGGATAATCGTTGAGTTTACTGCTTGTCAGCAAGTTGGTATGTAGTAATCTCTTGAGTTCCTTAATAAATTCCAAGTGCCTTTATCCCCATATAACGATAGATCTGAGCGGCTCGTCCTCTCCCGCTATCAGATAAACATCTTTCAATTGCACTTTTCAGCCGTATATGTTATCATTGAGAAAACGGAGGTTTTTTTATGACAGGCTCTGAAAGCAAAAAATATGTATACATTGTATATCCATCAAGGCATTCCGACTTTGTCAGCGAGCTTATTTCGCAGCTGAAACAACGCGGTTATAATGTGAAGGGCAGAGATTGCAAAAGCGATATAACAGGCGGTGCGTGCGAAGAATCCGGCTGCCTGATTGCTGTTATTTCAAAAGATAATATTAATTCTCAAGTCCTCGGAGATGAACTCGGCACAGCAAAAAATATGTATATTCCTATTGTTCCGGTATACGCCGAGAAAGTATCCGTTCCTTTTAAAATGACCGCGCTTGCTCAGTGCAGGACGGCTCTTAATTTATATGCTTATTCGGATCGCGAACTTTTCTACAAAAAGTTTTTTTCACTAAAAAGCATTGCAAAAGCAAAACCCGATATCGAAACAGATACCGATATCAACTCAGAAGCAAAAGGTAACGAGCATGAGGAAATTTTAAAACCGGAAATCAAAACCGAAAAAACGGATAAAAAAACGGATATTCCAAAAACATATACAAAAAAAACAGACGGCGATAATAATAACAATAAAATTAATCAAGAGGAAGCGGGATATATAAGATTTCCGGACGGAATGTATAAAGGAGACATAAAGAACGGAGTCCCGGATGGAGAGGGCGAATATTACTATTCCGATTCTTCGGTATATAAAGGCGGCTTCAAATCCGGAAAATACGACGGAAAAGGCGAATGGACATCAAAAAGCGGAAACAAGTATAAAGGCGATTTTAAAGATAACGAATTTGACGGATTCGGAGAATATATATATTCAGACTTGTCAAGCTATAAAGGCGGTTTTAAGAACGGAAAAAGAAACGGAAAAGGCGTCAGCACATCTGTTGACGGAGATATTTACGAAGGTGAATTTAAAGACGGATTCAGACACGGATTCGGAACGTATACGTTTGCGGACGGAAGCTTTTACTCAGGACAGTTTGCATACGGAGAAAGAAACGGCACGGGAAAATTCATAAATTCAGACGGCGACGAATACGAAGGCGAATTTTCAAACGGTGAATTTCACGGCTCGGGCGTTTTTTCAAGGCTCGACGGCGCATGCTACTGCGGTGAATTTAAAAACGGAAAAAGAGACGGAACAGGCGTTTTCGTAAAACCCGACGGCACACGCTTTGAAGGAAGATTCTCAGACGGCGAAATAAACGGCTACGGCGAATTATCATATCCGAACGGCAGAAGAATCGAGGGTTATTTTGAAAACGGTGAATTTGTTTCCGAATCGAATCCGAACATAAACAAGGAAAGAGAGCATAAAAAAGGCTTAAAATCGCTGTTTAAGAAGAAATAAATATAAAAGCTATGGATTTAAAATATAAATCGCTGTTTTAAAATCGAAATTAACATTCAGGAGAACATAAGCATAAAAACAGCAACATGGAATGTTGAAAGGCTCAGCATAAAAAACAAATTGAACGTCTTTTTTACGAATACGCCGCCATATCATCCGACATCCTTGTTTTGACTGAGACAGACAGACTTTTGCGTCCTGCATATCGGTATTGTTTTGAAACGCCTCTTTTAATTCCGGTTTACGGTTCCTTATATCGACCGACTGAAAACAGATTGCGGATATTAAAAGGATGTCGACGCTTGCCGACGGGTTTTGTATCTGCGGAGACTTTAACTGCTGTTTTTTCGATAATTAATATGTTACAAAAGATGCCGGATGAATGTTTCTTGAAGCATTTGATGAAACCGATATTCGTATTCTGACCGAAAATCAGCCGGAATGTATCGATCATATTTCGGTTTCAAAAAAAATTTGTCGGTAACAGAAGCATTGAAACTGAGGAATGGAATATTGACAAAACACTGTCCGTCCATAAGGGCATTATCTGTTCTTTTCAAAATCGAAATGAATAATTATACATCATTTGCCTTCGCGAATAATATTTTTGAATAATATATAGCACTCCGTAAATAATACTAACGCACACAAAAATGCAAAAAAGGAGTTTTTATATATGAAAGCAACAGGAATCGTAAGGCGGATTGACGACCTCGGACGAGTTGTTATCCCTAAGGAAATCCGCCGAACAATGCGTATACGAGAGGGCGACCCGTTGGAAATCTACACCGACGCGGACGGAGAAGTTATATTTAAAAAATATTCGCCGATGGGAGAATTGTCGGAATTTACTTCACAGTATGCCGACGTACTTTACAGAGCCACCAATATGCCCGTAATTGTTACAGACCGCGACCATGTTATTTCCGCGTCGGGACTTTCTAAAAAAGATACAATCGACAAACGTATTTCGCAGGCGCTCGAAACCATTATGGAGAACAGAGGAAGTTTTATCGCAGGCGTCGATAAATATGCGCTGTCCCCCGTCGAAGGACTTGACAGAAACGCCGCCGTCGCATATCCGATAGTCGGAAGCGGAGATGTTTCTGGCGCAGTCGTTCTTCTTTTCGGAGAAAACGGAACACTCCCCTCCCAGTCGGAAATCAAATTAGCTCAAGTTGCGTCGTCTTTTCTTGGAAAACAAACGGAAGAATAATATTTAAAAATGCGGGGCTGAACGTTTCCGCATTTTTTTGTATGAATTAATTTTTTCAAGAAAAAAAGATATTAAAACTAATTGTAATTATTTTGTAACATTGAAAATCATTACATTGTTAACTTTTGACGGATTAATTCTCCCTGTTTCGGTTAATACTACATCTAAGCCCGTTACATATCTTTTCGGGGGCTTGAAAATGCAGTATAACAAAGTCGAAATATGCGGATTGGACACATCAAAATTAAAGGTAATGAGCGAAAAAGAAAAAATGGAGTTGCTGAAAAAGGCACAATCCGGCGATAAAAAAGCCTGCGATGACCTTGTAAAGGGAAATTTAAAGCTCGTTTTAAGCGTAGTACAGCGTTTTTCAAACCGGGGCGAAAATCCCGAGGATCTTTTTCAGGTCGGCGTTATCGGACTTATAAAAGCGATAAAAAATTTTGACACGACGCTGGACGTTCGGTTTTCCACTTATTCATGTCCTATGATAATCGGTGAAATTCGGCGGTATTTAAGAGATAACAACGCCGTCAGGGTAAGCCGTTCAATGCGTGATACAGCTTATCACGCCATGCAGGTAAAGGAGAAAATACAAAATAAATATCATCGGGAGGCTACCGTTGACGAAATAGCCAAAGAACTCAATTTGCCGAGAGAAAACGTCGTAATCGCCCTCGAGGCAATCGTGGATCCCGTATCGCTTTTTGAACCCATTTATTCAGACAACGGCGACGCAGTATACGTGATGGATCAAGTCGGGGATACAACGACGGATTTAGACTGGATTGATGAAATCGTACTGCGAGAATCACTTCAAAATCTAAACGACAGAGAAAAAAAGATAATGCACATGCGATTTATGAGGGGCATGACACAAATGGAGGTTGCAAGCGAAATAGGAATCTCTCAGGCGCAGGTTTCACGGCTTGAAAAATCAGTTATCAACAGAATTAAAAATCCGGGATAATTGAACATTTTTTTGAATAAATATTATTTTGTAGGCGGTGATACAATGCAATGTTCAATCAGCGAGCTTTGTCAAAAGGATGTTATAAACACATGCGACGGCATAAAAATCGGCTGCGTCGACGATGTGAAGATTGACTGTACGACCGGTAAAATTATTGCACTGATAATCTCGGGAAAAAACGGATTTTTCGGCATGGGAAAAAGCGACGACCTTTGTATAGAATGGAATTGCATCGAAGTTATCGGAAACGATACTATACTCGTAAAGTGCGCCGATTTCCACCCTCCGTGCAAGAAAAACAGAACTCCGCTCGACGCGATGTTTAAATAAAAAAATACGCGCTTCTTTGCAAAATTCACCTGCAAAAAAAGCGCGTTGTTATTTTAATTATCCGTCTTTACCGCGATTGTCGTTTCCGGCACGTTATAATCAAACGGAAAATTGTGTTCGGGCGTATTTTCATCTAATCCGAAATACTCCAGCGCATTTTTACGGCTGTTTTCGTGCAAAGCCGAGCTTGCGGAGTCTGACATATATAAAACCTGAGCCCAAATCGAAACGGGGAATATTCTTTTTACGCTTTCAGAATACAGTGAACCGTCATCCGGGGTTTCGTATGATTTTAAGACATACGGGGCGTTTGCCGACGACGGATTTTTAAACGTCATTGCAACAGGAGTAAACGAACCCGATACGGAGTAAAGCAATCCGTTTTCCTCGCTCCATTCGTCATAAAGACACAGTGCATAAATCTTCGTTTCGCCGATTCCTTTTTTTACCCTTAGAATTTTGCTCGAAACAGTCTTAAACTCACCCTCTAAATATTTCCCGTCGTTATCGGAAAGAACGGCGAAGTCAACCGCTGTTTTAAGTTTACCGGGCATATTGTCATGCGTATATCTGTCCGTAAGAAAACACGCGCAAGTAATCAGGCACAGTACAATACACACTGCAAGTAATGATTTTGCGGGCTTTTTACCGCTCATGACGGATTTAATACGCTCCTTAACCGTCACCTCGCCGAACGACAGCGGGCAAATCGAAATTCTGTTTTTCCCGACAGAGAGATTGAACAAAGCCTGCATATAATCAGCCCTCTGCTCTTTATCCATATTTATAATAATGCTTTCGTCGCATGCAAGCTCAATGTCACGGCAAAGCAGTACAAAACTTAGTATGACAAACGGATTAAACCAGTGTACAGCCGTAATAATAAATCCGACCGTTTTTGTTATATGGTCGTGCCGTCTGATATGAGCGTTCTCGTGCAGTATAACGCTTCCCCTGTCGGCGGGAGAAATATTAAACGGCAGGTATATCTTAGGCTTGATAAGACCGAAAACGAACGGAGAAGAAATATTCTCACACTCATATACATTTTCATTAAATAAAACGGCGGTGCCGACTTTTCTTTTAAGCATGAAATAACTTATGACGGCGTAAATCATAATTCCGACCGCGCCCGCAAGCCAAATATACGCAAGTATATCTGTAACCGCACCGGTGTTTACGGATGATAAAACGGAGGAGTCCGTAATTTTAGCCGCCGCGATATCGACCGGAGATATCCCCGAATTAATTATGACAGAACCGCCGGCAGAATCTCCCGAAGATATCACCTGTGAACTCGGCACAAGACTTACGGGACTGCCCGGCAGAAACGGACATACAAGTCTGACGGCAGCTATTCCCCATAACACGATTCTGAATTTTTTAGGCATTTTCTTAAAAACAAGTCTTATGAACATAACGGCAAGTATAAGCCACACCGAGCTCAGGCTCATATTGAGAACATAAAGAAAAATTTCGGAAGTCACTTTTCTCCCCTCCTGTATCTGTCTATCATCTCTTGTATTTCGTCAACTTCATCGTCCGACAGTCTGCTGTGCTTTGTAAACGACGCGATAAACGCGGGCAGGGATCCCTCAAACGTTCGCTCAACCATTTCGTCTATTTCGGCAGCCTGGGCTTCATCCTTGCTGATAAGCGACGTAACAATGCTGTTTTCATTTTTCACGACCCCGCGCTGTGACAGCCGTTTTATCACGGTGTACGTGGTAGTCGGCTTCCATCCGAGTTTTTCCGAGCAAAGATGGACAAGCTCGCTGCTTTTTATCGGCTCGTGCTCCCATAAAATAAGACAAAATCTGTATTCGCTTTCAAAAATTTTGGGCGTTTCCATTATAAAAAACCTCCTCTAATGCGTTAGAGTTGTTTTTAGTCTAACACATTAGAGCGACTTTGTCAAGAAAAAAATGCCGAAACCAAAACCGCGCCGTGCATTGTACGATATGCAATGCACGGCGCGGAGTATTTTATTTAATTCTTACCATGTTCCGTTTGTAACCGAAATATCGGCTGACGAAGAGTCGGAAGCTGTTATGTTTAGACTGCTTGAAGACGTTCCGACAAAAGCCGTATAATCTGACAAATCCTGATTTGTCAACGTAACGGAAGTTTTACCGCCGTTGTTTCCTGTATTTCCCCATTCGTCCTGCTCTTCGGCAATTATAAAATAATCACTCTCGTCCGTGCTTACAAATTTATTTCCGTTAAGCGTAATATCTGCGGTAATGTTTGTAATATAAAACATCGGAACACCCGCATTTTTAACTGTAAACGTAGAATTTACAGCGGTAAAATAATCCGTTCCCTCCGACGAATCGCCAGAGAAGCTCTGATAAATAAATATTCCTGCGGAATCTACGGTATGCGATGAAGAATTGCTTTCAGAAGTACCCGTTCTGTTACCGTCGCCCGAACATTCAAAATCGCAATCCGTAACATTCGCCTGCGAACCGCCCTCGACTACAACCATCTGCGCGCCGTTTGCGCAGCCTGTCGAAGAAGATACGTTTATAACGCCTGTTGAATATACGAGAGGACTTCCGGCTCCGTTTGTTTCAAGTGTCATGTTGGAAGCGTTTACCGTTCCGCCTCCCCTGTCTGTTGCAAGAGAAGCGCAGGATTTGCCCTGAGTTGAAATATCAACGCAATCGGCGTTTATTGTTCCGCCGTATGTGGAATGTAATCCTCTTGAACCCGATTCACCTGTTGTGGCAATTACCGAATTTGAAATATCAACATTTGCGCCGGAGGTTGAAACAACAGCATTTGAACCGTTTGCATCCGTACTTATCGAGGTATATTTAATATTCGCCGTACTGTCCTCGCCCGCAGTAACAACAGCACTGTTTATTCCGTAAAAATTGTATTCATCGCCGACCTGCCCGTCTGACGCGCCCGAGCCGGTTTTTGTGACGCCGACATAGTTATTTTCAGTGCCGGCAATCGTAAGACTTCCGCCGTTTACAACAAGAAATACAACCTCGTCGCTGTCGGAGGAATCCGAGGAATACGCGCCCGACGTAATCTCAACATCAACGCCGTCTATGAGATATTCTGCGTTTATTGTCTGCGTTTTTCCATCAAAGCTTACAGATGCCGAGCCTGAAGATATTACATTTCCGTTTGTATCCATAACCGTTCCCGGAGTCGTATCAACCGTGTAAGATGATTTTGACGTCTGAGCTTCTGTCGTTTGAGAAGCTGACGACGGTTCGGTCGTTGAAACCGAATTGTCCGAATTTACACCGGAACACGAAGCCAAACATACAACGGCTGTCATGACAGCTAACATTTTTAAAGTATTTTTCATAAAAAAGCTCCTTTCCGCTTTCGGGAGATTGCTCTCCTTTGTTTGTATATATAATAAAACGGAAACCTAAAGCGTAGCTAAAGAAATGAAAAAAGCTGCAATTAATGCAAATTAATGCAAAAATTACAGCAATTTAATTTTAATAATTCAAAAAAAGGAAATTAATGTTTTACTCTATTTCCGATACAAGCACGGGTCTGTGCTCGGCAACGGATTTTTTCGCCGCAAGACCTACTCTGACCGACTGCATACCCGCGTGTATTCCTACCGGAACTTCCGTATCGTTTTCGCACGCCGAAACAAACTGTCTCATTTCCTCGGAAAATGACTCCATGTACCTTTCAAGGAAGAAGAACAGCGGTTTCTCTCCCGTTACGCCGTTTGCGTCTGAAACTACGGCAGACGAAAGAGTATCATTTGAAGTTGCAACCATTCCCTTTGAACCGAACAGTTCCGCTCTCTGGTCATAACCGTACGCGGCGCGTCTTGAATTATCGATAACGGCAAGTGCGCCGTTTGACATCTTCATTGTAATAATCGCGGTATCGACGTCGCCCTGCTTGCCTATCTCAGGATCGACAAGAACTGCGGAGTTGACATAAACCTCCTGAGCGTCGGAATTTGTAAGGAACGCCGCCATATCAAAATCATGTATGGTCATATCAAGGAAGATTCCGCCGGAAACAGCGATATATTTCGGATTGGGGGGCTCGGGATCTCTTGAGGTTATTTTAAGAATATGCGCGTCGCCGATTCTTCCGTCGTCATATGCCTTGCGGATTGCGGCGAAGTTATGGTCAAATCTGCGGTTAAATCCTACCTGGAACTTAATACCCGGGTGAGCGGCAAGAACATCCGCAACCTCTTTGATTTTGGCAATCGAATGATCAACCGGCTTTTCGCAGAAAACATGCTTACCGGCATTGATTGCTTCTATTGAAACGCAAGCGTGCGTGTCTGTAGACGAACATACAAGAACGGCGTCAACGTCTTTATCTTCAAGAATTTTATGATAATCGTCATAAATCTTTTCAACGCCGAAACCCTTAACAAACTCCCTGGTTTCGTCGTTCATGAACGGATCCGCAACGGCTGTTACGACCGCGTTTTTTACATGATACGAAATGGATTCAAGATGAACCTTTCCGATTCGTCCCGCTCCGATAATGCCTATTCTGAGCATAAATTATCTCCCTTTTATTAAAATTTTATTTTCTCTTTAATTAAATTGTTCCGTCCCATGTGGAAACGACCGTGTTTTTGCTCTCATCCTCGTCAAACCAGCGTGTTGTAACGGTCTTTGACTCCGTATAGAATCTGTACGCGTCCTTACCGAGGCAATGAAGATCGCCGAAGAATGAATTTTTATGACCTGAGAACGGGAAGAATCCGATAGGTACGGGGATTCCCACGTTAACGCCGACCATACCGCCGTCCGTATGACGTACAAATTCTCTTGCAAAATAACCGTTCTGCGTAAATATAACAGAGCCGTTCGCGTAAGGGTTAGCGTTCATAATTTCAAGACCCTCATTGAAATCCTTGCATCTCTTAATGCAAAGAACGGGACCGAAAACTTCATCTCTGCCTATGGTCATATCCTCGGTTACATGATCAAATACGGTAGGTCCTACATAGTAGCCGTTTTCATAGCCTTCAACAACGCAGTTTCTGCCGTCAAGAACAAGCTCTGCACCCTCATTAATACCCTTATTAATATCGGCAATAACCTCGTCATAATGTTTTTTATAGGTAATCGGGCCGAGTTTGGAAGTCTTGTCGTAAGCGGGGCCTACCTTGATATTTGAAGCCTGCTTTTTAAGCTCGGCAACAAATTTATCGGCAATACTGTCCTCTACTACGCAGCACGAGAGAGCCATACATCTCTGACCCGCGCATCCGAACGCTGAATTGATAACTCCCGCAACGGTTCTCTCAATGGGAGTATCGGACATAACAAGCGCGTGATTCTTTGCCTGACAGAGAGCCTGAACTCTCTTGCCCGCCCTGGCCGCTCTCTCATAAATAATCTTTCCTACGGGAGTTGAGCCAACAAACGTAATGCCCTTGATATCGGGATGATCGAGAAGCACGTTTATCTCGTTTCTCGAACATGTAACTATATTGATAACGCCGTCGGGTATGCCCGCCTCCTTATAAAGCTCCGCGATACGAAGCGCGGTTCTCGGAGTAAGACTTGCCGCTTTTAATACCATTGTATTACCGCATGCGATACATGTCGGCGCCATCCATCCGAACGGAATCATAGCCGGAAAGTTTACGGGAACAATACCGGCAAAAACGCCGAGAGGCTCACGGTATTTAACAGTGTCATAACCTCTTGAGGCATCCATAACGCTCTCGCCCATCATAAGCGACGGAACCTGAGTTGCAAGCTCGGTACCCTCCTTTGCCTTGAGAACGTCGCCTTCGGCTTCAGCCCATACCTTGCCGTTTTCCTCAGCTACAAGCATTGTAAGCTCATCCATGTGCTCCATGATAAGATCACGGATTTTGTACATTATCTGCGCTCTCTTGATAGCGGGAGTACCGCTCCAGCCGGGGAATGCGGCCTTTGCCGCCGCGACGGCTTCGTTAACCTCGTCCGCCGTGCAGCACGGAGCATAACCCGTAACCTCGCCGGTCGAGGGATTGTGAAGGTCATAGTATTTATCGGTCTTAGACTCAACATACTGACCGTTGCAAAAATACTTTAATTTTTCAGCCATTATGATATCTCCTTTTGATTGATAATTAAATTATATACTTATATGCCTGCTTTTTCGGCAATATATTTCCTCGCCTTTAATGCATATTCAAACGGATTAGCTACAGCGGGATCCTGCTCTGCCTCAACAAGCACATAGCCCTCATATCCGTTTTCACTCAATACATCGAATATCGGAACAAAATCAATAGCTCCATCTCCGGGGACGGTAAATGTTCCGAGTCTTACGCCCTGTAAGAAAGAAAGGTGATTCTTTTTAACCTCCTCAATCTTTTCGGGACGGATATCCTTAAGATGAACGTGTTTGATTCTGCCTATGTATTTTTTAAGAACAGACATATAGTCCTCGCCGCAGTACGCAAGATGACCGGAATCAAACAGCAGGCTGAAATATTCAGGATCGGTATTCTCCATAAGTCTGTCGATTTCCGCTTCTGTCTGAACTACCGTTCCCATATGATGATGAAACGTAAGAGCAATGCCCATATCCTTAGCGATTTTACCGAGTTTGTTTACACCCGTACAGAGCTTATCCCACTCCTCGTCGTTCATGATGTATTTTTCCTCAAAAATCGACTTGTCGGTTCCCTGTATGGAATGCCCCTGTTCGCTCATGCCTACGACCTTTGCGCCCATTTTCTTTAAAAACGTAATATGCTTTATAAATTCCTTTTCAGTTTCTTCATAGGGCTTTGTAGTAAGGAATGCGGAAAACCATGCGTTGCATATCTGCATGCCTCTCAGATCAAGAGCCTTTTTGAGAACATCGGAATCCTTAGGATATTTATTTCCGACCTCACAGCCGGTAAAGCCCGCAAGAGCCATTTCGGAAATGCACTGTTCAAAGGTGTTTTCACTGCCCAAGTCCGGCATATCGTCATTTGTCCAAGCTATCGGCGCGATACCGAGTTTTACTTTGTTTTTATCAAGCATATTAATATTTCCTCGCTTTATCCAAATTCATTTTTTTATTCTCGTATGCTTCGTTTACGCTCTTTTTCGAGCTTGTCGACGCTATACCGACATGCCACCACGCGCCGTAGCCGTCGCTCATTGTCTTCGGAAGTACCTTAATATCAATAAGCGTTGAAACAGTCTGCTTCTTGCTGTCCTCAAGCGCGTTTCTCAGTTCGTCAAGATTTTTTACGGTATATGTCTTGACGCCGTAGCCGGAAGCGCATTTTGCAAAATCAATGGGTACAAACTCGCCTAAAAGCTCACCGTTATCGTCACGGCTTCTGAACTCCGTTGCAAGGTTTCCTATCCCGTTGCTCATCTGAAGATTATTGATACATCCGAAGCCCGAATTGTCAAACAGAAGAACGTTTATTTTTTTACGTTCCTGAATTGATGTCACAAGCTCGGAGTGAAGCATCAAATAGCTTCCGTCGCCGCAGAAAGCGTAAACTTCCCTGCCCGGCTCGGCAAGCTTTGAGCCGAGCGCTCCGGCAATCTCATAGCCCATGCATGAGTAGCCGTATTCCATATTATACGAATCCTTAACATCGGTGGTCCACATTCTCTGAAGACATCCGGGAAGAGAACCTGCCGCGGCTACGGCTATCGCGTCGGGAGAAATAATCTCTCTGATAAGCGCGACAGCGGAGGTCTGAGTAATGTTACTTCCCGTCATTTTTACAAAGTCGCCGATACTTCTTTCATAGCCTGCCTTTATCATAGGCTCGAAGTTGTCGTCATAACGGTAACCGGCAAGACGCTTCATTTCCAACGCCCAGGCGTCCTTTGCCTCTTTTATCTCATTTGTGTATTCGCTCTTATACGAAAGACTTTCAAGTTTATCCGAAAGAGCTTCTATACCGAGCTTTGCATCGGCAACACATTTTACGGCATCAAGCTTATATGCGTCAAAACGCGAAGTATTTATTGTAACGAATTTTACATTCGGATTTCGATAAAGAGATTTTGACGCTGTTGTAAAATCGGAAAATCTCGTTCCTACGCCGATTACAACGTCTGCATCCTTTGCTATTGAATTTGCGGCGGCGTTACCCGTAACGCCGATACCGCCGAGATTTAAATAATGAGATGACTTTGTCGCGCTCTTGCCTGACTGTGTATCCGCATAGGGTATATTGAATTTTTCGCAAAAAGCGCAAAGTTTATCTCCCGCTTCGGAATATCTTACGCCGCCGCCGCAGATTACAAGCGGTTTTTTCGCATTTGCAATAACTGAAGCGATATCGTTAATTTCCTCCGCCTGCGGAACAGGTCTTGCAATTCTGTGAACTCTTTTTACGAAGAATGAATCCGGATAATCATAGCTTTCGCCTTCTACGTCCTGAGGAATTGAAATACATACCGCGCCCATATTGCCTACATCTGTCAACGCCCTCATTGCGTTTATCATGGCAGTCATAAGCTGCTCCGGACGAGCGATTCTGTCCCAGTAACGGCAAACGGGTTTAAAAGCGTCGTTGGTCGTTATCGAAAGTGAACCGGACTGTTCAAATTGTTGCAAAACTGGATCCGGCTGACGGGTAGAAAACGTATCCGCCGGAAACAGAAGAAGCGGAATATGATTTACAGTAGCCGTTGCCGCGGCGGTTACCATATTCGCGCTGCCGGGACCTATCGAGGACGAACAGGCTATTATTTTACGTCTGTTGTTCTGCTTTGCAAAAGCCGACGCACAGTGAGCCATTCCCTGCTCGTTTTTGCCCTGGAAAACTTTAAGAGAACCCCTGTTCTCATCAAGAGCCTGACCCAGTCCGACCACTATTCCGTGTCCGAATACCGTAAATATTCCTTCGACAAATTTTGTTTCAACTCCGTCAAAGGAAACATATTGATTATCAAGAAATTTTACAAGAGCCTGAGCCATTGTCATTTTAGGCATATTTATTCTTCCCTTTCATCATAAACATATTTTATAAACGGAATTGAAATATTATTTTTCTTCAAGAAGCCATTTATGCTCTTCGGAAACGATTCTCGTCGTCTTGTACCAAGGGTCGCCGTCAATGTGACGTATCATCCATACATAATACATATTATATCCGGGAGCGACTACCTGTTCGTGATCCTGACCGTTTCTTATCGTGCAGCACGATCCGTCAACGCTTTTATAAACCTCGTCGCCGTTAAAGCACGCGCCGAATCCTTGAGGCTTATCAAACTGATAATAATAAACCTCGGGCTGCGGATGATGATGGGGCGGATAGCTCGACCAACGTCCGGGCTTATTGAAAACCTCCCCCATAACCATGTTTGAATAAGGCGCATTGTCTATGTCGAACATCGTCGAAACAACTCTGTGTCCCGTACCGTTCCACTGTCCCAGACCGAACTCCTGATAAAGACAGTCCTCGGGAGCATAGAACACCGCTTTGAAATTTTTATCGTTATTCGTCTGCTGGATTACAAATTCGCTTGTTTCTGCGGCATTGATTTCAATCGGAGTGTTTCCGTCCGCATGCAGGCAGTACGGTTTCATCTCAAAAGCGTCGCGTCTTGAACATTCGCGTTCTTCACCGTTCCATTTGAATTTTATTTTTCCTTTTATAAGAAGAACGGCAGTTTCATCGCCAACGGAAAAAATATTCATACTCTCTCCTTTTTCAAGGCGTTTTACGGTAATGTCCATAAGCATGTCGGCATTTTTTCCGTTTCTTGAACAAAGTATTTTTTCGCCGCTTTTATCAAAAGGTAAATTTTCAAACATAATTATCCCTCTTTATAAATCAAACTCTTGCAACCATTTCGCCGTATTCGGCCTTTTCGTCGGCAATGAATTTTTCAACCTGTTCGGCATTAGGCATATCCTGAGAGCATGCGTGCGAAGCTACGAGCATGGCGGCTGAAGCGCTTCCGAACTCAAGACAGTCGATAATTTCCTTGCCCTCAAAAAGACTGTAAAGGAATGCTGATGTATATCCGTCTCCGCCGCCGAAGGATTTAAGAAGCTTTACGGGGAAAGGCTTTATAGAAAAGCTCTTTGAGTCGTTTGTATAAGCGGTCGACCCCTCCTTGCCGTGAGTTACGATAACGATTTTCGCATTCTTTTTCGTCCAGTAATCGGCGGAGGCTCTGTCCGTACCTTCAAGACCGAGAAGCCCTTCGGTAAGGTCGTATTCTTCACGCGAACCTATAATCATGTCGGATTTTTCCGCGACTGCGGAATAGTAAATTGCAATTTCATCTTTATTCTTCCAGTTATACGCTCTGTAGTCTATACAGAATATAACGGGGATATTATTCTTTTTTGCAAGACTGACAGTCTTCAGCGCAGCTTCTCTCGACGGGCTTTCCGCAAGCGCCGTACCGGAAATAAGAACGGCGGAGCCCTCCTTAATATACTCCTCGTCAATATCGGCGCATTCAAGTTTCAAATCGGCGGCTTCGTTTCTGTACATAACGATGCTCGACTCCGTCGGGGATTTAATTTCGGTAAAAGTAAGTCCTATCTTCTCTCCGTTCCTGCAACGAACAATGCGCGACGTGTCGATTCCCTCCTTATCAAAGAAATCGGTTACGTACGTACCGAACTGATCGTCCGAAACTCGGGCGAAAAATCCGCATTTCTTACCAAGTCTTGCAAGACCTACCGCAATATTTGCGGGTGAACCTCCGAGATATCTTTTAAAAGTCGTGCTCTCGTTTAACGGACAGTTATAATCCACCGGGTTAAGATCAACGGCGATTCTGCCGACAAGAATAAGGTCGTATTTTTTTGATTTATCAAATTCTATGTAGCTCATGAATCTCTCTCCTTATCTGTTATTGAATATTTGAATATGTCTTTTTACGTTTTCATAAACTGCTGTCGCTTCGGCGGACGACAAAGCAAAATAATCGGGTTTGCCTGTGCACGAATCGGAATACTTTTTCGCACTGACGGCAAGTGCGTCGAACGAAGCCGTTGCAATGTTGATTTTTCTTATACCTAAATCAATTCCCTTTCTGAACATATCGTCAGTCATTCCCGTACCTCCGTGAAGAACAAGCGGAACGGATACGGTTTTATTTATTTTTTCGAGAATGTCAAATCGAAGCTGAGGCAGCGTAGGATAATTTCCGTGCGCGTTGCCTATTGCGACGGCAAGACAGTCAATTCCTGTTTTTGAGGCAAATTCCTCAGCCTTATCCGGGTCTGTGCACAAAATTTTGTGTTCTGCGTTATCACCCTCGTTTCCTCCGACAACGCCCAGCTCGGATTCAACCGTCGCAGAGTATTTTCTTGCCTTTTCGACAACTTTTTTCGTCATCTCTATATTATCCTCAAAGCTTAAAAGTGACGCGTCAAGCATTACGGACGTAAAACCGAGTTCAAGAGCTTTATCTATACATTCAAGCGTAATTCCGTGGTCTAAATGAACTGCGATATCCACACATGCATTTTTTGCGGCGGCAACCATCATCGGAGCCATAAGCTCTATCGGAGAATAATCAAGCCTTTTTTCTGCAATCTGAAGTATAATCGGGGTGTTCGACTCCTCGGCGGCTCTTACAGCACCCATTACCATCTCCATATTTCCTACGCTGAACGCGCCGGCGGCGCAGTTGTTTTTTTCGGCGTATTCAAGAATTTTTGACATAGGTACAAGACTCATATCATTGTTTTCAACGCTTAATACGCGAAGAATCCTCCTTATTCTAAAGAATCTGAATATAATTTAAGAAAAACAAATCTACATGATTATACTAACACATGCCCATAACATTGTCAACATTTTAACATAAATTGAGCAACTATTGCATATATAATTCTAAAGTTACTCATGCAATTAAATAAAATACACCTTGATTTAGATGTTTTGATGGTTTATAATAATGCAAAGATACTCAAATTTCTGATAAAAACGGAGCTTATTATGAAGGAACAGCGCATTGATGAAATGGAGATGTATATCCTCAAGAACCGCACGGCGTCGATTGACGAGCTTTGCGAACGTTTCGAGGTTTCCGTAAATACTGTAAGACGCGACATATCTGCGCTTTTGCAGCGCGGAAACATAAAGAAAATATACGGCGGAGTTACCGCTGCACAGAAGGAAGAAATTGTAGGTCTGCGCCCGTATTCGGAGAGAAATATAAAAAATTCCGAGACAAAAGCCCTGCTTGCAAAAAAAGCCGCGCAGTTTGTAAAGGATAACGACGTTATCTATATTGACACAGGCTCGACAACCGTCGGAATAATAGATAATTTAAGCGATAAAAAGAACGTTACGATTATCACAAACAGCGTTTCGGTCATTATTAAGGCTTTGAATCTCGACAACGTAAGGCTCATTGCAATTCCCGGAATACTTGAGCGCAAGGTTGCTGCACTGATAGGACCGCCGGCAGTCGAAAGTCTGAAAAGTTACAATATAAACAAAGCGTTTTTGACCTGCACGGCTTTTTCCCTGAAAGGAGGAGTTATGAACTCTACGCCCGAAGAATATACAATAAAGCAAACTGCAATGTCAAACTCTATGGAGCTTTATCTTCTTGCCGACATGGATAAGTTCGGAAAACACTCCCTGATGACATACGCGCAGATAGGCGACTTCGATTATTTTATAACCGACATGCCGAGAAATGCAAAATTTTTAAAGTATCTCGCTGAGCGCAGAACGAAACTCATACCGATTTAATTTAATTTTTTATATATCAGGAGGAAATGAAATGAATATTCTCGCAATAGGAGCGCACCCGGACGATTTGGAAATCGCCTGCTACGGTACGCTCGCAAAGTACGTACAACAGGGACACAATGTATACGTATGCCATGTTTCAAACGGAAATCTCGGACATGTTATAATTGAACCGGACGAGCTTTCCGAAATCAGAACAAAAGAGGCGCAATGCGCTGCAGAAATTATCGGAGCGGAGCATTATACTCTTAATATCGATGATCAGTATGTTGATTCCAACGATAACGAACAGGTTAAAAAGCTCGTCCGCGTTATACGTAAAACAAGACCCGATTTCATTATTACTCATACTGAGGACGACTATCACCGCGATCACACCGAAACATATAAGCTCGTTTTCAGAGCGACGTGCTGTGCAAGTCTTGCGCATTATGACGACGGAGAAAAGCTTCCGACAGTTGAAATCTGTCCGCTGTATCAGATGGATACTCTTGCAAACACGGGATTCACACCTACGGAATACGTTGATATTTCCGATACGATAGGTCTTAAATTAAAAGCTCTCTCATGCCATGATTCTCAGATAACGTGGATGCGAGAGCACGATAAAATCGACTTTATCGATTTTGTCAGAAGCTCGTCAAAAGTCAGAGGAAGCCAGTGCGGAGTCGAATATGCTGAGGGCTTCAGAGCAGATCTGCATTACGGACGAATGACGACAAAACGTTTTCTTCCGTAAAAATAACGGAAATATTTAATTATTTAATTTTGCCGTCAGTTCGACGGCAAAATTTTTATATTTATAAAAATATTCGCAAAATTACTATTGATTAAATTAATAAAAGAATGTATTATATAAATCACTATGTATTTACGGAGGTTATTTCATGCCGAAAGACAGTGAAATATTATATTACAGCAAACCGGCACGGGCATGGACTCAGGCATTGCCTCTGGGTAACGGACATCTCGGCGCGATGGTTTTCTCATCGCCGAGCAAAGAAACGGTTACATTAAACCATGACGAGCTTTGGACCGGATACCCGAGGAGGTGCGACGATTCGTGTCCATATGACGTTTTTGAAAAAGCAAGGGAGCTTGCGCTCAACGACAAACTTAACGAGGCTGAGGATTTGCTCGAAAAAAAATTCAACGGACGTTCCTCCCAGGCATATATGCCGCTGGGCGAGATTGCCATCAATTTCGGTTCGGGCAGGACGAAGGATTACAGCCGTTCCCTTGATTTACGAACCGGAATATGTCACACGTCATTTATAAAAAACGGCGCGTATTACGAACGTGAATATTTTGTCTCATATCCGCATAATGCGGTCATAATCCATACAAAAACAGATAAAGCCGACGCTCTTTCCTTTTCAATAAAGTTAAAATGCGAACTTAAAAGCATGGTTCTGTCTGTCGGCGACGCTCTCATTCTTGACGGAATATGCCCGTCGGACTCCCCGAGCAACAAAAATATTGAGGGAAATAATTTCGATCCGTATCCCGACGATCCGAAAAAGAAGGGAATTTCATTCAGAGGAGCTTTAAAAGTTAAAACCGACGGAACGGTTATGTGCCACAGGGGAACATTATCCGTAGATTGCGCGTCGGAAGCAACAATAATTTTTTGCGCCGAAACAAGCTTCAACGGGTTCAGCGCGCTCCCGTTCGTAAACGGAAAGGAATACAAAAACGCATGTCTTAAAACGCTCGACGAGGCATATAAAGAGTCTTATGAAACTTTGAAAAGCGAACATATTGCCGATTTTTCATCATTTTACGACAGAGTTTCGTTAGACCTCGGTTCTGAAAACAGAGAGTCTGTCCCGACAGACAAAAGGCTTGCCGAGTTTGCAAAAGGCAAAAATGACCCCGGATTGTACGCACTGCTTTTCAACTTTGGCAGATATCTTACAATTTCAGGTTCACGCGCCGGTTCTCAGGCTATGAATCTTCAGGGAATATGGAACAATCTCTACGATCCCCCCTGGAACTCAAATTACACCACAAATATAAATACGGAAATGAACTATTGGCCTACGCTTATGTGTTCAATGCCGGAAATGAATATTCCGCTCATAGATTTTGTTAAGGACATAAGCATTTCGGGCGAAAACACAGCGGGGCAATGCTATCATGCAAGAGGTTTTACATCTCATCATAACATAGATTTATGGCGGCTTACGACTCCGTCGCCCGGAAAAGCGGAATGGGCATTCTGGTGCATGTCGTCGGGCTGGCTTTGCCGTCATTTATATGAGCATTACGAATATACTCTCGATGACGATTACTTAAAAAATACCGCATACCCGATTATGAAAAAGGCTTCTGAATTTTATCTTGATATGCTTGTGGAAGATAAAGAGGGAAAATTAATAATAGCTCCCTCAACGTCACCGGAAAATTCATTTATGTACGAAGCAGAAGAATGCGCATTGTCAAAAACCGCTACAATGTCGATGTCCATAATAAAAGACCTTTTCCTATCCGTTATCAAGGCTTCAAAAATCACAGGCGACGAAAACAGCGAAACGGTAAAGGAAATAGAAAACGCATTACCTCGTTTGCTTGAATTTAAAATAGGAAGAAAGGGCGATTTGCTTGAATGGTATTCGGAACATGAATCTACCGAACCCGGGCACCGTCATGTTTCGCATCTTTACGCCCTTCACCCTGCAAGACTTATTGATTTTGACAAAGACAAGGAGCTTATAGAGGCTTGTAAAAAAACGCTTGAGTTTCGAGGAGATAACGGCACAGGCTGGAGTCTCGGATGGAAGATAAATTTTTGGGCACGACTGAGAGACGGCGATCATGCGCTTAAACTGATAAATATGCAGCTTCGACCCGTAGACAATGCATATATTCTTAAACACCGCAAGGGCGGCGGCTCATACCCCAACATGTTTGACGCCCATCCTCCGTTTCAGATTGACGGAAACTTCGGCGCAGTGAGCGGCATTGCGGAAATGCTGATGCAGTCTTACGACGGCAAAATAATTCTGCTCCCCGCCCTGCCGTCGATTTGGAAGAACGGAAGCATAAAAGGACTTACCGCAAAGGGAAATATCAAGGTCGATATTGAATGGAAAGACGGTAAACTCGCTTCATATAATCTCAACGGCGACACGTCAAACATTAAAGTTATATACGACAATAAGCAATTGCAATAATAAAAAAACAGATAAACCGACCTGAGAAGTCAGAATTATATCCTGATTCAACGGTCGGTTAATTTTATTAAGCTTACTGAACTGTTATTTGCATATGCGAAATTTGATTTTTCATTTCTTTAAACAAATCAAATCCGGCATGGAATCCTTTTCAATTACAGTCACAAGCATATCCGCAAAGCTTTTCGGATCTCTAATTTGATACTGCATATGATTATATCCCTCAAATACAGGAAAATTTCCTTTCGGATACGCCTTCATCAATGCGTCTCTGTATTTAAAATGCTCCTCATCGCTTCCGAATGAAAAATACGTATGCTGCTGCATTTCGTCAGACAGGGCGGGAAACGGCTTATCCTCAAGAGAGTCTTCCATCTGACGGCTGATATTTTTATATTTCAACGCTTTACCGGCATTAATAAAATAAGGTTTTATGGAATCGTCATCGCACCACATTATTTTTTTTAATGTTCCTCCATTTGTCAGATAAAGACTTTTTATGGCAAGATACAGTAACGGAGTTAAAAGTTCACGCATCGATTTGCTAATCTGAGCAAATTGTCCGCCGTCGAAAAAAACATGACCGACAGGCATTTTTGCATTTATTAGAAAAGACATGGCTAAATCCGCGCCGATTGAGGAAGCGACAACCATCGCAAGACTTTTTACTCCGAGGTTTATAAGATACTCCTTAGTCTGCCTGACTTCGTCCGCCTTGCCGAGATACGTCTGCCCCTCGCAATAAACGGTTGACGTCGGCATGATACAGAAATATTTTTCCTTTAAATAACGAACAACGGGTTCACTGCTCGCTCCTGTTACGCCCATTGCATGAAAGAACAATACGGCCGGATTGTTTTTATCTCCAAATGTTTCAAACAGCATTAAATTCACCACTCGTTAAAATTAAAAATATAAACATGTTTTATCAGCTTGTGCGTACTTTTATCTTAAGATATAGTTAGCATTTACTAACTATAAAATAAAAAAAGTCAACGACAATCGCCTCATTTATATTAAAAGGGGCAACATGCCGACGTAAGCAGGATTCAATGTTTTACGAAACTTACCGAATAACGAATCGGGACTGTGTTTCGTAAGATTATTTTATCATATAAATTCTCGTTTTTCAATAAAAAAATAAAATTAAAGAATTACGCGTTTAATCATCGATTTAAAGCCCGTCAAGGCTTTGCGCATTTGGATACTCGGTCTGTTTTAACGGCGTTTTTCTGTTTTCGTCCCAATCCCGAATTGAGTACGCCGTTAGGCGGGGTTCGTTTGAACCCCGCCGATTTTATGTTACATATAAAGCTTAAGAGTCTTAATTTCAAACGGTTTGAACGTAAGTTTCAGTTTGCCGCCGGAAAGAGTAAGTTTTTCATCCTTCTCTTCCATAAGATTACATTCATACGCATCTTTAACGTCAAGACCGAACGAAACCTCACAGTCTGTACGACTGTTCCATGTTTCATACATACGAACGATGACCGCGTCGGAATCCTCCGCCTTTTTAACAGTTTCTATAATAACGTTTGACTTATTGACATTTACAAGCGAAAACTCTGCCGGAAGAACTCCGGATTTACCCTCGGTCGCAATGCTTCTCAACGGAACGTTTATATCGTAAGCCTCATTAACTACACCCGATGTGCTGACGTCGCCGGAATGAGCATACATTGAGTAAACAAACGTGTGACGTTCTCTGTCCTGGAGATGATTCGGAGATGTTGCGCTTCTTAAAAGAGTCGGTTTGATATGCAAATCCTTGACCGTCCAACCGTATTTACAGTCGTTGAGAACGGAGAAGCCGAAACCGTTATCCGAAAGATCGGCCCACTTGTGACCGCAAACCTCAAACTGCGAATAATCCCACGTTGTATTTTCATGCGCCGTACGTTTAAGATTACCGAACTGGATATCAAACGTCGCATTTACGGCGTTAACATCTACGGGATAATCGGCTTTCAGCGCAATACGCTCCTCTTTCCAGTCTACGTCATATAATATATCGATTCTTGCCGTATGCGGATAGAATACAAAATACTGCGTAATATGCGATTTATTAAACGTTCTCTCGACCTTTAATACCGTACGTACCGCACCGTGTTCAATAATTTCAGTTCTGTCAACATTATCAATATTCCAGTATTTCTCGCCGTAGTAACACTTAATATCCCATGCCTCATGATTATGAGCCCTGTCCTCATACGCAATAAGCCTGCCCAAGACGTCGTTTTCCTTTGAAACGCATCTGCCGGCCGATTTATCGTAATATGAAGAAATATTCATATCGCCGTCGAATTTAACGGTATAATAATCATTGGAGAATACATTATTTTCGCTCTTGATTCCGTCAGCCGAATTGACGGCGGAATAAACAATTTTGAACGTCTTATATCCCTTTGCGGGAACATCAGAAGCGAAAAATGCCAGTCTGCCGTCATACGTTGACTGCGAAGGCAGGATATTGCCGTTCATATTCTCGATATGGAAATTTTTATTTTCAGGCATATCTGCAATAACGACGGAGCTTCTCATAAATCCAAGCGTGTTAAATACAACGATAATATCTCCGTCGGCGTTAACGAGAGAAGCAACGGCTGCCTCGCTCTCGCTTATCATCTCAGAGCCTTCTTTTTTTACAAGCTCATACTGTTCTTTTGAATCCTCATAAACAGGAGCTATCGATGAACCGGGAATAATATCATGGAACTGATTGAGAAGTATAAGCTTCCATCCGGCAAGAATCTTATTTGACGGATACGACTTTGACGCTAAAAGCTTTGCAATTACGCCGAGAGTCTCCGCGTCCTGATACAAATACTCGCTCTTTCTGTTATATTTTTTATTTCTGCTCTGCGCCGTAAGCGTTCCTCTGTGAAATTCAAGATACAACTCGCCCGCCCAAACGGGAAGTCTGTCGCTGTCTTTTACCTCTTCGGCAAGCCTGTCGAAGAAATCGCGGGCAAACTCCTGCTTTACGATAGGACAGCCCGGAATACCCTTTGACATTCTTCTGCCGTGTTCGAGCATATCTCTTGTCGGACCTCCGCCTCCGTCGCCCCAACCGTATGAACAAAGAACGTTTTTATTAAGGTCTTTATTTGAATAACGTCTCCAGCCGCCGATAACCTGGTTAGGCGAAAGATAGCCGTTATATGTAGTCATGAAGCCTTTGTCGCCGCAGCTCTGCGTCGGAATAAAGTGAGAGAGAACCTCCGTGCCGTCAATACCTCTCCACATAAACGTGTCAAACGGAAACTTGTCAAATTCGTTCCATGAGATTTTTGTGGTCATGAAATAATCTATATCGGACTTTCTGATAATCTGCGGAAGCGCGCCGGAATATCCGAATACGTCCGGCAGCCACATAATACGGTTATCAACGCCGAATTCTTTTTTAAAGAATCTTTTTCCGACTAAAAACTGTCTTACAAGCGATTCGCCCGAAACAACGTTTGTATCGCTCTCAACCCACATGCTTCCCTCGGGTTCCCAGCGTTTTTCTTTTATAAGCTCTTTTATTTCCTCGTATAATTCGGGATAGTCCTGCTTTACGAAATCGTAAATCTGAGCCTGTGAGGACATGAATTTATACTCGGGGTATTCCTTCATTAAATTAACGACGCTTGCAAAGCTTCTTGCCGCCTTTTCTCTCGTCTGGCGAAGTCTCCAGAGCCAAGCCGTATCTATATGAGTATGTCCGATTGCGCTCGTAACAACGCCCATATCAGCACCGTAAACGTTCTCTTTAAGATATTCCCTCGCTTTTCTTACGCTGTCATGAAATACTTCGCTGTCGCACGTATTCATTTCGAGCATATTAACCGCCGTATTGAGAGACTTTACAATATCAACCCTCGCCATGTCGTCATACGAATAATTATGGGCAGTCTCCCACGGAGAAATCAGGTCGTAATAAAGATCCTTAACCTCCTCGTCAACAACGGCAAGAGATGCCGTAAGTCTCGTTTTGCCTCTGAATTCCCAGTCGTCGCAGTAGGCGTTGAGAGCGATATTATAAACCTCCCCGGCTTTCGCGTTTTCTGAGAGAATAATAAATTCGTGATTCGGATCTCCGCCCTGCACAAGTCTGCCGTTTACAAAAAATATAAACTGCTGAGCACGGCTTTCCCAGCCTGAATCGGGATACGGATTTATTTTATAAACGACTTTTTTTCCTGCGAAAGAATCGGGAATGGCAACGGTCTGCTTAAACCAGCAGTATTCCTCCCTGCAACCCCAAAAATCATCCTTGCCGAAATGCGTCCATTCGCCCTCTTCGATTTTGTCGGGCGAATATTGTCCTTCTCTGAAAAGAAAATCTCCCGCGTCAACGCATTCGGGGAAAATTCTTTCTTTGAGATGGTCTGTAATCTGCTTCACACGCGAAGCAAGCATTTTTCGTTCCGAGTTTTTATCGCAGAACTCAATATCGAAATGCATAAAATTCCTCCTTTATTTTTATAATTATAATTTTTTTAATTCAACAACTTAATTCGATTGCGTATAGATATTTGCATTTAATTTCATCCGGATTAATATATTCAAAATTAAGACAAGCCTTGCCGTTGCAGTCCGTTATCGTAACTTTTGAATCATGCGATAACAGGCGGGCTTTCATGTCAGGATTAAAATCAACCTCGTCAAGCATTATGCGTCCAAAAGGGAAACGGTTTATAATCGCATATATTTTACTGCCGTCCTTCGACCTCGTATAATAAATGCCGTCGTGCTCCTTTTTAGTATATAAACGCGTCGAATAAACAGCTTCTCCGTTAACCTTGAGCCAATCGCCTATCTGACGCAGACGCTCCTCCATTATGACCGGAACGGTTCCGTCGGCGGCGGGACCTACGTTAAGTATAAGATTACCTCCCTTTGAAACGAGCGAACATAACAGTTCTATCAATTCCTTGGCAGAAAGATAATCGTCAACGCCCTCTATTCTGTTTAAGCCGAAGCTTTTTCCTATTCCCCGGCACTCCTCAAACGGTCTGTCAAGCTCAATTTCTTCAATTTTCTTATTTCCCTCGATAAATCCGTATTCCGTTGTAAAATATCCGCCGAGACGTCCCCTTGTTTCTTTGCCCCAACGGTCGTTTACGACTATTTTATCCTTTACCGGGCTTTCATTGTAAAGCCATGTAAGAAAATCCGTTGAATGCCATACGCCGCTATCATGATCCCACTCACCGTCCGTAAAAAGAACGTCCGGTTCGTACTTTGTAATAAGCTCCTTAAGCATTGGAATAAGATGCTTCTGCGCATATTCCTCCGGACATTTAAGATAAAGCGGATGAAACCACTCATAGACCGAATGATAAACGCCGAAATGAACGGGAGTATCTTTTAAAGCTTTTTTTAACTCCGCAAGTATATCGATATGCGGTCCAACATCCACGCTGTTCCAGTTCCATGCATAGTCTGACTTCCAAAGACAGAATCCGTCATGATGCTTCGACGTTATATCAATATATTTTGCTCCGGAATCAACAAAAAGCTTTGCCCATTTGTCCGCGTCAAAAAGCTCACATTTAAATCCGCCGGTAAAATCCTCATATTTATAATTTTCTCCGTAAACTCTCTTATGAAACTTTGCAGTCTCGCTGTTTTCGTCCTTTAACTGCATCATATACCACTCGGCATACTGTCCGTTCGCTGTGTATGCGGGAACGGAGTAAAGTCCGAAATGAATAAATATGCCGAATTTTGCGTCCTCGAACCACTCCGGGACTTTACGCTTGTTTAATGACTCCCAATTATTCTCAAACACTTTTTTTCTCCCTCGTAAAATTTTAATTTCGTTAACCTTATACTTTATATTAAATACAAAGCCGGCTTCTTTTATTTTAAGTAATAATAACATATCCGAAGAGAAAAAGTAAATATATTTTTGTACTTATGTTAAAAAAATTATTAATTATATAAAAGATAATTTTCTGCAAATTAATATTTGCTGAAAATCCTTAATACAAAACAAAAAAATATCACGACAATAAATAAAACCCGGGGCTTGATTTTACGTCAAGTCCCGGGTTTCTTCATTTATTCGTAAATTTTAGACTGAAGTCTTGCGGCGAAGCGCAGGACGCTTCTTGCCTCTTTGCTCGTTACCTTACCGTCGGAATCGATATCCGC
>CAVGCY010000061.1:0-7832 GCA_963627915.1 Bacteroidaceae bacterium | reverse complement strand
GGGCGACGGATTTTTTGTAAAATCTTCATTTTAGGACTTGACTTTTAATAGTTATTCTTTGCTCTGCAATTTTGAATTTTTTGATTTTAGCGTTTGCTGCCTTGATAAGCACTTCATCCACGGCATCGGTGTATCTGCCCTCTGATATAAGCCGATTGCGGAGTTTGTTCAGACATTCAATCATAAGCCGCCATTCCTCAGTAGTAAGCGTAATGTAATATTTTTTCATAAGTCAGACCTCCTTTAAATTTCTGCTCTTATTGTAACGGAGAACGCAAAAATAATCGAATGTGTGGATAAGGAAGAATGCCAATAATTATTGCTTGGCACTCTTGATTTTCTCTCGGGAAGTGATTGAATAACTCAATAAAAGCAACAAAATTAGGAGGTTTTTGCAAGGAAGCCAGCCAACGAATTTTGGCATCCTTCATTTAATAAATCTGAAAAGCTACCGTTCCAGTGCCCATATAATAAAATCACCGAGAAAAGTTTTTGGCTTTTCTCGGTGATTTTATTTGCCTTTGCCATACCTGATAATTTGTTTTGTTTAATACTTCGTTATCAGTCCGCAGCATTTAAGTCCGGTTTTTTACCGTAAATATTATTTAATTCACGACACTTTACGCTTTAAAATCAATTTATCGCTTATCATTGCTATAAATTCGCTGTTTGTCGGCTTACCGCGCGTATTCTGAATGGTATAGCCGAAGTAGGAGCTTAAAACGTCCACGTCGCCTCTGTCCCATGCAACCTCAATAGCATGCCTTATCGCTCTCTCAACTCTCGAGGGAGTTGTGTTATACTTTTTTGCAACGGTCGGATACAGCAGCTTTGTAACGGAGTTCATAATTTCGCTGTCGTTTACGCACAGCATTATCGCTTCTCTTAAGTACTGATAGCCCTTTATATGTGCGGGAACGCCGATTTCATGCATTATTTCGGATATAGTAACCTCAAGTCTTGAGTTATCTTTACTCTCTCTTGATAAACGGATATCCTCATCGTCACGGCTCATCTGCTTCCACTCGTACAGCTGATTAATTCTGTCCGACATTACATCCACGTCAAACGGTTTAATGAAGTAATAATCCGCGCCGGAGGTTATCATCTGTTTTTCAAATGCCGGACTGTCAACCGACGACATAAGTACCACTATCGGAGCGTCAGACTTATTCTCCTTAACCTTCTTTATAACTCCCAGCCCGTCTATACTTGCCATAAACGAGTCTATTATTAATATGTCGGGTCTGATTCGTTCAACCGCTTCAATTACGTCTGAGCCGTTTTTTGAAACCGTACTTACGTTAAACCCCTTATTTACGAGTACCTTTGCGCACATTCTTCCGAACTGCGTATTATCCTCCGTCAACAGTACCTTAATTTGATTGTTCATTGTTTTTCATCCTTTCGTTGATATAATCGGCAATCAATATTTTTTTACATCTCGGTGTAACTTTAACTGTCAATTGCTTCCATATTTTACCATAATAAAACATCAAATGCAAGTACTTTTTGGAATTTTTTGTCATTAAGTTTTTTAAATATTTCATGTAATTTTGTTAACAATAAATTCAACGACGCAACAAAAAGGCAGGAACAAAAAAAATGAACGGCAAACGAATAAACAGGAAAACATCTCCCCCTCCCGCAGAACACGCACTCAGCGGCGAACTCGACGTTTGGGACATGACAAACAGATACGGAACGTACAATACACAGAACACGAACGGGATTCAAAATGATTATCCGCAGATAGGTCAAGGCGCAGAAGCTCCGCATGATAATAAAAATTCGCCGAAAATAAAATCGGAAAATAAAAAGACTAAATAAAAGAACCGTAATTCTTCCGGGCTGATCCCGGTTACGAATTACGGTTATTCTTTTAATTTTTAATAATTAATATTTTTCCATACTTTCTACGTCAAGAACAAACAGCGTAGCTCCGCCGACCGTAACATCCTTACTCATTTCGCCCTCGCTGAATCCGTAGCCGAACGAATCCTTTGTCGTAACGGTGTGAGTCCGTTTGCTCGAATATTTTTTTACAATCTCCTTAAGTCTGTCTACCCTGTCGTCCTCTACGCCGATAAGATACGTGGTATTTCCTATCATAAGGAATCCGCCTGTTGTCGACAGCTTCGTAACCGAGAATTTATGTCTCGTAAGCGCCGAGGAAACAGCCATGCTGTCGTCGTTATTAACTATTGCAATTACAAGTTTCATAATATATATCTCCTTACAGTTTGGGTATAATTAATTTGCGGCTTTTTCTGTCAAGCTTCGTATAGTCCGGAATTTCATATCTGTTATCATTCGCGTCCTTTATGAGAACGCGGTTATCGTAAAGAACCTTTACGGCGGTTATATGCCTCCTGATTTCAAATACGACGTCGCCCTTATCCGTTTCGGCGTACCACATCCAGATATTAAATTTCTCCGTCATCTTTGTAAACTTCAATATTTTCGGAATCATATAGTATTCTCTAAGACAGTTTTTCACGGTATTTTTAGACTCCTCGTCAAGAGTATCGAGCGAACGAATCATAGCCTGCTCGTTTCCGTTCTCATCAATCAAAGCCAGATATCTGTCACCGCCGGAAATGGGAAACATGCGTTTGACCTCAAGACAGGTATATTTTTCTCCGGTATGAAAAAATTCAATATCTACAAAAATTTTATCGTTTGCGGTTATGCGAACCTCCGGCCCGTCAATATATCTCAATAACATATCGTAGCCCCCGTCATATATCAAAATTCTCGTCGGCCTTCTGCATTAAAAGCTGTTCGCTCATGGACTGAATCTGAACAAGCTTATAATACTTGCCTTTTTTTGCTATAAGCTCCTCGGGCGGACCGCATTCGATTATCTCGCCCTTATCGACTACGACAATCTTGTTAGCCTTGCGAAGCGTAGACAGACGGTGCGCTATCATAAGAGTTGTTCTGCCCGTAATAAGCCTCTCGATGGCACCCTGAATCTGATGCTCGGTTTCGGAGTCAACAGCCGCGGTTGCCTCGTCAAAAATAAGGATTCCGGGATTTTTAAGCACCGCGCGCGCAATGGAAACTCTCTGCTTCTCTCCGCCGGAAAGCCCGATACCGCGTTCTCCGAGCATTGTATCGTATGCGTCCGGCATTTTGGAAATAAATCCGTGCGCATTTGCAACCTGCGCGGCATGGAGAACCTCCTCAACGTGCGCGTTTGAACAACCGTATGCAATATTATTAAACACGGTATCCTTAAACATCAAAGGCTCCTGCTGTACAAAGCCTATCTGAGAACGGTAATATTCAAGATCTATATCCTTTATGTTCTTGCCGTCCACAAGTATTTCGCCCTCATAATCGTCGTAATATCGCATTAACAGATTAATAAGAGTTGATTTGCCTGAGCCGGTTGTGCCTACAATTCCGACTATATCGCCCGGCTCTATCGAAAGATTAATATTGGTAAGAGTTTTCTTTGACCGGTCAAACGAAAAATTGACATTTTTAAATTCAATCCTGCCCATAAGAGCGTCGTCTTTATTTTTATGTTTGCCGAAATCATGTTCCGGTTCCGCGTCTATTATGTCGAGAATCTTTTCAGCAGACGTAAGCGTGTTCTGATACGTATCGCTCAGATTGGCAAAGAAGTTGACGGGATTATAAAACATCGTCGCATACGTGATAAACGATACGAGAAGTCCGGCGGTAATATCTCCGTTCCCTTCAATAGCGCGGCTTCCGCCGAAATACCAGATTATAACCGAACCACATGTTACAAGAAACGTTATCGCGGTCGGAAAAATTGAAGCAAACACACCTGCGGCGCGATCCTCTCTGTACCAGTCGTCAATATAATTTGAAAATTTATTGATAACCCTGTTCTCGTTTGAAAACGCCTTGATAACTCTGACTCCGGGAATATTATCCGCAAGCATCGTCGATATGGCGGAGTTTCTGCGCCAAAGTCTCATATACTTGGGTTTTATAAGTTTTCCGAAATATCTGGCGATTATCGCGACTACAGGCACGGGGACAAGCGACAGCAAAGCCATTTTCCAGTTCATATATATCATTATAACGATAATTCCTATCATTGTAAAGAACTGAACGATAGCCTCCTGCGAAATTTTCATTACAAAATTCTGAAGGGTCGTCGTATCCGAATTAATTCTGTTTATAACCGAGCCTGTGGAGGTTTTATCATAGAATCTCATGGGAAGATACTGCGCTTTCGCAAAAATATCCTTTTTAAGATTCGCAATTATTTTATCGCCCGTAATTCTCAGCATAAAAGCGCGCACGCCCGTTATAATATGCTGTACTATATAAAGACCGAGCAAAAAGATTATGACGTGCAAAAGCCCCGATTTATCCTTCCCCGGGATAATGTCATCCACCAGTCTCTGCGTTATGTACGGCGGAACAAGAGACATTAATGTTGTCAACGCGGACAGTACAAGACATACAATCAGTCCCTTCATCTCCGGTTTTACATAAACCATGAGCTTTGAAAACATTTTTTTCCTGCCCTCGCAGTTCAGGCAGGGCGCACCGGGACGCGCAAGCTTTCGTCCGCACTTGGGACAAAAACTTCTCATTTTGTCGTATGTTGATTTTACGGCAAGGAAACAATCCTCGTCATATCCGGATGAATTAACATCCTCGATAAAATTTGCGGCGGCGTCGGCAACGTCAGCCGAGGCATATGAAAATCTTATAACATTTTCATAGCGGCCGGTTTTCAGTTTAACTCTGAACATTGCATTGCCGTAAAGTCTTTTTACCTTCGCGCTCTCGATGCCGGAATATTCATACACCTTGTACAGCCCGTCAAACGTTTTGTCGTACGTGCACATTTTACTTTCGGTAAAGAATATCGCCGATTCGCCGTACCGTCCCTCGTTGGTCAGGTCGCCGATAACGGCAAACAGAATATCACAGCCCAATAATTCCTTCGCTTTGCTTACTATCGAAGTATCGATGTGTTTGTTTTCAAGCATTCATTCCACCCCATTTCACGCGACAGTATAATGATATATGAAGCATAAATCAACCCATTTTGCAAATCTTTTTTAATTTCAACGTTTTAACGGAGAATCACCCGATTCAGACATTTTCTTTGTTCAAAAAGACATATAGAAAGAAGCTCGGTTTTTCCGAGCTTCTTTCCGTTGTTCATTGCGGTAACATATCCGTAATAATTTTTATCAGCCGTTGATATTACTCTGAAGCTTCGCCGCGAATCTTAAAACGCTTCTCGCTTCCGAACTTGTTACCTTTGTGTCGGAATCTATGTCCGCCGCTTCTTTTGTAATATCGTCGGGGCTTTCGAGTTTTGCGGCGATTCTTAAAATCGCTCTCGCGTCCGCCGCCGAAATTTTACCGTCGGCATTCGCGTCGCCTTTTACGATTATCGAATATTCGGTATCCCCGAAATTAAACTTTAAACCGTTTGTGATTATCGCAGAATCATCAATGCTGATATTATTTTTATTGGTGAACTGCGATTTAAAATCACCCGCGGTCATTCCGCCTGTGCTTTCGGGAATAACGAATACCATGGCGTTGTCAACGCTTAATATCAGTTTGCTGTCCGAATTAAGCATTAATTTATAATCGGGGTCAATTGCTCCGCATACCGTGCATACGCCGTCCTTATAGCTGTGACCGAGGGCGGGTATCTCTGTCTGCGCTGTGAGAATTTCACCGCAAACTGAACACTTAGCACCGTCTGTAAGTCCTTTTTCAGTGCATGTTGCGGGTTTTGCAGGAATCTTTTCTTCGGTATGTCCGAGCGCAGGTATCTCCTCGCTTTCGGATAATGTCGTTTTACATGTAGGACAGTACTTAGTACCTGTTTGTCCGGGTTCAATGCATGTAGGGTCTTTACCTCCGCGGATTTCTGCATTTTCATGTTCGCAGTACATATTATAAAATTTAATATTACGTTCATTTGCATACTCTTCCGCAGTACTGCCTTTTGCACCTCTGATTATGAAACCAAAATCAGTATTATTTCCAAAAGCATAAAAATCAATTGCTGTTACGCTTTCAGGTATGGTGATACTTTCCAGATTAATACATCCTGCAAAAGCATTTGCATCTATTATTGTTACAGTATTAGGAATAACAACGTTTTTTAAATTACAATTAAAAAATGAATATTCATCGATAACAGTAATTCCGTTCGGGATTTCAACATTTGTTAAATTTTGACAGTTATTGAACATTCCATATGGAATCAAGGTCAAACTTTTAGATAATTTCACATTTCTTAGATTTTTACAGTTTACAAAAACTCGTTCTCCCATCTGTGTAACACTATCAGGAATTTCAATACTTTCAAGATTACTGCATCCGGAAAAAGCGTCATCTCCTATTCCATAAACACTGTTTGGAATTTTTACTGTTTTTAAATTTTTACAATCAGTAAAAGCACTAGCTCCGATTACTTTTACGCTATCAGGAATTGTAACGCTTGTAATAATATTATTTCCTTCAAAAGCATTTCTGTCAATTGCAACAACCGGATAAGTAATATTTAACGTCGGTAAATTTATCTGTGAAGGAATTACAACTTCGCTGTCTGTTCCTGTATATTTACTCACCTTAATCTGATTAGAATAATTATCTACCATATAATATTCAAATCCATCAATGCTCGTTCCTGCAGATGCGGAAAACGTCATCCCCGCAAAGCAGGATAATATCATAATCAATGACATTATCAACGCTAAAGTTCGATGTTTTAAAGTATGCATTATTCTGTACCTCCGTTTTATCCGTCAATTTTATTTTGAAGTTTTGCTGCAAATCTTAATACACTTCTCGCTTCCGAACTTGTTACCTTTGTGTCGGAATCTATATCCGCCGCTTCTTTTGTAACATCGTCGGGGCTTTCGAGTTTTGCCGCGATTCTTAAAATCGCCCTCGCGTCCGCCGCCGAAATTTTGCCGTCGGCATTTGCGTCGCCTTTTACGATTATCGAATATTCGGTATCCCCGAAATTAAACTTCAAACCGTTTGTGATTATCGCCGAATCATCAATGCCGATGTTAATTTTATTGCTGATCTGCGATTTAAAATCACCCGCGGTCATTCCGCCTGTGCTTTCGGGAATAACGAATACCATGGCTTTGTCAACGCTTAATATCAGTTTGCTGTCCAAATTAAGCATTAATTTATAATCGGGGTCAATTGCTCCGCAAACCGTGCAAACACCATCTTTGTAGCTGTGACCGAGGGCGGATATTTCTTTCTGTTCCTTTGTAACTTTACCGCAAACTGAACACTTAGCACCGTCTGTAAGTCCTTTTTCGGTACACGCTGCGCTTTTGCCCTCAATCTTGACTTCCTTGTGTCCTAATGCAGGTATCTCTTTCTGCGCTGTAATAATTTTACCGCAGACTGAGCACTTTGTGCCGTCGGTAAGTCCTTTTTCCGTGCAAGTTGCACTCTTGCCCTCAATTTTAACTTCCTTGTGTCCCAACGCCGGTATCTCTGTCTGCGCCTTAAGAATTTCACCGCAGACAGAGCACTTTGTCCCGTCGGTAAGTCCTTTTTCCGTACAAGTTGCACTCTTGCCTTCAATCTTAACTTCCTTGTGTCCTAATGCAGGTATTTCTTTCTGCGCTGTGAGAATTTCACCGCAGACCGAACACTTTGTACCTTCTGTAAAGCCTTTTTCAGTGCACGTTGCAGGTTTGCCTAAGTCCTTAACCTTAAACGTAAATGTTGCAAGCATGATTGTATTTTCAGTAAACATATCCCAAGACATCGCCGCCGCACCAAGTATGCTATACGAACCTTCTGTCAATCCGGCTTCTGCTATATAACCGCCGCCT
>CAVGCY010000060.1:0-88183 GCA_963627915.1 Bacteroidaceae bacterium | reverse complement strand
TAAGGTTTATATCCACCCTCTTTCCGCTTCGACTGCGTTAAAGAAACTTGAAAGTGTCGTATTTCAAAGGAAAAACAGTTCCCGGAGGCGTGAGACGGTGCGTTTTGGGCTTATGGAGTTCATCTCTCTTTTGCTATAACTCAGAACGTTATTGTTTCTCTCTCACTTTCGCAAGTTCTTCTCTCATCGAAACGAGTTTTTTCTTTGACAAATCATATCCGAAGAAAAGAATTACCGCCATAAGTCCGAGCATAATCGCGGGAACGAGCGTTGAAATATCGTAAAGCCTCGACATAACCTCATCAGGCAGAGCTTCGCCCATTTTTGAAGCTTCGCTGTTATAATTAATAAGAGCAAGAAGCGCGTTAAGTCCGACTCCCGCAAGAGTTTGACCGATTTTTCTTGCAAAGGATATAAGCGCGTAGCCCGTACCCTCTTCGCGTCTTGACGTTCTCAATTCGTGACAGTCGATAACATCCATAACAAGCGCCCATATTTCGAGAACGAGAAACGTCTGACCAAGTCCCGAAAGGAATGTGAAAACAAGGAACACATACGCGTTATCGGTCTTTATAAAATAGAGAATAAACGTGACGGCGCACGCGAAAGCCATTCCCACGGCGCACAGCTCTTTTTTGCCGAAGCGGTCTATCAGCTTATTCATAACGGGGATAAATATCGCCATTGGAAGATATGTGCATATTGTAACCATGGAGTAAAGCCCCGGCTTGTGATAATAGTCCGTAAACAAATACGTATACGTTGCCTGATAGTAGAACTGAAAAGCGATTATAAGCATTGAAATAAGCGCGAGAGTTACAAAGGATCTGTTTTTCATCAGATCCTTTATTGTTTTAAATGCGGAATAATCGCCCTTCTGCTTTGCAATCGGAGCAACGCGCTCCTTCGTTAATTTAAAATGGAAAAAGAATACAATAACGGATATTACGGCGAGAACCGCAACAAACATCGTTAATTTATTTCCGTCGAGAATTTTTATGCTCGTGCCGTTCGGGTACGTTCCCGTTGTCGTATATACGAACATCGGCAGCAGAACCGTTCCGGGCAGTCCGCCGAGTCCCGCGCCGATGGAACGCCACATCGACAGCGACGAGCGTTCATTTTCATCGTCGGTAATTACAGACGCAAGCGAACCATAGGGAATATTTACGCATGTGTACATCATTCCGTACAAAATATATGTAATATATGCAAACAAAAGATATTTCGCGGGACTTAAATTCGGAATAACTATAAACATAAGCACTGCGGAAATCGCAAGCGGAATAGAGAACCAGAATATATATGGTCTGAATTTACCGTATTTCGTCGGTTTTCTGGAATCTATGAACGCGCCCCACATAGGGTCGTTTATTGCGTCCCAAAGACGCGCAATAAGAATCAGCACCGCAATTTTCGCAGGGTCGATATTCAGAACGTCCGTATAAAACTTGTTCTGAAACGCGCCGATAAGCGAAAAAGTCAGCAGTCCGCCCATATCGCCGAGCGCATAGCCTATCTTGTCCTTCATTTTAATTCCGTGCGTCAGATTTTTGGAATCCATAACAATCCCCTTTCAACGAGATTAATAAATAATATATCTATATTATCTAATATTTTAGGCTATTTGTCAATAAACAAAACAAAAACAATATGTTCCTTATTTCTCTGCAAATTCCATGTAAATACCTTTTTCAATCATTATCAATCGGAAGAAATACTGAAAAACCGACGGTTTTAGGATTCCTTTGGCACCGTCAAAGCGAAGGTAGGATAGATTTAAGACTTATGGATTTAACTTTCCTTTTGATTTTTGACGTTCACCCTCTCAGGGTTCGAATCCCTTCGGCGAATCCCAAAAAATTATCCCCGCTCTCGCGGAGATATTTTTTGGCCCGCTCGAAGGGATTCGAACCCCCGATCTTCAGAATCGGAATCTGCTGCGTTATCCGGCTGCGCCACGAGCGGATATATACGAAACCGCCGAAGCATTCAACACGCCGCCGATTCCGCTTTTTATTTGTATATAGCGGTAAATTCCGCCCAATCTGACAAAAACCCAAACACAAGCTCAAGTCCCGTCAGCTTATATCATACGTTGAATCTGAACAGAACGATATCCCCGTCCTGCATTACATAATCCTTGCCCTCACTGCGGACAAGTCCTTTTTCCTTTGCCGCATTCATCGAACCGCATGCCATAAGATCGTCAAACGAAACAACCTCGGCGCGTATAAATCCGCGCTCAAAATCCGAATGGATTTTTCCCGCCGCCTGCGGAGCCTTCGTTCCCTTTTTTATCGTCCATGCTCTTACCTCGGGCTGCCCGGCCGTAAGGTATGACATAAGTCCGAGCAAATCGTAGCTCTTTTGTATAAGCGTATCAAGTCCGCCCTGCTCAATTCCGAGGTCGGCAAGGAACATCTCCTTTTCATCCTTATCGAGTGAGCTTATCTGCGCTTCGAGTTCGGCGCAAATCGGCAAAACCTGACTGCCCTCCGCCTCGGCAATTTTACAAACAGCCTTATAACCCTCGTTCGCCTCAACACCGGAAGAAAAATCATCCTCGCTCATATTGCACGCATATATAACGGGTTTTAACGTAAGAAGCGCAACGGTTTCAAGCTTTTCGCGTTCCTCGCCGTCCATTTCAACGGCTCTCGCACAAACGCCCTCATCAAGCTTTGAACGAACTCGTTTGAAAAATTCAACATCGGAAGCAAGCGATTTATCGCCCTTCATAGCCTTCGTATCCCTGTCGATACGCCTGTCAAGTATCTCCATATCTGACATTATAAGCTCAAGATTGATCGTTTCTATATCCCTCGCTGGGTCGATACTGCCGTCGACATGGACAATATCGCCGTTCTCAAAGCATCTGACGACGTGAATAATCGCGTCGACCTCTCTTATATGCGATAAAAATTTATTTCCCAGACCCTCGCCCTTGGACGCGCCTCGGACAAGTCCCGCAATATCAACAAATTCAATCGTTGCGGGCGTAAGCTTTTCGGGATTGTACATCTCAGCAAGCGCGTCAAGCCTCTTATCCGGAACGCTTACAACGCCGACATTGGGTTCAATCGTACAAAACGGATAATTCGCCGATTGTGCGCCCGCGTTCGTCAGAGCGTTAAAAAGCGTACTTTTTCCTACGTTGGGAAGTCCTACTATACCGAGTTTCATATATCTTTCCTCTTAATTTTAAATAAATAAGTCCAAATGGTATTTTAACACATTGCCGCTGAAAATGCAATAATAAAAAGCCGAATCTGTTGAACAAACAAACGATTCGGCGATATTGATTTAAGGATTCTCAAGCGCACGCTGCAAAAACTGCTTCGTTCTCGGGTTTTTGGGATTCGTAAAAATATCCTCCGGCGAACCCTCCTCGGCTATCACGCCGTCAGACATGAAAATAACCTTATTCGCAACGTCCCTTGCAAAAGCCATTTCATGCGTAACGATAACCATTGTCACGCGTTCGTCCGCAAGCTTTCTTATAACCTTCAGAATCTCGCCCGTAAGCTCCGGGTCGAGCGCGCTTGTCGGCTCATCGAAAAACAGGATTTTAGGTCCGAGAGCAAGCGCTCTTGCTATCGAAACTCTCTGCTGCTGTCCGCCCGAAAGCTCACACGGATAATTTTTAAGCTTCTGCGAAAGTCCGACGCGCTCTAAAATATCCTTTGCGTTCGCTTCGATTTGAGCGTTAATCTCTTTTTTATTTTTCTTGTAATCCGGTTCTTCCTTGGCTCTCAGCTTCGGCGCAAGAGTTACGTTATCGAGAACGTTATATTGCGGAAAAAGATTAAACTGCTGAAAAACAAGACCGAAATTAATTCTTTTTTCTCTCAGCTCCCTATCGGAAAGCTTCTTATGCTCACCGGCGTCATACAAAATCGAATCGTCAAGATAGAATTTACCGCTGTCGGGCGTTTCAAGGAAATTAAGACATCTGAGAAGCGTGGTTTTACCGCTGCCGGACGAACCGATTATTGCAAGCACGTCGCCCGAATCAAGGGTAAAGCTTATGTCCCTTAAAACCTTCGTACTTCCGAAGCTTTTTGATACGTTTTCCACTCTGAGAATAGACATAATTCCGCCCCCCTTAAACCTTGAAATAACTTAATTTCTTTTCGAGCCTGCCGAACAGAAGCGTTAAAATTCCGCTGAATACGAGATAGTAAACGCCGGTAAAGAACAGCGGCCAAATCTGTCCGGAAATACCCTGAGAACCTTTAAGGAACGCCTGTCCCGCCCAGATAATTTCCTGCAGCGCAATAATTCGAGCAAGCGACGTATCCTTTACAAGCGTTATAATTTCATTCGACATCGGAGGTACTATTCTCTTAATCATCTGCATAAGAGTAACACGGAAAAATATCTGTGATTTCGACATGCCGAGAACAAGTCCCGCCTCCTGCTGTCCCACGGGAACGCCCTGTATACCGCCTCTGTAAATCTCGGAAAAATAGCACGCATAGTTAATTATAAACGAAACGCACGAGGCTATAAATCTTCCGTTTTCTCCGCTGCCCCATATATTGTTATGAAAAACAAGGCCGGGAAAGAAATATATTATCATAATCTGAAGCATCAGAGGCGTTCCTCTGAATATCCACACGATAATTCTTACGAGAGCGGACAGGGGCTTGAAACGCGACATTGAACCGAACGATATTAAAAGTCCGAGGGGAATCGCGCCGAGAAGCGTTATAAAAAATAATTTGAGGGTCTGCAGGAATCCCACGTTCAGCGACGCGAATACCGTCGGAAACTGCTCGACTATTGTCTGAAAATTCATTTATGTAACATCCTTTATCGGGAATTTTGAATTGAAAATATTCAAAAGCCGGGAGAGCGCACATTGTGCGCTCTCCGTTATTTGCTTTATAATCCGGACTTATTTAATAAGCATTGCCTGTACCTTATAGGTTTCGGCTGTTGTGTTCATAAGCTCGGAATTTGCGGCGAAGAACTCGTTAAGCTTTTCGGTAATATCGGAACCCTGACGGAAACCTACGCCGTATTCCTCGGAGTTAAGCTTTACCGTATACGCAAGATCCGCATAACCGGTTCCCTCGCCTACCATGGCGGCAGCCATAAGCGAATCGATGATAGCCGCGTCGCATGTACCTGCGGCAACCTCCGCAAGAGCGGTAGCCTGATCCTTAACCTCTGTATAGCTGTAACCGTTAGCCTCAGCCTGATCCTTACCTGCGCTGCCCGCCTCTACCGCGAAATTAAGTTCTTTGCAAGACTCTGCGGTCTGATAGCTGTCTGCCTTATCCTTGGGAACTACTACAATCTGAGCATTGTTGCAATATGCGTCAGAGCAGGACATTGATGATTTAACCTCATCTGTAAGAGTCATGCCGTTCCATACGCAGTCAATCGTTTTGCTCTTAAGCTCCATAACTTTGTTGTCCCAGTCAATCTCAACGAACTCAACGTCTACGCCAAGGCTCTCCGCGAATGCCTTTGCCATATCAGCGTCAAAACCGATCCACTCTTTGTTTTCATTCTGATAATCCATCGGCTCAAAATCCGTGATACCTACAACAAGCTTGCCTTTTTCCTTAACATAAGCAAGGTCGCTTGTTTCATCCGACGCGCTTGAAGCGTCTGTCTTAGCCGCCGAATCAGCCTTTGTTTCATCGTCCGTTTTGCCCGAGCAGGAAGCAAAGCACAATACGGTCATTACAACAGCAAGAATAATCGATACTACTTTAATTGCCTTTTTCATTTTCAATTTCTCCGTTTCTTTGTGTTAATGTTGTAGCACTTTATTACAGTGAAGTGCTTTTGATGTCCTTATTATAATCATGCGATATGCGTTTGTCAACCCCTTTTTTAAAAAAAATTCAAAAAGTTTAAAAGTTTTTTTTCGGGGCATGATTTTAACGGGTGATAATATGAACAGACGCATAATTACCGTGTTTTCACTGTTTGCCGCGGCAAGCCTTGCATTATTAATAAGAATAGGCTGTATAAACAACTCCGGATACTCCGTCAAGGCGGACTCCGTAAAATATTCGCAGTACCTGATAAACGAAAAGCGCGGATATATTTACGACGTAAACATGCGCCCGATGGTAAATACGAAAACCGATTATTATACGGCGGCGCAGCCGGACAGTCAAAGCCGTAATATATTAAAAAACAATCTGACCGCAGACGAATTTTTAAAAATCGAAAATAATTTTACATCGGGAAAGCCCATATTATTAAAAACACACGAAAAAATCAAAGCCGGCTCGGACATTTTATCGTTTGAAGAGTACGAACGCTATTCGGATTCGGATTGCGCGCAGAATCTCATCGGATATCTCGACTCGTCGGGAAACGGCGCGTTCGGACTTGAGAAAACATACAACTCGTTTTTAAATGAAAATTCCGCATATCTAAGGGTGCTTTTTCCCGTTTCCGCTTCAGGTGCCGCGCTTTCGGGGGAAATTATAAAAATCGAGGACGAGAATTATTATTCAAAGGCAGGCGTCGCGCTGACAATAGATAAAAACATTCAGTCTATATGCGAGAACGCTCTTAAGGATAACGAAATATTAACGGGATGCGCCGTAGTTCTTAACGTTTCCGACAATGCCGTTACGGCTCTTGCGACTGCACCGTCGATAGACAGAAACAATCTGCAAAAAAGCGTAAACGACGCCGATTCGCCGTTTGTAAACAGAGCGTTAAGCGCGTACGCCGTCGGTTCTGTTTTTAAACCTGTAGTTGCGGCGGCGGCACTCGACAGCGGAATCAGCGAAAATTTGACTGTTGAATGCGACGGCGCAATAAGCGTAAATTCAACCGTGTTCAACTGCCACAAAAGCGACGGACACGGCATTCTCGGCATGGCGGAGGCAACAGCGGTTTCATGCAACGAATATTATATAACTCTCGGTCTTGCAACCGGCGCGAAAAAAATAATAAGCCTTGCCTCATCGCTCGGACTCGGAAAGGAGATAAAACTTGCCGACGGATTTGAATGCGAGAGCGGCGTCGTTGCGAACGAGAACGAGATTGATTCATCCCCCGCGCTTGCAAATTTATCGTTCGGACAGGGAACGCTTATGGCTTCGCCGCTGCAAATAGCCGCCGTCTATTCGGCGTTCGCTTCATCGGGAATTTACAAAACGCCTTATTTAATAAAATGCTTTACCGACAAAGACGGCGCGGTAACGTCATACTATAAAAACGAAACCGCCGACAGGGTAATGACCGAAAGCGTATGCAGAAAAATTCAGTCAATGCTTGAACTGACAGTCACCGAGGGCAGCGGAAAAAATGCAAAACCCGAAAAAAATACCGCCGCCGGAAAAACGGCAACGGCTCAGTCCGGATGGTATGAAAACGGGGAGGAGGTACTGCATACGTGGTTCGCGGGATACTTCCCCGCGGAAAATCCGAGATATGTTATTGTCGTAATGAACGAACACGGAAAATATTCGTCGACGGACTGCGCCCCGGCATTTAAAACAATAGCGGACGGAATATATAACACTGAGATGGAGTATGCAAAAAAACAATAATTTGCCGAGCTGAATTATTGTTTATGCGGTTGACAAATCGGGAAATATTGAATATAATATAAGTACAAGGAGCTATCCGATAGACGGTTTGCCCCTGTTGGTTATTTAAAATAACCGCCTTAGGCGCAATTAAGGGCGGTTATTTTTTTGCGTTATAACAAATCGTTACTATGATAATCATAACAATAGTTATGTATATGATAGCTTCTGTCATAAGCCTCACCCCCTTATTTTTAATAAGAGGGCGAAACGCCCTCTTGAAATAAAAAGGGCAAACCGCCTACCGTTTATAGATAGCTCCAGGGTTCGCAGAATCTCCTGCGGACTTTTTCATTTTATCACAGATATTCCTTTTTGTAAACAGCAATTCGACAAAAAAACGCACCCGTGCAGGTGTTGACAAATCGGGAAATATTGAATATAATATAAGTACAAGGAGCTATCCGATAGACGGTTTGCCCCTGTTGGTTATTTAAAATAACCGCCTTAGGCGCAATTAAGGGCGGTTATTTTTTTGCGTTATAACAAATCGTTACTATGATAATCATAACAATAGTTATGTATATGATAGCTTCTGTCATAAGCCTCACCCCCTTATTTTTAATAAGAGGGCGAAACGCCCTCTTGAAATAAAAAGCGCAAACCGCCTACCGTTTTTACGCATAAGAAAGCCAAAGTCATAAGGTTTACGCCAACCTATTTTCACTTCGTCTGCGTTAAAGAAACTTGAAAGCCGGGAGGCTTCCTGCGTTCCTTTGCCTTGCCGAAACAAAAATATGACTGCCGTAAACTGCTTCGCACCAAGAAATATAGCTGATTTAATCTGAAAATCAGGCTTCATACTATAAAAAAATACCGTTCTCCATGCTGAGATGCGGTATATTTTTTTGCTTATGAAATTGACTGTCTTATGCTTAGATAACTCCTCGGTTCGCAGAATCTCCTGCGGACTTTTTTATTTTATCACAGATTCATTTTTTTTAAACAGTAAATTCGACATAAACCGTATCTGCGAAATAAACCTTATACCGCATACGTAAACGAGCCGGGCTATTGCCCGGCTCGTCGTTTGTCTGTTAAAACTTTCTCGGTTTCGGAATCTGAATTTACACGATATCTGCCCGTGAAAATTTATCCTTTGTTAAAAAGGTTTCTGAAGAACTTAACTATTCTCATCAGGAAGCAGAAGAGTGTTGCGAAGAGGTCGCCCTTCTTATGAACCTTACCGCAGATGTCGCAAGCGTCCTTCTCGTGAGTTTCGCCCGAACCGTCGTCGGAGGCGACAATCTTCTTACCGCAGACGTCGCAGTAATTCCATGATACACCGTCGGAATCAACGCCGGCTTTTACGTAGTGGTGGTCGGCATAGGGAGTGAACTCCGTCTTGCCCTGTCCGCAGACCGAGCATTCACAGCTTCTGATACCGTATGTCGTGCAGGTAGCCTCTTTAATGATTACCCAGTCGCCGAACTTATGAGAAGCGGAGCCGACGGTAACGGCTTTCTGCGCTCCGCAGTCCTTACAAGTGTAGAGAATCGTTGCGGCTCTCGTACACGTTGCGCCCTTTAATTCAACGCCGTCGTCCCAGTGATGGTCGGAAACGGGAGTCTCCGAATCGGTATAATTGTCTCCGCAGACGATACACGTATGAATCGTATAACCGCCGTGCTGGCATGTTGCCTCAACTACGATATCCTCATAGAAATGTCCGGACGCGGGGATATCCTTTTCATAGCTGTCGCCGCAGACAGAGCATGTGAAGGTCGAATGACCCATCTCCGTACAAGTTGCGGGCTTATCGATTGTTTCTTTATAATCGTGATGTCCGATTGCGGGAATAATTTCGGTATACGACTTACCGCAAAGAGAGCAGGTATATGTCATAATTCCCGAAGAGAAGCATGAATTTGACTTTGTAACAACGCCGATATACTCATGCTCAAGCGCCGGGATTTCCTCTGTGTAGGTATCTCCGCAGTTTGCGCAGGTATATCTCATTTCACCGGGAACTTCGCACTTAGGCTCTTTTGTAACAACGCTTTCGTAATTGTGTCCCGTTGCCTTTACGGTCTTTGTTTCAAATTCATGGTCGCATCCTGTACAACGGATAGAAATAATTCCGTCCTCCGTACACGTTACGTTTTTAACAATATACTCGTATGTATTTGAGGTATGATTATCGGGGTCGAGGTCAAGCTCAAACGTTTTTGACGTAAGGCATCTTGAACACTTCTTAAGCTCATAGCCCTTTACCGAACAGGTTGAAGCAACGGAGTCGATAAGAACCCAGTCATGACCGTACTTTTCGTTTACCGTCGTATTGAGAAGCGCATGACAGCTCTCGCAGTACGTGCCGGTTGAACCATCGCTCTCACAAGTCGGAGCGGTGATTATCTGGTCATATGTTCCGCCTGTATGATTAGCAGAATCAACGGCAACCGTTTCATCATATGTATTATGACAAACGGAGCATTCGTAATGATTGTTACCCGTTTCAATACAGTTTGCAACCTTTGTAACGGTCTTAACGTATTTATGTCCGCCGAGATTGGGAACAATATTATCCTTATATGTGTCGCCGCAGCGGCATACATGGAGCGTATATCCGTCCTCGGTACACGTCGGGTCAACTACCGTATCCGTGTAGCTGTGCTCATGGACAAGCTCGGGAATTTCCTCGGTCTTTATTGCGCCGCAGATTTTACAGGTATACGTTCTGATACCCTTTTCGTCCTCGGTCGGCTCTTTTGTTACAACACCGTCGTCCCAGTCGTGACCGGTCGCCGGGATGGCTTCCGTTTTAATTACCTTTGAACAATCGTCGCATATTGTGCTGAGAACTCCGTCCGTTTCGCACTTTGCTTCGGTTGTAATTTCCGTATGAGTTGTACCGGCATGATTATTCGGATCGATATCAAGGCTCTTAACGTCCTTATATCCGCAGACGGTACATGTATAGGTTATTTCGCCCTGTTCCTTACAGGTTGATTTCTTCGTTACAACGCCGTCGTTGTACGGATGAGGAGTCATATCAACGAAAGTATCGCTGTAAGAATATGTGCATCCCTCTCTCTGGCATATGTGAGCCGTGTAGCCCTGAGCCGTACATGTGGGAGCATAAACGATGTCCTTAAACTGATGTCCGAGAACGGGAATCTCCTCTGTGCGGATAACCTCGTTACAGTCAAGACATGTTATGTACTGACTTCCGGTTTCCGTACATGTTGCCGCTTTTGTAACGGTTGTTGAGGTCTGACCCGCATGGTTATCGGGGTTAACGGGAATCGTCTTTGTTCCCGTCTTTTTACAGCGTGAGCAGACAGTCTGCTGAACGCCTGCGCTCTTACATGTCGCCTCCATCAGAACCTGACCGTCCGTCCAGTCGTGTCCGAGCTGAACAACGATATCGGTATCGTAATATTTAGTTTCATCATCAGTATAGATGTGTCTTGTATAACCGGAGGTTTCGCAGGTAGCCTCTATAACCTCGGCTCTCGTCCATCTTGCTCTGATAATGAGGTCGCCGTTAACCGTTGCGGAGGTTGTAGCCTCACCGTCAAAGTTGGTAAGATACCAGCCCTCAAATTTATGCTCATCCCAAACGGGAGTTTTAAAATCGGAAACGGTCGTACCGTTTTTTGCGAGAATCGCCGCGGGTGAAGAAGCTGTAGAAGATCCTATTTCGACTTTAACTTTAAACGTAAAGTTATCAAACGTCGCATTTCCGCCCTCACAATAGTAAAGCTGAAGCTTAGCCGTAATAACGCCGTCAACGCCGCAGCTGGTTGTATAGCTTGCCTTTGCTTTTGAAGAGCTTACGCTTGCGTCCGTCCATGCAAATTCAGCGCCGTTGCCGTTTGAAAGATAAATACAGGGGATTGCTCTGTCGCCCGTGTCGGCAGGTCTTGAACCGCTGACGTATTCGTAGGTTATAGCATACGTGTTAGTACCGCTGTTTATTCCGGGAAGGTCGAAATTGTAGAAATCCACAAATCCCTCGCCGGTGGGATCGTATGTTCCGTCAAGAGTAAACGTTTCGTTTGACGGGTCATAGGTTATTGTAAGTCCGCCGTATGTCTTAACGTACTTGCCGCCGGACTGTGTCCAGTCCGTATTAACGCCCGAAACGCCTACGAAGTAGTTAGCGTTTGCGCCGTTATTGGGGTCGAAAACCACCGACTGTCCGCCGATGGCGGGAACTGTCGTAGTATACGTATCGCCGCACTCGGAGCAGACGGTTGTCATAACGCCCGTCTTTGTTCTCGTGGGAGGAGTTGTAACGGCAGAAACGTAGGTATGAACCCATTTCCACTGAGCCGTAAAATGAACGGTATCACCGTTGCCCTCGGCAAGATTTTTAAAGCTCTGTCCGGGCTGATATGTCTTTGAATCCGAGGAATAAAGCCAGCCGGTAAATTCCGAACACTGTTTCGTAAACGGATTGGCGATAAGATTAAACGTTTCGTCATACTTAACAGAAACGGTTTTGCTCTCGCCGGTCGCGCTTAAATACTCAACGGTATATGTAATCGGAACCCACTGAGCGACAAGCGTAACGTCGCCGTACATCTTTGTAAGCTCACCGGTATAAGTCTTTGACGAATCCCAGTTGCCCGAACTTGACGAAGGCTTCCAGCCTGCGAACGTATAGCCCGTTCTCGTCGGAGTCGGGAGCTGAACCGTCTTTGTAATATTATACTCGACATTGTCCGCGCTCGTACCGCCGTTTGAATTATATATAATATTGTATGTATTAAGGACCCAGTTTGAATAGAGCGTAATGCTCGAGTAAGGAACTGCCGTAGAGGTCGTATACTTCGTACCTACGCCGTTAACGTTCGTATACCATCCGTCGAACGTGTAGCCGAGCCTTGTCGGAGTGATAAGTCCCGTCGCGGTCGTCGAGGTATCGTATTTATATCCCCATCTTACAGCAGGGTAGGTAATCTCCGTAAACGGAGAGGAATTTTTAAATATTCTGATATTCGAGAATACAGCGGTCGTGCTCTGATTTACAACTCCGAAACGAACCTGAATATATTCGGTAGTCGACGCGGTGGTAAATACCATTTCATACTTACCCGAACCGGAGGGATATATACCCATATGAGGCAGCGAAGTTCCCGCAAAATTGACGTTCTGATACGACAGATTATATGAGAATACAAACGCCTGCGCCTGAGCATTCGTCGCAAGGTCAAATTCAAATTTATATGTCGTATTCGGCTCAACCTTCATGGTATAAGCGCCGGAACCTCCGTATCCGGTATACACATCGTTTCCGGAGTTCGCCCCCGTTGTAACGGTAACAGTACCCGCGTCCCTGTCAGCAGTAACGCTTGCGTCAGTCGGGCGGCTGAGCATATTCGAGTAAATGTTATATGACCAGTCGCTCAGACTGAATATATTATCGAAATTGATATCGAGTGTTTTCTGCTCCCATATTGCGTAGAGAGTAGTATTAAATCCTACGTTTACCGTAGTTGTTGAGCCTGACGACGCGCTTGAAGAGGTTGACCAGCCCTTGAAAATATATCCGTTCCTGGTCGGAACCTTATCGGAAACGTCATAATCATAGCTCGTATTCGAGCCTATTGTAAACGTATAGGAAGAAGCGACGCCGCCGAGCGAACCGCCGTTTGCATTAAAATAAACTCTCGTCTGCAACGCGTTTATGGCGTTGTCAATATTGGTTTTCAAGGTATTGATTTCGCTCTGCGTCTTGTATGTAAGACCGTAAGCGTCAAGCGTGTTGGTTACAGCTTCCGCCGCGCTGAGCGCGCTCTGAAGATTTGAAACGGAAACATATCTTGACGAATTGGCGATATATGCCGCCGCGTTCTTCATCGACTCACGCAGGGGAAGGGAGTTTATCGTCGTTGTGATGCTCGACTGGTAATTGAATCGTATGTCATCTCCGCCTGCGCCCCTATTTAAATCCGCATAGTTTGACTGCTCGGTATTAAGGTAGCATGCCGTCGTCCATTTAATATCCTCTGTAACATCGGCGCTTGTTATGGGGGGACCCGCCTTCGGGTCACGGGTAATGAAAAGATAAAGGTAATCTCCGCCTGCTCCGCGGTTAAGGTCTACAACGCCGTCGGCATATGCATTCGGATAACTCGCCGAAGTAGCGGAGGTGCCGACTTTTTCATATACACATCCGTTATAAGTATATGTGTCGGGAGGATCTCCGCCGACATAAACTCTTACGTCACGGACAGTATTAACCATATCGTTGGTCGTTGTTTTATAACCAAGCTTTATATAGCTACCTCCGGCTCCGTCGTTGAGATCTTTACCCCATGCATTATATCCTGCATTTGTAACAGCTTTCTTTGCTCTGCCGCCGGTAGCGCCCCAACCGACAGCAAACCAACCCATCTGAGTAGTGGTCGACGGATAGTAATATTCCGTGGAATATACCCTGTCATATGTCGCCGCCGAAGCTTCAACAGGCTCAAAAACGTTTATACCGCCGATAACGGTAAGAGCGATTAAAAGCACAGAGAAAGCCACGGTCAGCTTCTTCGTAATTTTTCGCATATCAATACCTCCGTTTTTAGTTATGAGTGACATAAAATACTGATAGTTGTTCTCATTTTAGTCGATATTATTATAAAAATAAAGGGGTTTAAATAAAATTAACATATTATTTACAATTAGCGTATCTTTACGTCACATTTTGAAATATAATTCATCCTGATTATCGGACAATTTTTATAAGAAAAGCGTATATTTTTCATCAATTACGGAAAAAATAGCGAAAAATCATTTACCTATTGACAAGGTAGGTTAACGGTGATATACTTACCTATGAAAAAGATAGGTAAATGTCAATCCGGCATTTGACCTTTATATATGACAGGAGGATTTATCATGAATGTATATGCGGACAACGCCGCCACAACAAAAATGAGCCGTACGGCGATAGACGCTATGCTTCCCTATATGGAGACGATTTTCGGCAACCCGTCAAGTCTTCACACAGTCGGACAGAAAGCAAACGAGGCTCTCTGCGACGCAAGAGAAAGAATTGCGAAGCGTCTCGGATGCGACGCAAGAGAAATATATTTCACTTCGGGCGGCAGCGAGGCTGACAATCAGGCGATTATATCCGCCGCAATGATAGGCGCGAAAAAAGGCAAAAAACACATCATATCAACGGCGTTTGAGCACCATGCGGTTCTTCATACGCTTAAAAAGCTTGAAAAACAGGGATTTGAAATCGAGCTGCTCGACGTTGGTTCAACGGGAAACATCACCCCGGAACAGGTCGAAAAGGCGATAAAAGATGACACGTGCCTTGTTACGACAATGTTCGCAAATAATGAAATAGGCTCGATTCTTCCCATTCCCGAAATCGGAAAGGTCTGCAAGGACAAGGGAGTACTTTTTCATACAGACGCAGTTCAGGCGGCAGGTCACGAGCATATAAACGTTAAGGATATGAATATAGATATGCTTTCGCTGTCGGCGCATAAATTCCACGGTCCCAAGGGCATAGGCGTTCTCTACGCAAGAAAGGGCATAAACCTTACGAACATTATCGAGGGCGGCGCTCAGGAGAGAGGCAAGAGAGGCGGAACGGAAAACATCCCCGCAATCATGGGAATGGCGGCCGCTTTGGAAGAATCTTGCGGAAATATCGATAAAAATAACGCAAAAGTTTCCGCACTGCGCGACAGACTTATAAACGGACTTAATAAAATTCCGCATTCAACGCTCAACGGCGACAGCGTTAACAGGCTTGCCGGAAACGTAAGCTTCTGCTTCGAGGGTATCGAGGGCGAGAGCATACTTCTCCTGCTCGACGCGAACGGCATATGCGCTTCGTCGGGTTCGGCATGCACGTCGGGTTCGCTCGAGCCGAGCCACGTTCTGCTTGCAATCGGCAGACCGCATGAAATCGCTCACGGCTCGTTAAGACTTTCGCTTTGCGAGAACAACACGGAGGAAGAAATTGATTATATGCTTGACGTAATTCCCAAGGTTATCGACAGGCTTCGCAATATGTCCCCCCTGTGGCGCGAAAAGGTTAACGGAGAGAAAGAATTTATTTTAGCTGAGTAAAGAGGTAATTAAAATGGCATTGTACAGCGAAAAAGTAATGGATCACTTCACAAATCCCCGTAACGTAGGCGTTATAGAAAATGCCGACGGCGTAGGCGAGGTAGGCAACGCCGTATGCGGAGATATAATGAAAATATATCTTAAAATAGACAACGATATTATAACGGACGTTAAATTTGAAACGTTCGGATGCGGTTCCGCAATCGCTTCAAGCTCCATGGCAACCGAGCTTATCAAGGGCAAGCCCCTCTCGGAGGCTCTTACTCTTACAAATAAGGCGGTAGCGGAGGCTCTCGACGGACTTCCGGCGCATAAGATGCACTGCTCCGTGCTTGCCGAAGAAGCAATCAAGGCAGCTATCGAGGATTATTATAAGAAAAAAGGAATTACACCTGCCGTAAAGGCGGAGTAAACAATAATCTGCAGGCGTAAATTATTGTTTTCGGGGTGTTTGACATGATGGTTTCTACAAGAGGGCGGTATGCGCTTCGAGTGCTTCTCGACCTCATAATCCACTCCGACGGCGGTTATATTCCGATGAAGGATATAGCCCGCCGTCAGAGCATTTCACAAAAATATATGGAACAGATAATGCCCGCACTCACGAAAACGGGTCTTGTCGAGGCAGTCCACGGCAAGGGCGGCGGTTACAGACTGTCAAAAGCTCCGTCGGAATACTGTGTGGGAGAAATTCTGCGCGTAACCGAGGGAGATTTAGCGCCCGTTGCCTGCGTTTCCGAAAAAACAGAGCCGTGCGAGCACAGAGAACGGTGCAAAACCGCAAAAATGTGGGCGGAGTTTAACAGAATTACAAATGAATATTTCGATTCCGTCAGGCTTGTGGATTTACTCGAAAAATAACCTTAGTAAAAATATGATTTAATATCAGTCGATGAAAAAAACACACCCGTGCGGGTGTTGACAAATCGGGAGATATTGAATATAATATAAGTACAAGGAGCTGTCCGACAGACGGCTTGCCCTTAGTGTTTGTTAAAAATAACCGTCACTATTTAAGCATGAGGGCGGTTATTTTTTTATTATTGAGTAGATCGTTATTACTAAAAGTAACAATTCAGCTAAAAATATAATAGCCTCTACCATAATATCACTCTCCTTTCCTTTGGAGAAAAGAGAGCTGATACCCTCTTTTCAAAAAAATAAAGAAAAAAGGGCAAACCGCCTGCCGTTTACAGATAGCTCCAAGGCTCATGAATATTTACAATTCACGAGCGTTTCCATTTTAACACAGCTATCCCTTTTTGTAAACAGCAAATTCGACAAAAAAAACACACCCGTGCGGGTGTTGACAAATCGGGAGATATTGAATATAATATAAGTACAAGGAGCTGTCCGACAGACGGCTTGCCTTAACAGCTTAAAGAATAACCGCCAAGGCGAATGGGGCGGTTATTTTTCTTTACAACAAATTGTTACTATGATAATCATAACTATAGTTATGTATATAATAGCCTCTGTCATAAGCTTCACCCCCTTATTTTTATAAGAGGGCGAAACGCCCTCTTGAAATAAAAAGGGCAAACCGCCTGCCGTTTACAGATAGCTCCAAGGCTCATGAATATTTACAATTCACGAGCGTTTCCATTTTAACACAGCTATCCCTTTTTGTAAACAGCAATTCAACAAAAAGCACTCCCGGGAGGAGCATGATTTACCTCGGTAAATTATTGTCCTCCCGTATTTTTTAACTTTTCAACGGCTTCTTTTTTGTTTTCGGATGAAAAAATATAGCTTCCTGCGACAAGTACGTCAGCTCCCGCGCCGACGGCTTCAATAGCAGTTTTATCGCTGATTCCGCCGTCAACCTCGATTCTCATATCGAGGTTTCTTTTTTTGCATTCGTCACGTATCGTCCTGACCTTGCTCATCATGTCGGGCATGAAGCTCTGACCGCCGAAACCCGGTTCAACCGTCATAACGAGAACCATGTAAAGCTTATCGAGATAATCAAATACCTCCTCCGCCTTTGTTCCCGGCTTTAATGCTGCCGCGGGTTTTTTGCCGAGTGAAATTATTTTATCTATTGTCCCTTCGACGTCGGACGCCGCCTCTATATGAAAGCATATAATGTCCGCGCCCGCGTTTGCAAAGTCATCGATATATCTTATTGGTTCGTTTATCATTAAATGAACGTCAAAAATTTTATCCGAACATTTTCTGACGTCCTTTACAATCGGCGCGCCGAGCGTTATGTTCGGCACAAACATGCCGTCCATTACGTCAATATGTATCATGTCCGCGCCCGCGTTTGAGATGCCGGAAATTTCCTCGCCGAGACGTGAAAAATCCGCTGAAAGTATCGACGGTGATATATAATTCATAATAATATTAAACTCCTTAATCGTTAAACATATCGCCTATCGCGGCGGCAATCAAATCGGCGGCGGTATCGACGCCTATTTCACTGTTTATACACAGGTCGTAATTTTTCATATCGCCCCACCTGTTGAACGTGAAATGATTGTAGTAATCGGCTCTTTGCTTGTCCTTCTTTTTAAGAATGCCGGGAGTGTTCGCGCTTTTTTCCTTCAGTTCGCCTGCAAGCCGTTCGTTTCTCTTTTCAAACGGAGCGTGAATAAACACCTTTATAACGTCGTCCCTGCCCGAAAGTATGTAATCGCAGCACGAGCCTATGATAACACACGGCGATTTTTCATCGGCAAGATCCTTTATAATCTCAGCCTTTGCAATGAACACCTCGTCGTTGAGCGGACGCGCCTGCGAAGCGGAAAATACAGAATAGAGAAAACTTGACGTTCTTTTTTCATCAAGCTCCTCGGCCGCCTGAGGCGAAATTCCTTTCTTTTTCGTAAGAATCGCAAGAATCTCTTTGTCGTAATAGCCTATGCCGAGCTTTTCGGACAGCTTTTTGCCTATCAGCCTGCCCGACGAGCCGTATTCGTGAATGAGAGCCACAACGTATTTCTTCATTTTTAACGCCCCTTTCCGTGCTTTTTTTCTTTTAATATTTCCTCAAAACCATCCTCGTAAACCTCTCTGAATGCGAAAAATCCGTCCGAAACATGGTTCTTTCCGTTGTTTTCGCTGAACATGAATCTCACCAGATCCGCGTCGGAGATTTTACCCGTTTTAAAAACGTCTCCGCTTATCGTCGAGCCTACAATTCCGTCGTATGTTTCGGCGGTAGATTCGATTTCAAAGCATTTTCCGCAAAGCTCGCGTTTTGCTTTACCGAAACACGCGAACGGCGAAACGCCTTTTATTTTTTTATTGAATTTATTTATAAAACGGTAGAAGTCCGCGCTTGATTTTATTTTTTCTCCCGTAAAGAAGCCGAGAGCCGTTTCCTCGTGTTTCTTCAGCTTTACGCCTTCTCCCGACGGGAGAACCGCGCCCTTGTGCTTAATGAGAACGCCTTTCTGCGCAAGCTGCAAAACGGTATAAATAAACAAATCCGCTTCATTGTAAACCGATAATGAAACCGTTTTCAGAATTTCGGCGGCGCTCAGCGACTCCATGACGGATTCAATCGCATTATCGCTCGGCTCTCTGTATGAATTTTTTCGGCACGAACGTCTGAACGAGGATATCATTATGCGTTTTGAGAATATAAGACAGAGTATTACCGCAAGCGCAATCATGCACGCAAGGATTATGAGAATTATTTCACCGGCCGTCCTGCCCTCGGGAGAAGTCGTATATGTCTGAAGCGACACAAACTTTTCCGACGGAATCGAAATTCCGATAAGCGCGCCTCCCGATGTTTTTCCGCCGGTAAAGGTTACGGAATTTTCACTCCTCGTACACTTATAATTGTTCGATGTAATAAGTCCCGCGTCAAAACCCCGGCAGTCCGACGGGAGCTTTACGGTTATTGTGACGTTTTCGCACATAGGAGATATTGACGCCGGGATGTAATTGCAGTAGAAAACGTTTTGCAAGTCAATATTTTTTATTACCGACGTAAGCGTGTAGGAAAGCCTGAAAACGTGCGTTTCGCTGAAGCATTTCAAATTCCATTTCACTTTTACGGCGGTATCGGATTCGCTTAAGGTATACGTATAATCCGCGTATCCGCCGTCGATTCCGGTTGACGGCTCCGCGTTCAGCGGGACGCTCGTGGAATCGATATCCGCGGATATGTTGTCAACCGACGCAAATTTATATTCGGCGTCGTCGGGAATCTCAATCTCCGTTTCAAAACCGTCCGAACGCTCCGCGTCGAACGCAACCGTCCATTCGCTTATTACGGATACGTCGCCGTTTATCTGCGGTTCGGCTGTTATATTAACGTTTTTTATCGAATATTTTCCTGCCGCGGACGCGCTATAAAAAAAAGCAAGAGTCATAAAAACGACGGCGGTAAAATATATAATCATTCTTTTCATATAAGCTCTTTGTCCCTTTCTTATTTATATAATAGCACATTTAAAGTTAAAAAACAATGAAAATCGTGTCAACGTTCACAAAATTTGACTCATGCGCGTATAAAAAATTTACGTTGTATTACGTGCGCCGTCGTGATATAATTATAAATGTACGACTATGCAAGAATATACGGAAAAGGTGATATATCATGAAACAGCTTATGTCCGGCAACGAAGCCGCGGCACTCGGATTGTGGGAGGCGGGAGTCAAAGTAGGCTCCGCATACCCCGGAACACCCAGCACGGAGATTTTTGAAAATCTCCCGAAATATAAGGACGTTTACTGCGAATGGGCGCCCAACGAAAAGGTAGCGGCGGAAGTCGCGTACGGCGCGTCGATAGGCGGAGTACGCTCCGTCTGCGCAATGAAGCACGTCGGAATGAACGTAGCGGCAGACCCGATATTTACGGCAACATACAACGGAGTCGGAAGGGGATTCGTAATTGTAAGCGCAGACGACCCGTCGATGCATTCATCTCAGAACGAGCAGGATAACCGCTACTATGCAAAAAGCGCAAAGATGGCTATGATAGAGCCGTCGGATTCGCAGGAATGCAAGGATTTTATAAAAGAAGCGTATGAGATAAGCGAAAAATTCGATATTCCCGTACTTTTCAGAGTTACTACGAGAGTATGCCATTCAAAAAGTCTTGTAGAGCCGGGCGAGAGATACGATTTTAAATACGAGGGATATAAAAAAGATCCGTCGAAGTTTGTTTCCACTCCCGCCAACGCAATGGCTCACCATCCCATACTTGAACAGAAGTTAAGAGATATGGCCGAATTTGCGTGCACGTCAAAGCTTAACAAGACCGAAATTAACGGCGGGGATGTCGGAGTTATCACGGCCGGTGTTGCATATCAGTACGCAAAGGAAGTTTTCCCCGAGGATACGTCTTTTCTTAAATTGGGATTTACATACCCGCTGCCCATGAATCTTATCAGGGATTTTGCTTCAAAGGTTAAAAAGCTCTATGTTATCGAGGAGCTTGAACCGTTTATGGAGGAGCAGATTAAAGCCGCCGGTATCGACTGCATAGGCAAGGACGTTATTCCCAATATGTACGAGCTTAATCCTCAGATATTAAACGAGTGCATTTTCGGAAAGAAAGCCGAGTTTACCGAGCTTGACGTAAAGGCTGTCGGCAGACCGCCGGTACTGTGTCCCGGATGTCCGCACAGAGGATTTTTCTACACCCTCGGCAAGGGCAGAAACTATGTTATTTCCGGAGATATCGGATGCTACACCCTCGGCAGCGCAAAGCCTCTCAGCGCAACGGATACATGCGTGTGCATGGGCGGCGGATTAAGCGTCGGAATGGGCATTTCAAAGGCATTTGAGGTTATGGGCGAAAACGACAAAAAGGTATTCGGAGTTGTCGGAGACTCGACATTTTTCCATTCCGGAATGACGGGCGCGGCGGAGATTATTTATAATAAGGGACATATTATCCCCTGTATTCTCGATAATTCGATTACCGGCATGACCGGTCAGCAGGACAACCCCGGCAGCGGAGAAACGCTTATGGGCGAACCTGCCCCCGCAATCAGACCCGAAAAGATTTTAGAGGCTATGGGTTATAAAAACGTTATAATAGTTGACCCGCAGGATCTTGCGGCTATGGAAAAAGCCGTAAACGACGCGCTCGAAAGCGAAGTCCCCGCGGCGATTATCACGCGCAGACCGTGTCTACTTCTTAAAAAAATCAAGCACGACATAGGCATGTGCCATGTAAATACGGATAAATGCAAAGGCTGCAAAAAGTGTCTGAAGGTCGGCTGTCCCGCGATTTCAATGAAGAACGGCAAGGCCGATATCGACAGAACGCTCTGCGTAGGCTGTACGGTATGCAATCAGGTTTGCCCGTTCGGCGCGATTGAAAAGGAGGAGAAATAAGATGTCGGTAAGAAACTTACTTATAGTAGGAGTCGGAGGACAGGGAGCTATCCTTGTCAGCAAAATACTCACACGCGGACTTATCAAGTCCGGTTATGACGTTAAAATGAGCGAGGTTCACGGTATGAGCCAGCGAGGAGGAAGCGTTTCAACGCAGATTCGTTACGGCGATAAGGTTTATTCTCCGATCATAGGCGAAGGACAGGCCGATATGCTCATCTCGTTTGAAAAGATGGAAGCCGTAAGATACGCGCATTTTCTTAAAAAGGACGGCACTGCCGTTATTAACGATTACGAAATTGTCCCCATGAGCGTAGCCTCCGGCGCGTGCGAATACCCCGAGGGCACGGTTGAGGCAATGCGGAAGAATTTTAATACCGTTGTTCTCGACGCAGGACGCGTCGCTGTTGAATTGGGCAATGCGAAATGTATGAATATCGTTCTTTTCGGCGCGATGATAAAGGCAACGGGCATGACCGATATAAACTGGGAGGAAGTTTTAAAAGAGGTTCTTCCCGAAAAGATTCTCGATATAAATCTCAAGGCGTTCAAAGCGGGATTTGAGCATCAGGGGGCTTAAACATGTTAAACGAAAAATATTATTTTTACGGCAGCAACCGTTCGACGATAAGAGATTTGTTTGAATACGGCAGCCGCCGCAGAGCCGTTGTCGGAGCGGAAAATGTTTATGATTATTCACTGGGTAATCCGAGCGTTCCCGCGCCCGAAGAAGTCAAAACGGCTATAATCGATATTCTCAACGAGCGCGACCCGATTGACATTCACGGCTATACGAGCGCAGTCGGAGATTCCGGCGCAAGAAAAGCTATCGCCGACGACCTTAATTCGCGTTTCGGCACTTCGTACTCATCTGACGAATTGTACCTTACATGCGGCGCGGCGGCTTCGCTTATCTCTGTATTCAGAGCCGTTTGCGCAAATGAAAAGAGCGAGCTTATCGCGATTGCCCCGTATTTTCCGGAATATAAATGCTTTGCCGAGGCAAACGGTCTTACGTTTAAATGCGTAAGCGCGGACAGAGAGCGTTTTCAGATTAATTTTTCGGAACTCGAAAATATGATAAACGAAAACACGCAGGCTGTTATAATAAATTCTCCCAACAATCCGTCAGGTACGGTTTATTCGGAGGAAACGTTACGCAGGCTCGGCGAACTTCTTCAAATTAAATCACAGGAGTTTTCCCATCCCGTTTATCTTATCTCAGACGAGCCGTACAGAGAGCTTAATTTTACATCCGTTCCCACTCCGTTTACCGCGAAATTTTACAAAAATACGATTGTGTGCTATTCGTACAGCAAATCTCTTTCACTCCCCGGCGAGCGTATCGGATACGTTCTTGTTCCGAGGGAAGCCGACGATTCCGCAAGTCTTTACGCGGCTGTTGCCGGCGCGGCAAGGTGCAGCGGTTTCGTGTGCGCTCCGTCGCTTTTCCAGCGAGTTATCGAAAAATGCGCGTTCGTTCGCCCCGACATCGAGGCATACAGAAAGAACAGGGATTATCTCTATAAATCGCTTACCGATATCGGATATAAATGCGCAAGCCCCGACGGCGCGTTCTATATGTTTATAGAAGCTCCCAACGGTGACGACAGCGCGTTCAGCGAAATATGCAAAAAGTACGATCTTCTTCTTGTCCCCGCCGATTCGTTCGGCTGTCCGGGCTTTGTCAGAGCCTCGTACTGCGTGTCATATGATATGATAGTCCGCTCGATTCAAGCGTTTAAAAAGGCGTATGACGACGCTGTAAGCTGACGAACGGCATTGTTTCAATCCCTGTCGGATTAAAATAACGAATATAATTGATATAATCGGGCAATGTGCTGAAAGCCTCGGCATGTTGCCCTGTTTTTATTTACCGAATAAAATCAAACATGTTATTCTGAATTTATATAATTGCGTCAAACATTTGTCCGCACCGACTTTCCTTTTTTACATATTATGTACCGAGGGATATTCCCTCGAATAATTAAGGAAACGAGAGGTTGATATATGGCTTCATCCATAACAAACCGGGCTTCTCTTACATATGCCTACGGCGAACAGAACGGCTCTGCACTGTCAAACATTGCGACGGCTGTAATAGAGGATACCCTGACTTTGACAAAAACAGCGGTCGGTTCGGGCTATACGCCCGGGTCAAATATCGCATACGCGATAGGACTTGTAAACAACGGCGCGGCCGCGCTTAATAACATTACGGTTACCGATAACCTCGGCACATATGCGCTTACGGGGACAACGGCGACTCCGCTTACTTATGCGGGTCCCGCAAAGCTTTATATAAACGGCGTTTATTCGTCGGATATTACCCCGGCGGTAACAACATCCGCAGTCACGTTTACAATTCCGTCGCTTGCCTCAGGCGCAAACGCGCTTATTATTTATAATGCCGTCCCCAATTCGTACGCTTCGGGCGCCTCGGGTTCCGAAATAACAAACACCGCTTCGGCGGCAGCCGCCGGGCTCGGACAGAATGCAAGCGCAAGCGCAACGGTTACGGCGGACGACTTTGCAAAGGTTACAATGATTAAGGCGATAACTCCCGAAACCCTTACCGACAAAGGCGCGGTAACGTACACGTTTACCGTTTACAACTACGGAAATACGCCTGCGTCAAGCGTGGTTCTCTCCGACGCTTTTGACCCCGCGCCCGTAATCAATTCAATAACAGTCGACGGCGCAGGCGTCCCCTCGGCGGATTATACTTACGCGTCGGGACTTCTGACATTTCCCGCCGCGTCAAGCGCGTATTCTCTTACCGTACCCGCAGCTTCGTTTACACAGAATCCGACAACCGGCGAGGTTACGTCAACTCCCGGAATTATAACCGTTGCGGTAAGCGGTACGCTCGGATAAATTGAATTTTCCTCCTTTATATTATACTGAGAATGAAAATGACGTAAAATATAATCCGCGGCGAAGCAAATGCTTCGCCGCGGATTGCCGCAGTTGAATCTTTTTATTTGTTATTCCAAAAGAGAATTTTATCAAAATATCCTCTGCCGCCGACGGTGTCCATTATAACGCCGTCAAGCCATGTTACGAATTTATAGAACATTCTCGTAAACCACGACTCTCCCGAGGATGACGAAGCCTCCAGATATCCGACGTCAACAAGTGCCTGTTCAAGATCGGCGGTTACCTTGTCGACAACATCCTGTCCGCTGACAGTATCGCTGTAAACAGCCTTAGCCGCGTCATATGCCGATTTAACAAGAGCTATCTGCTCTGCCGTGTATTTGCCGTCCTCGTTCGCCATCATTGTTTCGGCGTCGGGGAACTTCCAGCGTTTAAGCTCTTTTGTATTTCTTGCAACGAGCCACTGCGAAAAATCGGGGTCTGAATTAACATCCTTGATTTCGCCCGTGAGAAGCTTTCCGCACAGCTTTATAGCTACGTCGTTATAGCCTATCTCATGATGCTGATTCGTAAAGAACCATGTGGTATCGGGTGAGAAGCATGTAGAAGCGTCAACGCTTGAGTCGGGAGAGGTATAGGCGTTTTCATAACCGAGGCTCTTGCCCGCCGTTGCCGTCGTCGCTCCGATAGACGTTGAGGAAACGGGAATAACGGCGTCCGAATTTGTCTTTGAAGAACTTGCGACAATACCGAAGAAGTTATATGTTCCGTCAAGATACGAAAGACCGTATCCGGAAAGGGTATAAACTTCAACGCCCTGAGATTTTGCCGAAGCAAGGTTCGATTTAAGATTAACTCTCGCCTCCTGGAAGGCGTCGGTCTTTGCTCTCAATACCGCGTGCTCGTCATCCGAAAGATATCTGTCCGCAAGCTCCTCATATCTGTCCGAAGGAACCATGGACCACATCTGAGCGTCATTTACAAGTATGGTGTCAAGCAGTCCGTCCATAGCGGCGGTAAGAATCGCATAAAGACAAGGCTTGGGAAGAAGTCTGAGAGCGATATTTATAAGATGTCCCATCGCCTTATTGCTTCCGTTTGCCTCCATAACCGCGGGAAGATACTCATTATAAAGGAACGTATCGTCAAGATTCCAGTTTCTGCCATAGAAATCGCCGATAATCTCGGTTCCGTCAAGACAGGAAACTATATTTATTATTCTGTTGATATTTGAGAAATCGTTGTCATAGCTGTCGGCAATCGTCTGACAGTAAGCGTCAAGAATCGTTCCGCCGAGGCTGACGGTAACAAGGTTGACCTTATCGCAGTTATGCTGCTTTTTAACGTTCTCGATATAATCTACAAGACCTCTGCCTGCCTCCATCGGGTCGCCGATGAGCGGGAATGTGTAAAGATAGATATAATCCTCGCCGTTCTCAACGCCGTAAGTCGATTCGATTGAAGAAACGACCTCCTGCATCGGGAGCATACGGTAAAACCACGAATTATCGTCCTCGCTGAACGATGAAAGCGGACCGTCAAACGAATCGCATACAAGATTTTCTGCCGGCGTACCGTCGTTATTAACCTTCTGAACGTAGAAAACGTCGCATACGGTATCATAAACGGCCTCGTCAAGACCTATATCGACCTTGAGGAAAATTGCCGCAAGCAGGGGGAACAGAAGCTTTTTGACAATTCTCTTTACAAGATTGGAATTGTCGATAATAAGCAGTCCGCCGCCGATGTCGTTGCCGCTCGAGTCCTTAACTCTGTTTCCGTCCTCATCGCAGAGATACGACGGGGAGTGGTTGATACCGGGGAGAATAATGGTGGGATAAAGCGTATCGCCGCTGTCGGAAGAAACGCCGTTTGCCGGAGAGAGAGCTTTTTCAACGCTTATCTCGGCAGTTTCCGGTTTTGAAGAAAGACCAAGCCCCATAACGGAGAAAACCATGGTCATAGTCAGTACAACCGCAAGAAATTTTTTGATTCTGGCTGTCATAACCAATCCTCCTGTTTTAATTTAATAGATTTGTACCGTCATTTTATCACAAATAAAAAGTTTTTTCAATATTTTTTAAGTAATAATTATAAGAATTCGTACCTCATTCAAATATAAAAAAATTTGACTAAGGTACATTATATATATCAATGTCGATTATTACATTATATATAAAAAGCGATATTTAATTTTGTCCGTCTCGATTTTCTTTACGAATGAACATTCGGCATAAAAATATGCTATAATGGTTTAGACAATTAAACGAAAGGGTGTTTTAATGTCCCGGACAATAATGACAGCCGAAGAACCGGACAGTTTCAAAAAAAATTTTGCTCTCGAAATAGATAAACTCGCCTACGATTTCGCAGACTGTTCAAAAATCCTCACCGCCATCGGCGACGAAACAAGACAGCACTTGATTTTGGAAATGATGAAAATGGGCGACTGCTCCGGAGTCCGCGTCGGCGAAATTACAAAGCAGACGAATTTATCCCGCCCCGCCGTTTCGCATCATCTTCAGATTATGAAAAACGCCGGGATTATCAAATGCAGACGCGAGGGTACTAAAAATTACTATTACTTTGACCCCGACATGAAAATGCTCGAACAGCTTGCGGACGCGCTGAATTTAATAATAACCATAACAAAACTGTTACCCGACAGGAGCGGAGAAAATGAATAAAATACAGGTTTACATTTTTCACACAGGCAAGGTGCGAGTAGACAAAGCGATTCCTCTGCACGAGAAAAACCCGCTTGCGTTAACCGGGTTATTCCGCAGCAAGAAAAAACAAATGATTCTCCCCGTATCGGCTTATCTTATTAAACACCCGAGGGGAAATATTCTGATTGACACCGGGTGGGATACAAAATACGCGCATGAAAAACCGAAACAGATATTCGGCATGGTAAACAAGGTCAGCAGCCCAATTATAAAAGAGAACGAGGGCATTGACAGTAAATTAAAATCCGCGGGACTGTCGACGGCGGATATTTCGCATGTTTTTATCAGCCATATGGATTTTGACCACGTAAGCGGACTTCGGCTCATAAAGGATGTCAATGACATCCGCACGTCAAGAGAAGAATGGGAAGCATGCAGTAAATTCAGTTTTCGTTACGTCGACGCGTGGACAGGGATATGCGATGTAAAAACTTTTGAATATTCAGAAAACGGTATCGGTCCGTTCGGCAGAAGTTATGACGTTTTCGGCGATAATTCCGTTCTGCTTGTACATACCCCGGGACACAGCTTCGGGCTGTTCAGCGTATTAATTAACAGCGCAGACGGATATATTGTTCTCGGAAACGACGCCGCGTATCTGACAGAAAATTTTACAAACAGAATTATTCCCGGCTTTTCGGTAAACAACGATTGGTGCAGAAAATCGCTTGACTGGCTTATAAAATGCAGAAACGACCCGCAGTGCAAGGGCGTGTTCGTAAATCACGACCCGGATGTCAATGAACAGATTTTGGAGGTAATTTATGACGAAAATGCTTAAACTCATGAAAGAAAGACACAGCGTCAGACAGTATACGGATAGAAAAATCGAAGAAGAAAAGAGAGATATTTTAAACTCTCTTATTTCCGAAATCAACAAAGAGACGGGGCTTAATATTCAGATTTTTTACGACGAGCCGAAATGCTTTGATTCGATGATCGCGCGCTACGGCAGTTTTAAGGGCGTGAATAATTATATCGCGCTTGTCGGAAAGAAATCGGACGATTCAGAGGAAAAGTCCGGCTTCTTCGGGGAGAAAATCGTTTTAAAGGCGCAGGAACTCGGCTTAAATACCTGCTGGGTCGCAATGTCGCACGGCAAAAGCAAAGCCGTGATAAATAAAGGAGAAAAACAGGTTTGCATTATCGCACTGGGTTACGGTGAAACAAACGGCACGACTCGCAAAAGCAAATCCGTTTCACAGGTGAGCAATTACAATTCCGATATGCCCGAATGGTTTTTGCACGGCGTTGAAGCTTCTCTTCTTGCCCCGACCGCGGTTAATCAGCAGAAGTTTTATTTTGAGCTTTTGCCCGATAACAGCGTAAAAGCGACGGCGGGCAGAGGATTTTATACAAAGCTCGACTTGGGAATCGTTAAATACCATTTCGAAGTTATTTCGGGCAGAAAAATTTAATATCGGTTCGTCATTCCGATTGTTATATGTCTGCATTTTAAAATAATAATTCATTAGTTAATCAAAATATAAAACAAATCGACAGCGATACGTCTGCACACCGCTGTCGATTATTATTTTTATTACAATGAATTACGATTCGCCGTTTATGCGCGAATTATTATCAGTCGTCCTCGCCCGCGTTTTTCTTCGCTTCGGCGATAACCTTCTGTGCGACGGGAGCGGGGGCTTCCTCATAACGTGCAAACTCAAGGTCGAAATAGCCTCTGCCCGCAGTTACGGAACGGAGAATCGTCGAGAAATCGCCCATTTCCGCCATGGGAACCTCTGCCTCAAGCTTCTGCATCTTGGGCTCGTCGGCGGGACCCATACCGAGAACGCGTCCGCGTCTTTTTGTGATATCGCCCATAATATCGCCGAGGTTGTCATCGGGCATATACGCGTTGAGCGTGCCGACAGGCTCGAGAATTACGGGGTTTGCGTTGGGAATACCGTTCTTGAACGCAAGCGAAGCCGCCGTCTTGAACGCCATTTCCGAAGAGTCGACGGGATGATATGAACCGTCATAAAGAGTTGCCTTAACTCCGACTACCGGGTAGCCTGCAAGCACGCCCTTCTTTACGCTCTCTCTCAGACCCTTTTCGACTGCGGGGAAGAAGTTTTTGGGAACGGAACCGCCGAATACCTCCTCCGCAAATACAAGATCGTCGTCGTCACACGGCTCAAATCTTATCCAGACATCGCCGAACTGACCGTGACCGCCTGACTGCTTCTTATGTCTGCCCTGTACCTCAACCTTTTTGCGTATAGTTTCTCTGTACGCAACCTTGGGTACTGACAGTTCAACCTCAACGCCGAATTTCGATTTTAATTTTGAAACTATAATATCAAGGTGCTGTTCGCCCAGACCGGAAAGAATCTGCTCCTTGGTTTCTTCATTCGTATAGAAATTAATCGTGGGATCTTCGTCCTTTAATTTACGAAGCCCGGAAGCGACTTTTTCTTCCTCTCCCTTTTTCTTAACGTTGACAGCCATGGAAATGCACGGGGACGGGAAATTAACTCCGTGAAGAATTATAACGTTCTTCTCATTGCAGAGCGTATCGCCCGTTTTAAGTCCGGAAAGCTTTGTGATAACGCCGATATCGCCGGCGGAAATACAGTCGGTATCCTCAGTCTTGCCGCCCTTTACGGTAACTATCTTACCCATTCTCTCGCTCTCGCCCGTTCTCGCATTATATGCGGGGGTATCGGATGTGATTTTGCCCGAAAGAACCTTAACAAACGACATCTTTCCCACAAACGGGTCGGCGATAGTCTTGAAGCAGACAGCCGCAAGAGGTCCGTCGGGGTCGCAGGCAACCTTGATTGAATTGCCGTCGGCGTCGTGCGCGGTTTCGGTGTCGTGCGCGGGAGAAGGAGCAAGCTTTGTAATGCCGTTGAGAACAAGGTCGACAGCCTCCATCGTATAGCCGGAGCAGGCGTATACGGGGTAAACGTCGCCGCCCTTAACGCCCGTCTTGAGAGCGTCGACAATCTCGTCGTGCGTAAATTCCTCGCCGTCAAAGAACTTCGTCATAAGCTCCTCGCTCGTTGTTGCGACAGCCTCCTTGAAAGCCTCGTGAATAGCGTCGATTCTGTCATCCGCGGGGATGGAAACCTCGGAAGCCTTGCCGTTATCGTATTTAAACGCCTTATTCTGCAAAAAGTTAACGTAACAGTCAACCTTTTCATTTACGTAATGGGGAACGACTATGGGGCAAATAACCGTGCCGTACTCCTCCTTAAGAGCGTCGACCGTCTTATAAAAGTCGGAATGCTCCGCGTCGCAGCGCGAAACGATAAAGAACTTCGCAAGATCACCTTTGACAGCGACCTTGTAAGCCTTTTCCGCGCCTACGTCAACTCCGCCGCCCGCGCCGAGAACGATAAGAAGAGAATCCGCCGCTCTCGCGCCTTCGTAAAGACCGCCCGCGAAATCGAAAAGACCGGGAGTGTCGAGTATATTAATTTTTCTGTTATTCCATTCTACGGACGCGACTGCCGTGGAAACGGAGATTTTACGTTTTTTCTCCTCGGCGTCATAGTCCATTACGGTATTTCCGTCGGCGACTCTGCCAAGTCTGTCCGTTGCGCCCGCAATATAGAGCATTGCCTCCGCAAGCGTAGTCTTGCCTCGTGAGCCGTGACCGGCTATGGCTACGTTTCTTATGTCTGATACGTTAAATTGTTTCAATGTAATTTCCTCCTTACGGCACATATTGGTAATTTTATATATGATAAATCCGCGTCAACAGATTATCCCGTCACAATTATGTATAAAATATTGAGTATATACTTTATTTTTTTATGCAACGAAAACATTGTATCACATACAATTAAATATTTCAATAGCGTTTTTAACTTTTTGCACTGTTTTTTTATTTTATTTTATTTTTTTATGTGCAAAAGCATGAATGATAAACAAATTTAATCTATTTGCTCAACATCATAAAATATACTGGCAAAAGCAAAACGAATGTGATATAATTATTGTATATGCGAACAAATACAGACAGGAGTTTTTATAATGGTTAAAATAGAAATGGAAAACGGCGGAGTTATAACTCTCGAATTATATCCCGAAACAGCGCCGATAACGGTCGCTAACTTTGAAAAGCTTGTAAAAGAGGGATTCTACGACGGGATTATTTTCCACAGGGTCATCCCCGGATTCATGATTCAGGGCGGCGATCCGCTCGGAGAGGGATACGGTGGCAGCGATGAGAAGATAAAGGGCGAATTTGCCGCAAACGGCGTAAAAAACGACCTGCATCACGCAAGAGGCGTTATCTCGATGGCTCGTTCGATGGATAAAAATTCGGCTTCCTCGCAGTTCTTTATCATGCATGCGGACGCTCCTCATCTTGACGGCAATTATGCGGCGTTCGGCAGGGTTATCGACGGTATGGACGTTGTCGACGCAATCGCTCTAACTCCGACAGACATGAGGGACAAGCCTCTTGAAGAACAGAGAATGAAAAAGGTTACGATTGAATGAAAACGGCACGTAAAGTCCTTTGCGCCGTTTTGATTCTTAATATAATACTGTGTTTATGCTCCTGCTCCTCGGCGGAAAACGACGTTTTGACGGATAATCTTCTGTCGGAGGCAGAGGAAAACGACTATTTTGAATTCTATTACAAAAAAGATATTGCCGTTCTTGAATCGAGAAACGAAGAATATACGCTCATGTATCTTTCCTATGATTTAAACGGGGACGGAACGGATGAGGATATCTGTTATCTTGTTTCCTCCTCGTCCGACGAAACCATGATAGATATATTCGACACAAACGAAGGTGCAAATATCGGAGCAAAAACAAAAATAGACGTAAATTCAAATTCAAAGGTTCAGGTACTGAAGCATAAGACAAACGGTTATCACGACTTGAAATACGTATTCGTTTCCTCCTCGGGCAAGACCGAGGACGCCGTTATCATGCGAATGACCGTCGTTGACGGCACGGGATATTATACGGAGCAAAAATAATATTTTTTCACAGGAGAAATTGAAATGAAATACGACGTTATATTAATCGGAGCGGGTCCCGGAGGAATTTATTCGGCATTCGAGCTTGTAAAGCTCAGACCCGAACTTAAAATCGGCGTGTTCGAGGCAGGTCATACGCTCGAAAAGCGCAGATGTCCGATAGACGGCGAAAAAATAAAAACATGTATAGGCTGCAAATCATGCTCCATAATGAGCGGATTCGGCGGCGCGGGCGCGTTTTCCGACGGCAAATATAATATTACAAACGATTTCGGCGGTACGCTTTACGAGCATATCGGAAAGAAAAAAGCTCTCGATTTGATGAAATACGTCGACGATATAAATATGCAGTACGGCGGAGAGGGCACAAAGCTTTATTCGACGGCAGGCACAAAGTTCAAGAAAATCTGCATCCAGAATCAGCTTAATCTGCTCGACGCGTCGGTAAGGCATCTCGGCACGGATATAAATTACGTCGTGCTGCAAAATCTTTACGCGTATTTAAAGGATAAAGTCGATTTCCGTTTCGACTGCGCCGTAACGGACGTTGACAAAACCGACGGCGGATACATAATAACGGCTTCAAACGAAAAATACGAGTGCAAAGACTGCGTCATTTCAGTCGGCAGAAGCGGAAGCAAATGGATGGAATCCGTCTGCGCGAAGCTCGGAATCGAAACAAAATCAAACAGGGTCGATATCGGCGTAAGAGTCGAGCTGCCCGCAGTCGTTTTCTCGCATCTTACGGACGAGCTGTATGAAAGCAAGATAGTTTACAGAACCGAAAAATTCGAGGACAGGGTTCGTACGTTCTGCATGAACCCCAACGGAATAGTCGTCAACGAAAATACAAACGGAATCGTCACGGTAAACGGTCATTCATATGAAGACAAAGCAATGCAGACTAAAAATACAAACTTCGCCCTGCTCGTTTCAAAGCATTTCTCGGAACCGTTCAAGGATTCAAACGGCTACGGCGAAAGCATCGCAAAACTTTCAAATATGCTCGGCGGCGGCGTTATAGTTCAGCGTTTCGGCGACCTCGTAAGGGGCAGAAGAAGCAACGTTTCAAGAATCGAGGAATGTTCCGTAACTCCCACGCTTGCGGCGACCCCCGGAGATTTAAGCCTCGTTCTGCCCAAACGGATACTTGACGGAATTATCGAAATGATTTACGCGCTCGACCGCATCGCGCCGGGAACGGCAAACGACGATACGCTTCTTTACGGCGTCGAGGTCAAATTCTACAACATGGAAACGGACGTTAACGAGAAGCTCGAAAGCAAATGTCCGGGGCTTTACATAATCGGCGACGGCAGCGGAATAACGCATTCGCTCTCGCATGCCTCGGCAAGCGGAGTTTTTGTCGCAAGAGAAATTGCGGAAAACGTATAAAACCCGCCGTTATTTATATTCATATAATCTTATATAACAATAAAAACAATCCCGAACGGACAAATCTGCGTTCGGGATTTTTTTTATTAACTTATATATATCAATACTTGGACTTCACGGTATACCCCGTATGGAGAATTTCATGCGCCTTATGGCTGTTGGGTTCGCCGAAGAACTCCTCGTAAACTCTCTTGACGTCGGGATTTTCGTGCGACTTTCTGACGGGCAGACTTCTGTCGTCGGCATAAAGTCCGGCCGCTCTCATAGCCCTGATATCGTAATTGTTTCTGACGCTCGCGGGCTGAATAGGCTGTCCGCCGCCGTTTACGCAGCCGCCGGGACATGCCATAATTTCAATAAAATCATACGATTTTTCACCTGATTTTACCATATCGAGAAGCTTCTTTGCGTTTGAAAGTCCGGAAGCCACGGCAACCCTGATTTCATTTCCGGCGATTGTATACGACGCTTCCTTGATTCCCTCAACGCCTCTGACATCGGCAAATTCAAGATTTTTAAGCTCTTCCTTCGTAAGCGTTTCGTAAGCGGTACGAAGAGCCGCCTCCATAACGCCTCCGGTAGTTCCGAAAATCGTTCCCGCGCCCGAACCTAAGCCGAACGGAGCGTCAAATTCGCCGTCCTCAAGAAGGTTAAAGAGAATACCGCTCTTTTTAATCATTCTCGCAAGCTCTCTTACCGTAATGACAGCGTCGATATCGTAAAGACCCTCGACAGCCGTATGGTCTTTTCTCTGCGCCTCAAATTTCTTTGCGGTGCAGGGCATTGCGCTGACGACAAATATATCCTTCGGGTCGATTCCCATTTTCTGCGCATAATATGTTTTCGCAACAGATCCGAACATGCCCTGAGGCGATTTGCATGTTGAAAGATTATCTATAAATTCGGGATAATAATGTTCGCAGTAATTAATCCATCCGGGAGAACACGAAGTTATCAAAGGTAGATTTTTCTTTTCGGTATAACGCGAAATAAATTCCGTCGCCTCCTCCATTATCGTAAGGTCCGCGGAAAAGTTCGTATCGAACACCTTGTCGAATCCGAGTGCGCGCAGGGCTGAAACCATTTTACCCGTAACAACTGTGCCTATCGGGTATCCGAACTCCTCGCCGAGACCGACTCTGACGGCGGGAGCAGTCTGAACGATTACGAATTTATCGGGGTCGTTCAGCGCGTCGAATACCTTGCCGGTATCGTCCCTTTCGCTCAATGCGCCGGTGGGACATACGTTGATGCACTGACCGCACGAAACGCAGGCGGTATCTCCGAGCTTATATTCAAACGGCGAACCGATATGCGTATCGAATCCTCTCGCGTTCGCGCCGATAACGGCGACGCTCTGAACCTTTTCGCAGACCGCCGAACAGCGGCGGCAGAGTATGCACTTCTCGTTATCTCTTACCATATGAATCGCGGAGTCGTCAATAAAGCTCTTTGTCTTAACGCCCTCAAATGCGTTTTCATTGTCAAGACCGTAGTCGCGGGAAAGTTTCTGAAGCTCGCAGCTTCCGCTTCTGACGCAGGTAAGACATTCCTTTTTATGATTCGAGAGAATAAGCTCGAGCGTTGTTTTTCTCGACTCGATAACTCTCGGCGTGTTCGTGAAAATTTCCATTCCCTCGTTTACGGGGAACACGCAGGCGGCGACAAGGCTTCTTGCGCCCTTGACCTCTACTACGCATATACGGCACGCGCCGATTGCGTTGATATCCTTTAAATAGCAAAGAGTGGGTATCTCGATGCCGGACATACGGGCAGCCTGAAGAATCGTACTGCCTGCCGGAACGGAACATTCTCTGCCGTTGATTTTAATATTTACATCAGCCATTTTCCGTTCCTCCTTACTTCTTGCTTATTGCGCCGAACTTGCATTTTTCCATGCACGCTCCGCACTTAATACATTTTGACGAATCAATCGAATGCGGAGTTTTAACCGCGCCGGAGATTGCGCCGACGGGACATACTCTCGAACAGAGCGTGCAGCCGCGGCATTTTTCCGGATCTATTGTAACCGAAAGCAGATGCTTGCATACGCCGGCGGGACATTTTTTGTCGACGACGTGAGCAATGTACTCGTCCTTAAATCTCTGATATGTCGAAAGAACGGGGTTGGGAGCGGTCTGTCCGAGTCCGCAGAGCGAATTATCCTTGATATAATGACAGAGCTTCTCCATTCTGTCGAGATCCTCCAAGGTTCCCTCTCCACGCGTAATTTTTTCGAGAATTTCATAAAGTCTTTTTGTACCTATACGGCACGGCGTACATTTACCGCACGACTCGTCAACCGTAAACGCAAGGAAAAACTTTGCGATATCGACCATGCAGGTGTCCTCGTCCATGACGATAAGTCCGCCCGAACCCATCATCGCGCCCTGAGCTATGAGGTTGTCGTAATCTATCTGAATGTCAAGAAGCGAAGCGGGAATGCATCCGCCGGACGGACCGCCCGTCTGCGCCGCCTTAAATTTCTTGCCGTTGGGGATTCCGCCGCCGATATCCTCGATAATCTGACGAAGCGTCGTTCCCATCGGAACCTCGACAAGTCCCGTATGCTTAATCTTTCCGCCGAGAGCAAATACCTTTGTTCCCTTTGATTTCTCCGTTCCCATTGAATTAAAGAACTCCGCGCCCTTTAATATAATCTGAGGAATATTCGCAAACGTTTCAACATTGTTTTCCGTAGTCGGCTTACCGAAAAGTCCCTTGACTGCGGGATAGGGCGGACGGGGTCTGGGTTCGCCTCTGTTGCCCTCAATCGAGGTCATAAGTGCCGTTTCCTCGCCGCATACGAACGCGCCCGCGCCAAGTCTTACAAACAAATCGAAATCAAATCCCGAACCGAATATATCCTTGCCGAGAAGTCCGTATGCTCTCGCGTCCTCGATTGCCTTCTGAAGTCTTGCAACGGCGATGGGATACTCTGCGCGGACATAGATATAACCCTCGCTCGCACCGGTTGCGTAACCGCATATCGCCATTGCCTCTACTATACAGTGAGGGTCGCCCTCAAGTACGCTTCTGTCCATAAATGCGCCGGGGTCGCCCTCGTCGGCGTTGCATACGACATACTTCTGATCCGCCTTGTTAGCGGCGGTGAAGCTCCATTTTCTGCCCGTGGGAAAGCCTCCGCCTCCGCGTCCGCGCAGTCCCGAATCGATAACGGTCTGAATAACCTGCTCGGGGGTCATTTCGGTAAGAGCCTTGCCCAATGCGGCATAGCCGTCCATAGCGATATATTCGTCAATGCTCTCGGGATTTATAACTCCGCAGTTGCGAAGCGCAACTCTTTTCTGCGCCTTGTAAAAAGCCGTATCGTTAAGAGAAACATTGCCCTCGACGTCATGCTTGATTTCCTCGGGAACGTCGTTGTAAACAAGCCGCTCGACAACGCGTCCCTTGAGCAGATGCTCTCTGACTATTTCCTCAACGTCATCCTTCTCAACTCTGCTGTAAAAAGTTCCGTCGGGATAGACTATTACGACGGGTCCCAGCGCACAAAGACCGAAACATCCCGTTCTTACGATTTTCACCTCGTCATGAAGGTCGTAAGCCCCGAGCTGAGCTTCAAATTCATCTATGAGAAGCTTACTGCCCGAGGAAGTACATCCGGTGCCGCCGCAGATCAATACCTGCGCTCGAATCATATTTTATACCTCCGCTTTATATTATCCTTATTTTTATCCTTTAATCACGTAATCGGAAATGACCGATCCGCCCTTTAAATGCTTTTCGACAACCTCCGAAACCTTTTCGGGAGTCATTTTAACATACGTAACCTTATCCTTGCCCGCTTCAAAAATCTCAACGACGGGTTCGTATTCGCATATACCGATACATCCCGTCTGCGTTACGGTAACCTTATCGGCAAGCCCCGCCGCGCTTACTTCCTCCACGAATCTGTTAAGCACGGGTCTTGCGCCCGCCGCGATTCCGCACGTCGCCATTCCGACAACTACTCTGATATTGCCGCTGCCCTCACGCAGAACGACTTTGCTCTGCATTTTCTCGCGGATGGCGGCAAGTTCAGCCAGTGATTTCATAATTTTAACCTCGCTTTATATTGAATGTAAAATTTATCAAATTATATTTTTCGTGAATTTTATAACGGCAAATCCGTATGGCTTTTCGCCGAATATCTTCGCTTTTCACTCCTCGTTTTTTTCCGATATCTTACCCCGGCAAACTACCGTACTCCTCGTCAAGATATTCCTTTATCCAGACAAGCACATCGGGCGTATCGAGCGAAACGGAACCGAGTACGCTTTTAAGCTCGTTTGTATCCAGCGAAACGGAAGCGCCGTTCCTTTCGTGCTTAAACGTCCAATGAATGCCGGGCGAACCCTGTATCAGCGTAACGACGGTCGAAACGATATCGCCCATGGGCGTAAAATCAACGGTATTCTTATAAAAAACCGCCTTCAGGACCGTGCCGTGATTTATCCTGTCGTCGTCCTCGCTTACGGAGGAAAGCTCCACATCTCCGCCCGTCTGCATTGCCGCCAGCTTCAGAAGGGGAATGCCCATTCCCACATTACGCGTCGTCCTCGTGGTAAAAAACGGATCCGTGACATTTTTTAAAAGCTCGCCGCTCATTCCTCTGCCGTCGTCGCGAACGGTAAAAACAAGCGTATCTTCGTTTTCGTTTATTTCTATATCTATATTTTCCGCGCCGGCTCTGACGCTATTCATCGCTATATCGAGAATATTAAGCGAAAGCTCTTTCATATGCCTTCTCCCGTTTTTAATATTTTTATCAGTTCTCCCGCGGCGGATTCAAAATCCCCCGGCTCCGCGTCAAGAACTGCCGAATTTTCCCTGTCGCGTATATCCCAGAGAAAATGAGCGTCGGAGGAAACGATTTTCATCCTCGTTTTTATCTCCGGATATGACGCTTCGATATTATCGATCTTTGATTTATCGTGAAATTCCGCGCATGTAAACAGAGGGTCGTCCGGAAATACGCCGAGCACGCTTGTGACGGAATTTGCCTGCCTGTCGACATGGGCGGGATACGCCGTTCCGTTATATGAACAAACGATTTTTGCTATATTGTCTATTGAAATTTCGGTTGCGTTTGAAAGAAGAAAACCGTCTGTCGATATAATCTCGTCGTTTTCGTCCGTTATCAGCTGCTCGCCGAAAATATCGGCTCTGTTCGGAATTTTAATTCGCCTGGAATCCAAAAACGAATCAAACTCCATTCCCGCCTCAAGAGATTCAAACAAACATACGACATGTATATCCTCGCTCGTCGTAACCTCCGCGCCCGCTATCGGAATTATTCCGTTTCGTTTCGCGGCAATAAAAAACGCGGGGCAGTTTTTAAGCGTGTTATGATCAGTCAGAGCCATAACGTCTATACCCGCAAGAACCGCCGTTCCCGCTATGTTATTCGGAGTCATATCGTTGTCCGCGCACGGGGACAGACACGAATGCACATGAAGGTCGTAATAAAACGGCTTCATATCGATTGTGAAATTTCGCTTATAAGCTCGAACGCGGGCTTGTCTGAAACAAGCACGTTCACGCCCTTCGCGTTCGCTATCGATACAACCTCATTGTCGGGTTTTTCGCCGTCGCAAAGTATAACGCATGAAGCGTCGGTAAGCGACGCCACGGCAATTATATTGACGTTTGACATTATCGTGACCCACGCGTCGCCGCTCTTTGCCCTGCCCATAACCCAGCTTAAAAGATCGCCGGTATAACCGCCGGTAATCTCTCTGTCCGGCTCGGGCATAGACGGAGCTGAAAGCGAATATTTAACAGCAAGCTCTCCGACTGTCATTATTTATCAATCCTTTCGGCGGTTATCGGCTCATCACCGCAAGCCGCTCATAAAATGACAATTCAAATTTATAAATTCTGTTTCACGGCGCATCCGTCCGCCGAAGCCGTTCCTTTTACGATATCCTCCGCAAAGGCCCTGCACGTCGGAGAACCGCACGCTCCGCAGTCTATGCCGGGCAGCGAATTTTTAATAGCCTGAATCCGAGCCATTAGCTTTATCGATTCGCCCATGCCGGAACCCAGCTTTGTTATAGGTTCGTAATCCGGCATGGAATTAAGTATATAATCATCGGGGATAAATTCTCCGCCGCCGGGAGCGTTCCGAACGTCGGGCAGTCCCCGCGTTACCGTCTGAAGTCTTGTTTTTGCTATAAACGGATTTTCTATCGTCATAACTCCCCCGACGCATCCGCCGATGCATGCGTTCAGCTCGATAAATTCAAGCTGCGGGATACTGCCGTTCTCCGTTTTTTCAAGAATGTCTATAATATTTTCAATTCCGTCGGCGGCCAGATATTTATCGTCCAGTATTGCGTTCGATTCGCCGCCGCTCGAAGCCCAGCCTATGCCGTTTCTGCCCGCATGGGAATGAACGGAAGGCTCCGAAATGCTCTTAAGCGAACCCAGAAGCTTAAAATATATGTCGTTTACCGATATTACAACGTCGACGTTGCTTTTATAATCTCCGAAACCGTTTCTGATATAGCTTACCTTCGCCGCGCACGGAGAAATAAAGAAAACGCCTATATCGGAGCTTTTCAATTCCGGATGCATTGCCGCCGCCCGTTTTTTCGCAAGTATCGCGCCTACCTCCATGGGCGGAAGTATAGGCAGTAAATTATCCTTCAAATACGGGAATCTCATTGATATAAGCCTCGCGACAACGGGACACGCCGAGCTGATGACGGGCTTTTTTATCCCCTGAGTTTTAAGATATAAACGCGTATATTCCGACACAAGCTCCGCCGCCTGCGCCGTTTCAAAAACGTCGTCGAAGCCTATGTCCAAAAGAGCCTGAATCAGAATATCGGGATTGTCGACAGTCGGGAACTGACCGAAAAGCACGGGCGCGGGCAATGCGATTTTATATTTGTAATCCATATAATGCTCCATCTTCGAGCACATGGCGCGCCTTGCGTTATGCGGGCAGACGCGTATGCATTCCCCGCAGTCAATACAGCGGTCGGCGTTTATTTCCGACTTGCCGTTATGAATCCTGATAGCCTCGGTAGGGCAGCGTTTAAGACATGCGGTGCAGCCCCTGCACTTTTCAACGTCAAGCTCTACGGAATGTCTGTAATAGGTTTTATCCACAGCCGACCCTCCCCGAATAAGTTACCGGAAATTTACTCTCATCGTTATTTTGGTTCCGACGCCGACGACGGATTCAACGTTCATTTCGTCCGTATAGCGTTTCATGTTGGGAAGTCCCATTCCCGCGCCGAAGCCGAGCGACCTCACGGAATCCGAAGCCGTCGAATATCCCTCGCTCATTGCAAGCGGTATATTTTCAATGCCCGGACCGCTGTCCTCCAATATTATGTCTATGTGATCCTCGAATACATTTACGTCCGCAGTGCCGCCGCGGGCGTGAATGACCATATTAATCTCGCCCTCATACATGGCGATTGACACGCGCCTTATAACCTCCGGATCAAGCCCCATGTCGCGCAGATTCTTCTTAACCCGCACGGACGCCTGCCCGGCGGAAACAAAATTCGCGCCGTCCACGTCAAAATGAAAATTCAGATATTCATCCATTTTGCTTCCTGCCGTTCTCGGAAAGACCGTTGGAATAAAGAATACCGCACGCTTCGTACATGCGTTTATCGGACGCCATCATAACCATTCCGCACTCGCGGGCAAGGTCAATCATCTCCTCGCTCGGCCGCTTCGAACGGACAAAAACAATGCATATCATATCCATCATTTCAGCTGTTCTGACAACCTGCGAATTAACAAGCCCCGTCAGCAGCACCGCCTGATCCTTAACGTACGCAAGAACATCGCTCATCATATCGCTGCCGCAGGCGGAATAAACCTCCTTATCGAGATTTTCCTCCCCGCAGATGACCTGCGCGCCGAGAAGCTCCTTGATAACTCCGATTTTCATTTCCGATTCCTCCCAGAGAAAAAGCCGATATATTACTTTTTATTATTCGTATTTTGCAAGGATTCCGGGTACGTCGTCGGGAACAAGACGGCCGTAAACGTCGTCGTTGACGGTCATGACGGGAGCCAGGCCGCACGCGCCGATACAACGGCAGTCCACAACGGAAAATTTCTCGTCCGCCGAGCATTCGCCCGGCTCGACGCCCAGACATTCGCACACCTTATCGAGAATAGCCTGCGAACCCTTTACGTAGCACGCCGTGCCAAGACATACGGAGACGTTGTACCTGCCCTTGGGAGAGAGAGAGAACTGCGCGTAAAACGTCGCAACGCCGTAAACTTTTTCAAGAGGAACGTCCATTCCGTCCGCAATCATTATCTGCACCTCTCTGGGCAGATAGCCGTAAATATCCTGAGCCTGCTGCATGACCGCCATAAGACGGCTCTTGTCGGATTTGTTCTCCTCGATAATGTTTTTCAGCCTTTCTTCCTGCTCGGGAGTACCGTTGAACGGCACGCTGCTGATCTTCTTAATCATTATGATTCCTCCGTATTAATATATGAAAAATTAAAAGTAAACGCACTCGTCCGTTTATTATATCACATTATTATTTTACCGTCTATGTAGAATAAACATAAAATCAAAAAAATTAATTAAACAATATGCACAATTTCTTTTATTTTGTCGATATCTGCGAATATGTTGACCTTTTTTAAAATAGGATGTATAATTGAAAACGCATGATTTTATGTAAATTTTTACGGAGGCGTTCCTGCAATGGATAATAAATATAAAGGCAAAAAGGTTCTCGTTCTGGGTCTTGCTCGAAGCGGAACGGCGGCGGTAAAGCTTCTTTTAAAGCTCGGCGCGGACATAACCGTTTCCGAATCAAAACCGCTTGACGAAATAAAGGAGCTTGACCTTCTCAGGAAAAACGGCGTCAGGGTTGTAAACCAGGACGCGGAGGTTTTCGAGGAGGATTATTTTAAGGTAATCAAAAACCCCGGAATAAACGGAAATCTCCCGTTTGTAAAAAGGCTCAGAGAGCGCGGAATCCCCGTCATAACCGAAATTGAGCTTGCGTTTGACGTGTGCGCGCCGCAGCATTATATAGCGATAACCGGCTCGAACGGCAAAACGACGACCGCAACTCTTTTATACGAAATAATAAAAAACGTTCACCCGTATAAAACGCATCTTTCCGGCAATATCGGCGTAGCTTTGTGCGAAACGGCTGTTGAAAACGATTTAATAAACAATTCCGGACATTATATCGTACTCGAAATTTCAAATTTCCAGCTTCTCGATATCGATAAATTCCGTCCGGAAATCGCTGTAATAATGAATCTCTCGGCGGATCATCTCGATTTTATGGGAAGCGAGGACGCATATTACCGTTCAAAGTGCCGCGTTTATGAGAATATGAAAGACGGCGACGTATTTTTAAAAAATATTGACGATAAGCTTGTCGGCGAATATACGGATATGATTCCCGTTCGGTGCGGACAGGTAGCGTACAGCCTCGAAAACGAAAAAGCGGATTATTATGCGGACGGCAAATTCGCGTACGGCTTCGGCAAAAAGCTTTTCCCTCTCGATATAATCAAAGTCGTCGGAAGGCATAACGTCCAGAACGTTCTCGTCGCCTCCGCGGCCGCCATGGCGGCGGGTCTTGACGCACGTGAGGTTTCAGCGGGAGTCGCCGGATTTAAGGGCGTTGAACACCGAATCGAATTTGTAAGAGAATTAAACGGAATAAAATATTATAACGACTCAAAGGGTACCAACGTCGACGCTACGCGCATTGCGTTAAAGGCATTTGAAGCGCCCGTTATACTGCTGGCCGGAGGACACGAAAAGGGACTGTCGTTCGAGCCGCTCAAAGAGTATATGAAGGGTGTGAAAAAGCTCGTCGCATACGGCGAATGCGGACAGAGAATGTTTGACGAATTAAAAGGCTCATGCGACGCGGAGCTGACGGACAATCTTGAACATGCGCTCGGAATCGCCGTCAAATGCGCCGAAAACGGAGATGTTGTGCTCCTGAGTCCGACAACAAGCTCGTACGACCAGTATACCTGCTTTGAAGAACGCGGAGATCACTTTAAAAAACTTGTAAACAGCCTGTAAACGGGATAAAATATACGGCAGCATATTTGCGAAAATCGACAAAATGTTTAAACTGTGTTAAAAAACGCGTATAATAATAGGTGTAAAATATTTTTGAAACAATATTTTCGGGAGAAAACCAATGTTAAAGGTAAAAAATATCAAAAAAAGCTACACCACAGGCGATTTTACACAGCACGCGCTTAACGGAGTTTCCGTTAATTTCAGGAAAAACGAATTTGCCGCGATTCTCGGACCGTCCGGCTCGGGCAAAACGACATTTTTGAACATCATCGGAGGTCTTGACCGCTACGACAGCGGCGACCTTATCATAAACGGCAAATCAACCGCCGAGTTCACCGACTCCGACTGGGACGCGTACAGAAACAACAGCATAGGATTTATATTCCAAAGCTACAATCTGATTACACATTTAAGCATTGTCGACAATGTCGAAATGGGAATGACGCTGAGCGGCGTCACACCCGAAACAAAACACAAAAAAGCTCTCGAGGCTCTCGAAAGAGTCGGGCTGAAAGAGCATATTCACAAGAAGCCGAACCAGCTTTCGGGCGGTCAGATGCAGAGAGTTGCGATTGCCCGCGCACTCGCAAACGACCCCGATATAATTCTCGCCGACGAGCCGACAGGCGCGCTCGATACCGAAACAAGCAGGCAGATAATGGATTTAATCAAAGAGATTGCCGCCGACAAGCTCGTTATAATGGTAACGCACAATCCCGCTCTTGCGGACGAGTACGCCGACAGAATAATCAGCTTCTCCGACGGCACGATTACGGGCGATACGAACCCGTTTGACGGCACGGATTCGGATAATGACTACGAGCTTAAAAAAACAAGCATGTCGTTTAAAACGGCTCTGAAGCTCTCGGGCAAAAACATTACGACAAAAAAATGGCGCACCGCGCTTACGGCATTCGCTTCGAGCATAGGAATCATAGGCATTGCGCTGATTCTCGCACTGTCGGGCGGATTTAAAATTCAGGTCGACAAATACCAGTCGAACGCGCTGAGCGAATTTCCGATAATGATTCTGCCGATGTCCGCAAGCTACTCCGAGGAGGACATCCAGGAGATGAAAACACAGTTTAAGTCGATGATGAGCGGAGAGGTTCAGTTCGCCGACACAACTGCGGTCAAGCCATACGACCTAACGCACGAATCCACCGTTCATATCAACAAATTGGACGGCGATTTTGAATCGTATATAAACAATATCGACCCGTCCATATGCAGCTCCGTAAGCCGAATAAAAAGCTTCCCGATGAACGTTCTGTATAAGACCTCCGACGGCAAAATAATGCAGATATCGCTCTCGCAGTTTTCAACGGCCGATTTTTCGAGCATGTATTCAACGAGCGGAATGGGGATTTCAACCTATCCGGAAACGCTCGGCGAAGGGCAGACGTCGTATCTTGAGTCAAATTACGACATTCTTGCGGGAAAATATCCGGAGAACGAAAACGAAATTGTGATGGTCGTCGATATGCAGAACAGAGTTGACAAATCCGTCCTCGAAGCTCTCGGATTCGACGTCTCCGATGACAGAGAGATTCCGTTTGACGAAATTGTCGGTACGCAGTATAAATTTGCGGACAACGACCTTATATATACGTACAACGATAATTACAAACTCTATATGAAGGCTTCGGAAAGCGAACTCGATTCCGTATACAACAATGACAAATGCGAAACGCTCACCGTTTCCGGCGTTGTCAGAATCAAGGGCGATACGGCTATGGGATTTCTGAGCACCGGACTTGCGTACTCCGAAAAGCTTGTCGATAAATTAATCGAGAAAAACGAGGCGTCCGCCGTTTACAAGGCGCAGACGCAAAGCGATACGCCCGTATTCTTCTCAAGCGATTCTTATTCCGACAAAACTGCCATGCTTGCCGCGCTCGGCGGAAATTCTTCGCCCGTATGCATACTCGTTTATCCCTATAACTTTGAAGCCAAGGACGCCGTTCTTGAGTATCTCGACAAATATAACGAGGGCAAAAGCGATGACGACGCAATCGTTTACACCGACCTTTCGAGTACGATAACCGAGATGACGGGCAGCATTATGGACGCAATAACGATTGTCCTTATCGCATTCGCCGCAATTTCGCTCGTCGTATCGCTGATAATGATAGCGATAATCACGTACATTTCCGTCCTCGAGAGAACAAAGGAAATAGGCGTTCTGAGAGCGCTGGGCGCAAGAAGCAAGGACATTACGCGCGTATTCAACGCCGAAACGTTTATTACGGGGCTTTGCTCGGGTACGCTCGGAATCGCGATTGCGTACGTGCTGATTATACCTATCAATATAATAATATATAACATGACGGGTCTGACGGGCGTTGCAAGGCTAAATCCACTGTACGCGCTTGCGCTTATTGCGGTAAGTCTTATACTGACGGTTCTCGGCGGATTTATCCCCGCGAAAATGGCGGCGAAAAAAGATCCCGTACTGGCGCTCAGAAGCGAATAACACGTCGCAAATAAAACATTCGCATAAAACAAAACAATAATCGATTTTTAATTTCGGAGGAATCCTTATGGGTAAAATAGTCGCTCTCGGCGGAGGCAGATTCGACAACGGAGAGATGACAAACGTCGCCGAGCATATAGTTTCTCTTTCGGGCAGGAAAAATCCGGCTTTTCTCTTTGTTCCGACCGCGGGTCATGACGATATCGGCGGCGATGACGTTGTCATGAATAACTTTAAAGAACGCGGATGCGCCGATATCGACATACTGTTCCTGACGCATCCGGACGTAACCGAATCGGTTATCGCCGAAAAAATAAACAAAGCCGACATTATTTACGTCGGCGGCGGAAATCTCAAATTTTTAATGGATACGTGGCGTTCAACCGGCACGGACAAATATTTGAAAAAGGCGTACGACGACGGGAAGGTTATGTGCGGTCTTTCCTCGGGCGCGATGTGCTGGTTCAGACAGGGATACGACGACTGCGGAGAAAACGGAAGCTTTATATTTTACGACTGTCTTGGATTCATACCGTTTACAAGCTGTCCGCATTACCAGAGCGAAAGCTGGCAGACGTTCGCGGACGCGATAAAACCGGGAGAGCTTTCCGGTATCGCGATGGATAACGGCGCGGGATTCTGCTATGTCGACGGAGAGTATTATACCGTATGCGGAAACGAGGACGGCGACTGTTTCTATTACGATAAGGACAACGGATTTGAAAAAACAAATCTTACCGAAAATCCGAAAAAGCTGAATGAATTGGACAGGATTTAACACGCCGCGCCGTAATACGGTCGTATTACAATAGTTATTTTTTAATAATACTTGACAACAATAAATTTCAGGGTTAGCCGTAAATTTTTTAATCATTTACAACAAAATACTTGACCTTTTGTTTAATTATATGTATAGTATATATACACAATATTTTACAGGAGGTACATCGGCATGAAAAAATTTATTTCAGTTCTTCTGACCGCTCTCATACTTACACAGACATTCGTTTTCTGCGTATCCGCCGAGGGTGAAAAGAATTACATTATCACAGACCCGTACGCCGAGGTTAACTGGGACGAATGGGGTTCGTACAAATTCCAGCCCCACTGCCAGACGAACGCAAGCGACGGATTCATGACGGTAAAAGAGGTCGTGCAGGCTCATTACGATTACGACTACGACATGCTTGCAATCACAGACCACGGTACGATAAACAAGGGCTGGGACACAGCTCCCGATCTTGTTCCGCTTATCCGTCTTGTTAAAAAGGATCGTACTCATATGGCTCCCATCGTTCCGCTGACCGACGACGAATATCAGTCGTATCTCACCGGCACGGCGGAATCCGGCACGAGAACCCACAGTAACGGCATGATTGACATACCTCAGGGCATCGAGCTTAATATGGCTACCCCGATAGCGGACTGCCACCTTACCGGCTACTACTGCGATTACGGACAGGGGCTCGCGGGCGTTTTCGGAGATTACGAAACTCCCTCCGCAGGAGTTAAGAACGCGGGCGGAATTTCCATGCTTTCCCATGTAGGCGAATATGTTTATACGGATAAGGATTCGGCCGACCATGTGGGACAGAAGATAGACGATTACTATCCGACGAAGTTTGCGCGTCTGTTCCTTGACAACGCAGGCTCGAGCGTCGGCATGGGAATCAACTCGGCAACCGACGCACACACACGCTGCGACAGAATCCTTTATGACCAGATACTTCAGAAAACCATCCCCAACGGCGTTGTACCGTGGGCGTTCTGCTTCTCGGATTCTCATGATGAGAACTCTATTAACGACGCATATACAATGGTAATGTCTCCCGAGCTGACAACGGACGCGCTCCGCACAGCTATGGAAAACGGCACATGCTTCGCGGTTTCCCACTACTCAAACGGAGTCGAGCTTAACGGCATGGAGGAGATGCCCGGATTCGACGAGCAGAAGGTATATGACGAGGAGCTTTGGAAGCTTAACAATACTCCCATGGTTACAAGAGTCGAGGTAGACCAGGACAACGATACGATTACCGTTTCGGGCATAAACTGCGACACGATAACATTTGTTTCCAACGGCAACGTTATTTTAAGAGAAGCAATTGACTCGACGGCAACGCTCGACCTTCATTCGTCCGAGCTTCTTGACGAGCCTTATCTCTATGTCAGATTCTATATCACCGGAGAAAACGGAATCTGCTACTCTCAGCCGTTCGTGCTCAATGTCGAGGGCGAGGAATTTGAGAGCGTCGAGGTTCCCGCAACGAACGATATTTCAACGAAATTAAGAAAGCTTGTAACCGTCGTTGACTGGATTTTCTTCAGATTCAATCCCGTTATATGGCTGTTTAAGAAAGTCGCTCTCGGATACAACGTATTCGACAGATTCTTTACTCCGTTCTGATTTAAGCTGACAGAAATTTATACAATTGAACAATTAAACCGAACAATCAAGCCTCCGCTTCGAAATGAAACGGAGGCTTTGTTTTGTTGAAAATCAAAATATATTCGGGATATTTTACAAATGCAGTATGCTCGACGCGGCGGCAAAGTAAATCAGCAGAGAAACCGAGTCCATGACCGTCGTTATAAGCGGACTTGCCATTACCGCGGGGTCAAGTCCGATTTTACCCGCAAGCATGGGGAGCGTACAGCCTATGAATTTTGCGCATATTACGGTAAAAGCAAGCGTTACGCCGACAACAAGAGCAATCCAGAGCGCGGATGTAACCGATGTGCCGACAGTGTGCATTATCAGATAATCTACAAGCATTACCTTTCCGAAGCCCGCGATACCGAGAGATATTCCGCAAAGCACGGATACACGGCACTCCTTCCATATAACCTTAAATATATCCTTAAATTCAATTTCGCCCAGTGAGATACCGCGGATTACGGCAACGGACGCCTGACTGCCCGAGTTACCGCCGGTGCCCATTATCATGGGTATAAACGCGGTGAGGGCGACGATTTTTGAAAGCGCGTTTTCAAACGACGAGATTATAATTCCGGTAAACGTCGCCGATATCATTAATACCAAAAGCCACGGTATACGCATTTTCCACAGCTGAAACGGCGACGTTTTGAGATACGGTTTGTCGGCGGGGGTCATACCTGCCATTTTCGAGAAGTCCTCTTCGGCCTCCTCCTGAATAACGTCAATAGCGTCGTCAAAGGTTACAATGCCGACGAGACAGTTTTCGTTGTCGGTTACGGGCAGCGAAATGAGGTCGTATTTATTGAATAAATTCGCAACCTCCTCCTTGTCCGTATGCGTGTGAACGGAGATTATGTTAGTCTCCATTATATCCTCGATTTTTTCATCATCGTCGCACGTAAGAAGATCCTTTGCCGAAACGATGCCGAGCAGTTTATGCTTTTCGATAACGTAACAGGTGTAAATAGTTTCCTTGTGAATACCGGTCTGCTTGATTTTCTTAAGCGCGTCGGCAACCGTGTATTCCTTTTGCAGACTTACAAATTCGAGCGTCATAATGCTTCCCGCGCTGTCGTCGGGATAATCGAGAACGGAATTTATCGCCCTGCGTTTATCATGCGACGTGCATTGTAAAATTCGCTCTACGACGTTTGCCGGCATTTCCTCTATAACGTCAACCGTATCGTCAATGAACATATCGTTCATTATCTCTCTCAATTCGGAGTCGGTTATCGCGTCTATAAGTATCTGCTCCTCCTCGGCATCGAGATACGTGAATACGAGCGCGGCATTTTCCTTGGGAATCAGACGGAACAGGATAACCATTTCCTTTTCCTCAAATTCGGGCAGAAGAGCCGCCGTATCGACAGGATTCAGAGTGTCGAATATGCTTTTTATCGCCTTATACTGCTTATCCGCAAGCAGTCTTTCAAATACTTCCTTTGTCAATTAAAATTCCCCCCTGTTTTCCTTGAAACAATTGAAATTACATACGCTTCAAAGTGTTCGCTTAAGGGGCGGGAAATAAAAAAACGAGCCTTTAAAAAGACCCGAAAAACGCCGGTACGGCTTAAAAGAAAGCCGCACATTACAAAACCGGACGGGGCGCAATGCGTCCCCGCGTTCGGTCAGCCGATGCCGTAACCGACGGCTGATGAAATCGCCGTCAGCGTTTTTCGCGGTATTTCGTCATTTAATTTCCGTCGCCCGTGTCCGCTGCCGGATTCCATCTTGTCACCTCATTTTATTATTAAACTTTGTCTACTGAAAAATTATACTATCACCCTGCGAATTTGTCAATACACGCGTCGTAAAAAATCATAAAAACGAAAAACCGAAAAAACAAAAATCGATAAACGGAGCCGCGAAAAAAATCACAGCTCCGTTTCTTCAAACAGCAAACGCGGTTTTTTGGGAACGAACGTACTTCCCGTTCGGAAAAACGGAAAAACATCAATTCTTACGGTTTTTCGCCTCGAACGTTTTTAACGTTTACGGTTTAATTGTTGACTCCGTGATGAGCCGTTGCGCTCGATTCGTTGAGCGGAAGGAACGTATATCCGTTTTTCTTGCCGTATTCAATAATTCTCGAAACAGCGTCGGGCGTTGTCGTCTTAACGTCCGAGTCATGCATTAAAATAATATTGCTCCTGCCCTTTTTCAGTCCGTTTACGGAATTATTATAAAGCTTGTCGGCATTAATTCCGTTTCCGTTCGCGTCGCCGGAATCAACGTTCCAGTCAACGTATACGATTCCCTCCGCGTCAAGCCGCTTGACTATTTTTGTCATAACGCCGGGACAGTATGTCTTGCTTATCGTGTTTGAACTGCCTCCGGGGAAACGAATTATATTGGTAACGTATCCCGTATCGTCATAAATCTTTTCCTGTAATTTGTAGACGTTGTTCATGAACGCCTCCTCGGACTTGTAAATTTCCGAATATTTATGAGAATAACCGTGCACGGCTATCGTATGTCCCTCGCTTATCATGCGCTTTAATATCGGCAATTTGTCCTGAGAATAATCGAGTATAAAGAAAGTAGCCTTTACGTCGTTTTCCTTGAGAATATCCAGAAGCCTCGGCGTAACGTTCTTACTCGGGCCGTCGTCGAACGTAAGATAAACATACGACCCGCCCTGCGCCGGAGCTTCGCCCTCGGTATCCGACGTCGCGGGAATGCCGTCGGCTGTCGCTTCGCGGACGCGTATCGTACGAACCGCCTCTCCCCTGTTTCCCGTTTTATCATATGCATAATATGTTATTTTGTACACTCCCGCAGTCGACGTGTCAACGCTTCCCTCTGAGGAAACCTCGACCTTTCCGTCAATGTTGTCTGTCGCCTCCGCTCCGCTCTCCTCATACTTATCGCCCTTTTTCAGCGTAATATGCGAAGAGCCGAGAAGAGTAACCTCGGGCGCGGTTCTGTCCGCGATTCTTATAAATCTGTGCTGTTTTGCCGTGTTGCCGGCAGAATCGGAAACCGTGTACGTCGCCGTAACGATATTTTCGCCGTCCTCGCCGACCATAACCTCCGACAGCGTGAGCGTAACCCTGTCCGTAATATCTCCGTCGTAGTTATCCTCCGCGGTATATCCGGGGTCCTCGAAATTATCGATATCCTCAACCTCGATTTCCGGATCGCCCTTGAGCGTAAGAACGGGAGCGGAGGTATCGACGACGTTTACCGTCTTTGTAACCTCTGTTTTTTTCCATAAAAATCTGACATAATATTTCTCGGTATACGTACCGACCTTATCGGGGTCGACGCTTCCGTCACAGGAGAGTTTTTCGTTTAAATTTATACCGAAATACGACGCCCGCGCACCCTCGTCCGTGTACGGCTCATAGACCTCGAGAGTCATGTCCTCTCCCCCGTTTACAACGATTCCGGGTTTTGAAAAGACAAAAAGAAGCGCAAGCGTAATTATGACCGCCGCGACCGATAAAGTCACCGCATTGTTTTTGCTTATTCTGAATTTTGATTCATTTCTTGACGCCATTTTAGAATTTTGCACTCCTGATTTTCCGACATATTTTTTGACAGTTAAATTATAACATGAAGAATGTTTTTAATCTATTGTTTTTAATGAAAAATATAAATATATATAGTATTTCTTTTTTGTATAGTTTGTCCCCGCCTCGGACAAAAATCATTTTAAGTGCGTTTTGGAATATTTTTTTAAACTTGAACTTGCTTAATAAATCAAATCATGCTATATTTGTAATAATTCCAATCTAAGGAGAACGTCCGAAAAAGATGGCAGAAAAAAATCCGAAACGAATTTATATACGCCCGAAATCGGGGCGTCTTAATCTGAATATAAAAGAGCTGTGGCGATACAGGGATCTTATCGCGCTGTTTGTAAGACGTACGTTTGTCGCCCAGTACAAGCAGACGATTTTAGGTCCTGCGTGGGCGATTATTCAGCCTCTGTTCACAACGGTCATATTCACCGTTGTATTCGGAAACGTCGCAAAGCTCGATACCGGCTCGGTTCCGCATTTCGTATTTTATATGTGCTCAAACGTCCTGTGGTGCTATTTTTCATCATGCCTTACGACGACGGCAAACACGTTTACGGCAAACTCCGCCATACTCGGCAAGGTTTATTTTCCGCGCCTTGTAATGCCCGTATCGTCGGTAATCTCGGGGCTTATCTCGTATGCGATTCAGATGGTTTTCTTTCTTATAATATGGGCTGTTTATTTAATCCGCGCAACGCCGGGCATGCACGCAACATGGGCGATTGTCCTTGTTCCGCTGATGCTTCTCGAAACCTCGATGCTGGCTCTCGGCTGCGGAATTATCATCTCCGCGCTTACGACGAAATACAGAGATCTTGCGATGCTTGTCAGCTTCGGCGTTCAGCTGTGGATGTACGCGTCCCCCGTAGCTTACGGCTCGTCCCAGATAAGCGGGGAGCTTAAAAAGATTTTCATGCTGAACCCCATGGCGCCGATTCTCGATACCTACAGATACGCGTTTTTCGGCGGAGAAGCGGGCATACCGTACAATTATCTGATTATAAGCGCGTGCGTTACCGTTATTATACTTTTCACGGGCATCGCTCTGTTTTCGAAAGTTGAAAAAACGTTTACGGACACAATATGAGGAGACGGACATATGGGTAATATCATTGAGGTCAGAGATGTTGTAAAGGAGTACCGTCTCGGCGCGATAGGCGGAGGAACGCTGAGAGGCGACATACAGTCGTTTTTCGCAAGAATACGCGGAAAGGAAGATCCGAATTTAAAGCTTGACGCGGACCGGTCGCATTTGAACGAGCGTTTCCGTGCGCTTGACGGAGTATCGTTCGATGTTGAGAGGGGCGGCGCGGTAGGCATTATCGGCGGCAACGGCGCGGGAAAATCAACCATGCTCAAGCTTCTTTCTCAGGTAACGGCTCCCACCGAGGGCGAAATAATGCTCGAAGGCAGGGTCGCAAGCATGCTCGAGGTCGGAACGGGCTTTCACCCCGAGCTTACGGGACGCGAAAACGTATATTTAAACGGCGCGATACTCGGCATGAGCAAAAGCGAGATATCAAAAAAGTTCGACGAGATAGTTGATTTTTCCGAGGTTTCAAAATTCATAGACACTCCCGTAAAGCGTTATTCGTCGGGAATGTACGTAAAGCTTGCATTCTCGGTTGCGGCTCATCTCGATTCGGAGATAATGATAATGGACGAGGTTCTTGCGGTCGGAGACGCGGCGTTTCAGCAGAAGTGCATTAAAAAAATGTGCGAAGAGGCGGGCGGCGGCGGCAGAACGATACTGTATGTCAGCCACAACATGAACACGGTACGTCAGCTCTGCGGCAGAACCGTAGTGCTCGACAAAGGCAAAAAAATATTCGACGGAGACGTTGAGAGCGGGATTGAAAAATATCTCAACAATCAATCGTACGAACAGAAGCTTTTTAACGATTATACAAATATGCCAAGACTTAAGCACCTCGAAAAGCAGAGAGACGCGGATTTGCTGTCGTGCGAAATTCTCGAAAAGGACAGCTGCGTTTTCAAAAACGGGGAAAAGATTTTTCTTCGTCTTAACTGGCGGCAGAACAGAAGCCTCGGCAGCGTTTTCGCCCGCATAGAAATCCGGTACAGGGACGATACCCCCGTCGGCGCGGCTCTGTGCAGGGAAAAGCTTAACAAGACGGATGAGAAAAATCATTCAAACGTTTTAAGCTTCGACCCGTCATCTCTTGCCGCGGGCGAATACAAGGCAATGATTGTTCTCTATGAATTAAACTCGTTCGGAGTTAAAAACGACCTCGACGCGGCATGGCCGGCATTCGCCTTTACAAAAGAAATAACGGACGACGGCACCGTCTGGAACGGCAAATACTGGGGATACAACAAATTTCCCGATATTGAGCTTGTTTAACCGTATTTATAATTTAGTTTACAAAAAATTAGCAAATGCTAACTTAACTGCCCGTTTGCATAAAAATCAATGTGAAAATTTGTACAAAACCGCAAAAGCTTTTTCTTTTTTTTATATTGACAACGATTAATCAAACGGTTAAAATTAAGGATGCAACAATCCCTTTAAGAAATGAGGAGAAAAAACAATGAAAAAAGTTTTAAGCATCATCATGACGGTTGTCATGGTCTTCACGCTTTGTATCGGCGCGTTTGCCGCTTACTCTCCCGAGGATGACAAGCTCAGCTTCAACTCCGACGGTAAGTTCAAGATTATGATGATCAACGACACGCAGGACGTCGGCAAGGGAAACGACGAGAGAACCGTTAAGTTCATCAACGCGGCTCTCGACGCGGAAAATCCCGACCTCGTAGTATTCGTAGGCGACCAGCTTTCCGATGTTTACCCCGCCGCTTCGAAGGAGGATTTCGAGCTTGCTCTTAACAATATCCTTCAGCCCGTTGAGGACAGAGGCATCCCCTTCATGGTAACGCTCGGAAACCATGACCACGACAGAGAGGCTACTCTTGCCGAGGACGCACAGTACGAGATTTACAATTCATATTCAATGTGCATCAACGCCAACAACGGCACGGATCACTTCACGTTCAACGCTCCCGTATACGGAACGGACGGCGAAATGAAGTTCAATATCTACATGATGGATACCAACAATAAGGCCGATGAGGGCGGATATGCCGGAATCAACGCCGAGCAGCTTGCATGGTACAACAAGGTTTCCGCAGAGCTTAAGGCGGAAAACGGCGGAGAGGCTGTTCCTTCGCTTCTCTTCCAGCATGTACCCGTAAAAGAGATTTATTCTTTATTCTCAGAGTGCAAATGGAACACGGACGGAGCTATCTATTCAAGACGTGACAAAAAATGGTATACTCTTAATACCGATTATGTCACCGAAGGAACTTTGGGCGAAGCTCCCTGTTCGGAGAACTTCGACGTTATCACCGGTCAGTATGAAGCATGGCTCGCAAACGGCGACATTATGGGCGCGTTTTTTGCTCACGACCATGTTAACAACTTCGTAGGCGTTAACGCCGACGGCATCAAGATGGGCTACAACGGCGGTACCGGTTTCCGTGCATACGGCAACGGCGACGAGAGAAGCATCCGCATGTTCGAGCTTGACGAGAACGACGTAACAAACTATACGACAAGACTTATTACTTATGCCGAGCTTGTCAAATCGGAAAAAATCGTCACCTCCGACATCCTTACTCCCGAATGGCTTACAAGACTCATGAAAGTTATATATGCATGCTTCGGATGGATAATCGACATCTTTAAAAAGTAATTTAAGACAGTGAAATATTCGGGGCTGTAAATTTTGTTTTTACAGCCCCTGTTTCTTAAACAACGGAAATTGAACCCGTATAATAATTAAGGAGTAAAAAAAATGACGCCTTTCCTTACAAAAATCGTGGCCGCGCTGCTTGCCGCCCTCTCGCCGCTTTTTACGTTTTTCAGATACAGCGGTTATGTAAACAAATCGAAATTCACAGGCTCGGATTATACGATTCAGCGAATCGATTTGAGCGTAAAACCCGAAGGACTTGATGAAAAATTCGATTACCTTTACGACCTTACAACGGTTGACGATTCAAAATCATATATGGCTCACCCCGATTCCGTTCTTCTTAAAAACGGAAATATTCTCACAATGTACCCCGCCGGACACGGCAAGGGCGCGGTTCTCAACAAGGTAAGCACGGACGGCGGCCTTACTTGGGACAGCGAAATAGAAAATACGCCTTCATCCTGGGAGGATTCAAAAGAAACCCCCACGGTTTACAGACTTACCTTCACCGACGGCAAAACGGACGATAAAATTATTATGATTTCCGCGAATCCCAAATGGCCCAACGAGTCCACAACAGGCGGATTCAACTGCTCCGTTTCGTGCGACGAGGGCGAAACATGGACTCAGTTTGAAAGATTCTACGCAAAGGATGAAGAAGGCGGAGTCGTTCCGATTGTCGCAATGTCGAGCCTTACGCAGTTAAAGGAAAACGGCGAGTTCGTCGACAAATGGATGGGACTTTTCCATGACGCGGATTTCTATAACTATAAAACGATTCTCACGTTCGACGAAGAGGGCAATATGCACTGGTCAAAGCCCGAAAAATATTTCTCCGAATACAGAGATATAGAAGAAGAGTCGAATATGTGCGAGGTTGAGGTCATACGCTCCGATATGGGCAAAGGCGACGAGCTCTGCCTTATTACGAGAAGCAATACAAAGAAAATGAACTCTCTCATTTCGTTCTCACAGGACGAGGGCGAAACCTGGTCATATCCCGTAGAGGCTCCCGCCGCGCTCAACGGCGAAAGACACAAAGCCGATTACACCCCCGACGGAAGATTGTTCATAACATTCCGCTCGATTGAACGCGGACAGACCGCCGCAGAAAACGCTCCGCTCGGAAACAGGGACGGATGGATGAGCGAAGGCTGGGTCGCATGGGTCGGAACATATGACGATTTAAAGAACGGAACCGAGGGTCAGTACAGACTGAAGCTTGCTCATACGTATCTTAAACTGCAGACGGAAAAGGAATATGCCGCTAACGCCGACACCGGCTACTGCGGAAACGTCGTTCTTGACGACGGAACAATAGTCACGACGAACTACGGCAGATTCGACACCGGAAAGATAAATAAGAATTTCACTCTTAAAACGTATATCGCTTCAAAGAGAATCAATTTAGCCGATATAGACGAATTAGCTAAAGTACTTAATAAATAATCTCCTTTAAATTTCATCAATATACGAAGAAAGCTCTTCGCGCTTTGCGAACCCGACACATTCGCAGAGCGCGAAGATTCTTTTTATTTCCGACATCTCCGAATTGTTTTTACCCATATCGGCGGCAATGATTTTATAAGATTTGTTCTCCGCAAAGAGATTGCTCCTCTCATAGGCGTACATCACGGCGCGCACGTCGGAATTAAGCTCTCCCGTCAAAGGTATTACAAAATACGCGGTTCTTTTCTCCGCTCCTCTTCTTAAAAGCAGCAGAGCCGAAAGATAGCCCGCGGACAAAATCCCGAGCACGCAAAACGCCGTCAGGAACGAACAAACGATAATTCTCAACATAAAAAATCACCCCGTTCCATTATACGGGGCGAATATAAAAATGTGAGAGAGCCTGTAAGCCGGGTTCTGTCTTTTAAGGCAATCATCTGTCTTGCCGTTCCGTTGCCGAAACGGTCATGCCACCCGTCGGAGTTAACGTCGAGCAAACAACTCCTGCCGGTGTTGCATCGGATAGGGTTTACATCCCGGATACGTCTCCGTTCCGGAGGTGAGCTCTTACCTCGCCTTTCCACCCTTACCTGAAAAAATCAGGCGGTATATCTCTGTTGCACTTTCCCTAAGGTCACCCTCGGCGGCCGTTAGCCGTTATCCCGCTCTGCGATGCCCGGACTTTCCTCATGCGTATCGCACGCGACTGCCCGGCTCACTCAACCTAATAATTTTAAATCATTTTTAATATTCTGTCAACTGTTATTTAATGTTTTGTTGTTGCATATAAAATGATATTATGTTATCCTATTAACAAACAATAATTTACGGTATATATTATTGTTTAATCTTCAATCCGGAGCGCTTTTTGCCATGAATTTTTATGACGCATACGTTCGTTCATATACGATTAACGAAGAAAACGAGAAGGAATTTTTCGATATCGTACGGGACGTTTATTTTTCCGACGAGGTACAGGGACAGGCGCAGTATATTCAGCATGCCGACATAAACCGTTTGCAGCACGTTACGAGCGTTGCATATATGGCGTATCTGTACTGTAAGGAAAAACACGCGGATTTCTGCGCGGCGGCAAGGGCGGGATTGCTTCACGACCTCGTTTATTACGACTGGCACACCGCGGGCGACGGTTCGCACCGGCTGCACGGATACAGACATCCCGGATTTGCGGTGAAAAACGCAGAAAAACTGTGTAATTTAAACGAGAAGGAAGAAAATATCATCAGGCGGCATATGTGGCCTCTTACTCCTACTCCGCCGAAATACAAGGAGGGATTTATATTAAGCATAATCGATAAGTATTGCGCGTCCAATGAGATACTTATAAAGAAATTTTCGGGATACCGTGATAAATTTCATAACGATATAAAAAATTTAAAATAAAAAAGCAGATAAAACAGAGGTACGATATTATGAATACGGTACTTAACTATGTTTTGTACTTTTTTGCTTACAGCGCGATAGGATGGCTTATCGAATCGACATACGTTTCAATAGCGCACGGAAAAATCACAAACAGGGGATTTCTCAAGGGACCCATGTGTCCCATATACGGTACGGGCGCGACGGTTTTTGCCGTCTGCCTCGAACCTGTTGCAAAGATGGGCAATCCTGTTTTTATTTGGAACTTTTTTGAGAATGACAGAACCGTAGTCATTACGGATAAAATATGGCTTGTGGTTCTGCTCGGAATGATTCTTGCCGATACCGTGGAATTTATAACAAGCGTTCTCATGGAAAAGCTGTTTCATGCAAGATGGTGGGACTACTCCGATAAATTTTTGAATATTCAGGGCAGAATATGCCTGCGTCATACCATTTACTGGGGAATTATGTGTTCTGTCTTTATTTACGTTGTTCACCCGTTTATGACAAAATTCGTTTTCAGCTTCGTGACGGACAACGCGACGGTCAGAAACATAACCGTCGGCGTAATATTCGCAGTATTCATCGCGGATACGGTTTTTTCGGCGATAGCCGCCGCGGACGTAGGCAAATTCATGAGCAAGCTTGAAAATCTTTCAAACTCGATTTACGAAGTTACCGCCACGGTTAAAACGAATATCGAACACAGATACGAGGAGCTTCAAAATTCCGCGTTCGAATCAAGTCAGAAATTTTCCGCATGGACTGCGGACGTAAATACGCGTTTTTCGGAGCTTAAGCATTATTTTGACCACAGCGACGACGACACGAAGGCTCACCGTAAGACAAAAAGAAACGCAAAGCGAGTATACGAATCGTTCGGAAATATGACCGAAAGGGCGAAAAAAACGCTGTCCGATATCGAAAAGCAAATTAAAGAGCTGACAGATAAGAATAATAAAAGTTAATTTAATAAAAAAACCGGTGCGCTCCGAAAACGATCCGCATCGGTTTTTTAACATTAAAGCAAGAAGCAAGCAATACTTTATCATCATCGATAAATTATTGTTTATCCTCTATTCCAAGGTATTCAAGCTCTTCTTTCCTGTCAAGCCTGCTCTGAGCCTTAACCTTCGCTCTGCGTTCCTTTCTGTTCGGACCGATTATTCCGTTTCTGTAAAACGCAATAAAGAACATTCCGAGCACGGAGCCTATCGCGCAGCATATGAAATCCTCCATCGTATCGACGATTCCGATTTCGCTTATAACGTCCGATGTCTGGAGCATATATCCGTACACTCTGTCCATCGTAAATTCGTAAAGCTCCCACGCTACGGCAAGAAACAGGGAAAACGTCAGACTGAACAATGACGCAAGAGCGGGACTTAAATGACGTTTTCTGCCCTGCATGGCAACGGCAAGGTCATACGCGAACCACGTTGCGATAATTCCGGAAAGCGTATGAGTTATAACGTCGCTGTACGGAAAATTCGTTTTTGAATTGAGCGTATAACCTATAACGCACCCGTAAAAGATAAATATATTAAAAGCCGTCTGCGAACTGTACGGAACTCTCGTTATAAAGCTTTTGCCGCCGAAAAGCTGAAAGAAATCCCACAGATGCGTAAAAGCTATCGTAAATATTGACATCAAAAGCATCGTTACAGAATTTGTAAACAAGCCGTAAATACCGTAAATGAGCGTAAGAACCCGTATAACGCGCCACAGAATCAGCTGGGATTCGGGAATACGTTCTATCTCATTAAGCTTTTTCATTAAACATATCTCCTGATACCGAAATTAAGAATACCTGTCAAGTTTAACATATATTAATACCGTTTTCAATAATATTTGTTCGTCGAATTGTCCGATAATGCGCCGAATCTTATTGACTTAATAAAAATATTGTACTAAAATAAACTGAATGTGAAATTACTGCGATGAAAGGAATGTCAACGCTATGGATATGTCCGCTTTAAAAGCAAACCCGAATAAACAAATTGAAATAAACACGCCCTACGGCGATTTTCTGAGATTCCCCGTCAAGACGAAGGTCGTTTACAAAGGCGACGATTTAAACGAAATAATGGACGAATGCGTAAAACCGTATCTCAAGGACGGCGATATGATATTCATAAGCGAAAAAATAGTCGCGATAAGCCAGGGACGAGCCTTTGATATCGACGATATCAAGCCCTCGCGCCTTGCTAAATTACTGTGTAAATTTGTTTACAAATCGCCCTACGGAATAGGCCTCGGCAGTCCGTGGACAATGGAGCTTGCCTTAAGAGATGTCGGCGCGCCGAAAATTTTATTTGCGGCGGCATGCTCCGCGGTTACAAAGCCGTTCGGCGTCAGAGGCGTTTTCTATAAAATCGTCGGAGAAAAGGCAAGAGCCATAGACGGCCCGTGCGACTGCACGCTTCCGCCGTACAATCATTACGCAAAGCTTGCGCCGTACAAACCCGACGAGGCGGCGAAAAAGCTTGAGGAACACACCGGCTGCAAGGTCGTCGTCATGGACGCGAACGACATCGGCAGAGAGATTCTCGGAAGAAGCGACGATACCATAAATATCGATATGTGCAAGGAGATTTTCCGCGATAACCCGCTCGGTCAGGGCTCGCAGCAAACTCCCGTATGCATTATCAGAAAGAAAGAAAACGCCGCAGACGATATTATCAGTAAAGAATAAACAATAATTTGCCGGGACAAATTATTGCTCGGAGGATTTTTATGTACGAATATTTACTTGCGCTTGCATTGATTTTATTATGTACGAAGCTTTTCGGACTGATTACCGCGAAGGTACACCTTCCTCAGGTTGTCGGCGCGCTTATTGCGGGCGTTATTCTCGGTCCGTGCGGATTCGGCATTTTGGAGGAAACGGATTTCCTTATAAAAACGAGCGAAATAGGCGTTATCATGCTTATGTTTATCGCAGGTCTTGACACGGATATTTCCGAGCTTAAGAAAACAGGCCCCGCGGCGTGCCTTATCGCGTCGCTCGGCGTTGCCGTCCCCATACTCGGCTGCGGCGGCGCGTACTTTCTGTTTTTTGAGGACAAGGTCGAATTTAATTCGCTTATGAAGGCGGCGTTTATCGGCGTTGTGTTTGCGGCGACAAGCGTCAGCATAACGGTCGAAACACTCACCGAAATGGGGAAATTAAAAACAAAAGCCGGTTCTACGCTTTTGTCGGCGGCAATAATCGACGATATTATCGGCATTGTCGTATTAAGTATTATAACGGGCATGGGCGATTCAAGCGTTAAGCCCGGAATAGTTGTGCTTAAAATACTTCTTTTCTTCGTATTTGCACTGGTTGTCGGAGTTCTGATTTATCATGTTTTCAAGCGAATCTGGAAGGATCACGAGGAAACAAGGCGCGTTTCCGTCTGGGCAATGGCATTCTGCTTCATAATGGCATACTGCGCGGAAAAATTCTTCGGCGTCGCGGATATTACGGGTGCGTACTTTGCCGGCGTTATTCTCTGCAACCTCACGGGCATGAGAAAATATGTTGCAAAAAAGGTCACGGTCGCCTCATATCTTATATTCAGTCCGATTTTCTTCGCGAATATAGGACTTAAAACAGACATTAAAGGCTTTTCGCGGGAGATTCTTCTGTTTACGCTCGTGCTTATAGTCCTTGCAATCGTTACGAAAATTATCGGATGCGGCGTTGCGGCGAAAATTTGCAGAATGTCCAACAGGGATTCGATTACCGTCGGATTCGGAATGGTCGCAAGAGGCGAAGTCGCGCTCATGGTCGCGCAGAAGGGAATCGACGCAGGATACATAGACTCGAAAATTCTGCCGGCAATCGTCCTTACCGTTATATGCTGCGCTCTGATAACGCCGATACTGCTGAAGCTGTCGTATAAAAACAGTAATTCAAAGGCATAAAATTATTGTTCATCAAACTCCAAAGCAAGCCTTCGCGCCGACTCCGCCAGCTTTTTTACACCCTCGAAAACGTTATTCTCGTTATAATCATTTAAAAACGTATCGGCTTCGAGCGTAAAATATCCTTTATAACCGATATCCCTGAGCGCGGTTACAATCGGCGCAAAATCTATATTCATCGAAAACGGAATCTGATGCGAATCATGCACCCTGTCGTTATCGTGAATGTGCAAAGCTTCGAGCCTTCCGCCGAGAGCATGAATCATTTCGACGGCGGACGTATTAAGTCCCGCCATTTCGGCATGTCCGATGTCAAGACACGCGGTCAGATACTCGTCGTTTACCGCGTCGAGATGCGCGTTGAAGCTTTCGGGATCGGAACACGCGGCAGGCGATGCGTGATTCGCGCCGTCAGCCCAATTCCACATATTTTCCGCCGCGATTTTAACGCCGTACTGCTTTGCGAAATCGAGAAGCTCGAAGTACATCCGAGCGTTTTCCTCACTCGAACGGTTATTGTCGGGATGAATTACGCATATTTTGCCGCCCGCCTCCGCCGTGCATTCGATTGAGCGGAAAAGCCAGATTCGGCTCTCTTTCACGTATGTCGGAAACGGCGCGTGCGACTGATTGCATTCAATGCCGTTATCAAGTCCGATTTGCTTTAATTTTCTTGCGAATTTAAGATATCCGTCCGACGAAAGAGGATGCTCCGCCGGCACGAGATATCTTTTTTTTCTGTCGTACAAAGCCATGTCGAACATGGAAAAATCCCACGCGTCAAAGCCTGCTTTCGCTATATATTCTATCGCTTTTTCCTCGCCGACGATTTTTGCGGCGGAGGCAATTTCAGTTGATATTTTCATTTTAACCACCCGACAATATTATAATATACAAAATTCAATATTTCAAGAATGCATATTTGTACATTCATTCGGCGGATAATGATGTATAATATTTACAATATATTTTTTAAAGGTGTTTTTTTATGGCAAGAATAAGCGGTAAAACGCAGGGTATTTTATATATAATAACAGCGGCGTTCGGCTTTGCGGGAATGTCCCTGTTCGTAAAATTGGCCGGAGATCTGCCGTCGTTTCAAAAGGCGTTTTTCAGAAATTTCGTCGCGCTCATTTATATTTCCGTTATAATACTCAAGGAAAAAACCGGCTTCATCCCGAAAAAAGAGAGCGCGGTGCCGTTGTTTTGCCGGTGCTTTTTCGGAACGCTCGGACTGCTGTGCAACTTCTACGCAATAGGCAAGCTGAACCTGCCCGACGCAAATATGCTCAATAAGCTCTCGCCGTTTTTTTCAATAATTTTTTCCGCCGCGATATTAAAAGAAAAACCGAATTTCGTTCAGATTCTCGGCGTAACGGCAGCTTTTACGGGCAGTATGCTGATTATCAAACCGGGATTCAACTCTCCGACAGTTATCCCCGCGCTTGCGGGCGCACTCGGCGGAATGGGCGCGGGAATTGCGTATACATTCGTCAGAAAGTTAGGTTCAATGGGCGAAAACAGCCGTAAAATCGTTTTCTGGTTCTCGGCTTTTTCATGTATTCTCTGTCTGCCGTTTCTGATTTTTACATACAAGCCTATGAGCGCGCTGCAAACTCTTTACCTGATTCTCGCCGGCACATTTGCGTGCATAGGACAAATAGGAATAACAAAGGCATATATATGCGCCCCGGCAAAGGAAATATCTGTCTACGACTACACGCAGGTGCTTTTTTCGGCGGTTCTCGGATATTTCGTATTTTCCGAAATTCCGGACGCGTACAGCTTTTTGGGCTACGCGCTGATATGCGGAGCGGGAATCGCAATGTTTTTTTACACAAACAGAAAATCCGCAGCGTAAGGTATAATTATAAAAAAACGAACAAACCGCACGGAATCTGCCTGTCCGTGCGGTATCTTTATTTAAGCTGATGTAAAGCAAACCGTCAAAACCGTTAAAATCACGGCAAGAGCCGATTTGAATATTTTTTTCATTTGCGGCACTCCTCAAAATAAATTACAATACTTTCCGTATCACGTTCAGCTTTTTGCGTCAAATCAAGACCGCAGTTCATTAAGTACGCGCCGGAATAAACGTTTGAATCAAGACTGCACGTATAGTATTTATCGGGGGCAAGACCCTGCATTCTGATATATACGCTCGGGCAGTTCTCTCCTATCAAGGTAACGAGCGTAAACAGGGCGCGCGTCCTGTCCGGCGAAGCGATAAGCCACGCGCATCTGAATTTATTTTCAAACGGAGAGACGATTCTGTAAAGGTCGCCGTTTCTGATAAGAGAATAATATTTGTGATAATCCTTAACCTGCTCTTTGACAAGCTCTTTTTCGCTGTCGGTAAGCTTTCTCGGGTCTAATTCATATCCGAACGTACCCCACATTGCGACATTGCCCTTTGTTTCATAACTCTCCCTGTCGCACGCGGAAACATGCGCACCCATAGCCGAGGCGGGATAACACATCGATGTGCCGAACTGGATATAAACTCTGTCGAGCGCGTCCGTGTTGTCGCTTGCCCATATCTGCGGAGAATAGCAGAGCATCGCCGGGTCAAAACGTCCGCCGCCGCCGGAACAGCCCTCAAAAAGAATATCGGGGAACGAAGCAACAAGCCTGTTCATCAAGTCGTACGTGCCGAGAATGAAGCGGTGATAAAATTCCTTTTTCCTCTCGGGGGGCAGGATTGCCGACGAAGCGTCGGAAATGTTGCGGTTAAAATCCCACTTGACATAATCTATTTTATTCTTTGAAAGAACCTCGTACATCTGACGCCATATATTCTCCCTCACGTCCTCTCTTGAAACGTCGAGAACATACTGATGTCTGCCGAGCATGGCCTCCCGGCAGTTTACATGGACGTGCCAGTCGGGATGCGCTCTGAACAAATCCGAATCGGGAGAAATCATCTCCGGCTCATACCATATTCCGAATTTAAGCCCCTCGGCGTTTACGCGTTCTATAAGGCTTGAAAGTCCGCCGGCAAGCTTATTTTCGTTAACGTACCAGTCGCCGAGCGAATTTGTGTCGTCGTTTCTGCGGCCGAACCAGCCGTCGTCCATTACGAGCATTTCAATGCCGAGATTTTTAGCTTCTTTTGCAAATTCGACGAGCTTATCGGAATCGAAATCGAAATAAGCCGCCTCCCAGCTGTTGATAAGCAAGGGTCTTTTTTCTGTTTTATATTTTCCTCTTATAATATTGTTATTGCAGAATCTGTGAAGAATCCGGCTCATTTCACCGATACCCTTATTCGTGTAAACGCTTATAGTCTCAGGCGTATAAAACGTTTGCCCCGGAGCTAAAAGCCACTCGAAATCAGTCGGATTTATACCCATTATAAAGCGCGTCGTAGAGTTATGATCGCACTCGGCAAGGGCAGAGAAATTGCCCGAATAAACGAAATTGTACGCGTATACCTCGCCCTGCTTTTCATCCGCATTTTTTGATACGAATGCGGCAAACGGGTTCTGTGAATGTCCCGAAACGCCTCTCTTGCTCTCGACGCCCTGAACTCCGTGAGCAAGCGGACGTCTTTCGATACAGCGTTCCTTGGCATGTCTGCCCCAGAGCGTTATCATGTCGTAATCCATCGATTTTAAATCATCGCACAGACTGAACGCACGTTCGATATGAACGACCGAATCCGTCACGTTTTTAATTTTAACGCTTCTCGTGATAACGTCGGCTTTTTCAAACACGTTATAAACAAGCGTTACGTTTACGCCGAGAGCCTTATCCTCAGCTGTAATTTCGAGAGTATCGCACTCGTCCGGCGTATTCGCGTACGACGAAGGAAGTAAGGGAATCTCCCTTTTGCCCTTATAAATCTCGTGCGAAAGGTAACGGATATCCGTGTGATTTTCACCCTCGGCGTTTCTTACCGACAGCGCGGAAATTCTGAAATCTCCGCCGTTGCATCCGAACGCCATGGGCGCGGAATCCGGGGAAAAGCCGTGTTCGCCCATAACGGGGTCGACGGGCGAAAATGACGCGTTGGGATGTCTTTTGCACTTATCGATAACGATATCGGGGATTCTTGCCCCGTAGTAAAGCTCGAGAAGATAATTTTCATCATAAATATGCAAAACAAGGCTCGACGAAACCGTATCGAGCTTAAACGCGCGTTTTTTTGAATCAAATATAACCGACATTGAAAAACTCCTTAATATAATTGTTTTATATATTATACATAAATTATAGGTTTATGTAAATATTATTTTTACATGTTGTTAAATTTAAAAAATTTTTGAGAAATTTATCATTTTAGGGCGATTTTCTATTGATAATTGTTTGACAATCGTATAAAATGTTATGTGTATAAATATTAGAAGGAGAAATTTACATGAGCAGTGCTTTAAACAAAAAAACAGTTGAAGATATTGAAGTCAGCGGTAAAAGAGTTCTAGTACGCTGCGATTTCAACGTAAAAATGGAAAACGGAGTTATCACAAGCGATAAAAGAATCGTCGCTTCTCTCCCCACTATTAAGTACCTTACAGAGAAAGGCGCGAAGGTTATCCTTTGCTCTCACCTCGGCAGACCCAAGGGACAGGTTAATCCCGAGTTCTCCATGGCTCCCGTAGCCGAGTGCCTTTCAAAATATCTCGGTCAGGAAGTTAAGCTTGCCAAGGACGTTGTCGGCGAATCGGCGCAGGAAATCGCAGGTTCTCTTAAAGACGGCGAGGTTATGCTCCTTGAGAACGTACGCTTTGAGCCGGGCGAAACAAAGAACGACCCCGAGCTTTCAAAGAAGTTCGCTTCCCTTGCCGACGTATACGTAAACGACGCATTCGGTTCGGCTCACAGAGCGCATTCATCGACCGCGGGCGTTGCCGATTACCTTCCCTCGGCGGTAGGCTATCTTATTCAGAAGGAAATCAAGTTCATAGGCGGAGCTCTTGAAAATCCCGTTCGTCCTCTCGTTGCCATCCTCGGCGGAGCTAAGGTTTCGGACAAGATAGGCGTTATTACTAACCTTCTCGACAAATGCGACACCGTCATCATCGGCGGAGGCATGGCTTATACGTTCTTCGCGGCTCAGGGCTACAGCATCGGCACCTCGCTTCTTGACAGCGAAAATATCGAAAACGCCAAGTCCATGATGGCAAAGGCAAAGGAAAAGGGCGTAAACTTCCTTCTTCCCGTTGATAACGTTATCGCCGACAAATACGATGAAAACGCACAGTATATGACAATTTATTCCGATTCAATCCCCGACGGCTGGATGGGTCTTGATATAGGACCCGTTACCTCCGAGCTTTACGCAAAGTCAATCAAAAACGCCGGAACCGTTATCTGGAACGGACCTATGGGCGTTTCCGAGTGGGAGCATTTCGCAAACGGAACAATATCCGTTGCAAAGGGTATCGCGGATTCAAACGCTATTTCAATCATCGGCGGCGGCGACTCCGCGGCGGCTGTCAAGAAGCTCGGATTTGCTGACAAAATGAGCCACATTTCAACAGGCGGCGGCGCTTCGCTCGAGTATCTTGAAGGAAAAGAGCTTCCCGGTATTGCCTGTATCGACGACAAGTAAGTTTTACGGCGCAGGCCGGGGGGATGTTAAAAACGTCCGGGGCGAAAAAAAATTCATAAACCGATTGTTTTTTCTATCCCCGCGTTTGAGATGTAATTATATTTACATTCCCGTATAAATGATTTGTATTATAAAATACAAACGTATGAATTTCAATTCAATATGAAAGGTTCGTTTAATTATGAATAAAGCAGTTCGTAAAGCTGTCATTGCAGGCAACTGGAAAATGAACAAGACCCCTTCGGAGGCAAAGGCTCTTATCGAGGAGATGAAACCCCTCGTAAAGGACGCAGACTGCGACGTGGTTCTCTGCGTTCCGTTTATCGACATCCCCGCGGCTGTCGAGACGGCTAAAGGCTCGAATATCCGTATCGGAGCGGAGAATATACATTATAAAGAGTCCGGCGCGTACACGGGCGAAATAAGCGCGGCCATGCTTAAGGAGGCAGGCGTTGAGTACGTCGTTATCGGACACAGCGAGAGAAGAACATATTTCGGAGAAACCGATCAGACGGTTAACCTTCGCACTCTTGCCGCTCTTAAGGCAGGCTTCAAGGCTATCGTATGCGTCGGCGAAACTCTTGAGCAGAGAGAGCTCGGATATACCGAAACCCTTCTTAAATATCAGACGAAGATGGCTCTTACAAACGTTACCGAGGATCAGCTCAAAAACGTTATTATCGCTTACGAGCCTGTATGGGCTATCGGTACGGGAGTTACCGCAACTGCAGACCAGGCAGACGAGGGCAACGGATTTGTCCGCGCCGCTATCGCCGAGGCTTACGGCAGCGACGCGGCGGAAAAGGTAACCGTTCAGTACGGCGGTTCAATGAACGCAAAGAACGCGGACGAGCTTGTTTCCAAGGTCAATGTTGACGGCGGGCTCATCGGCGGAGCTTCACTCAAAGCGGAGGACTTCTCCGTTATCGTTAAGGCGGCTTCAAAGTAAAATGCGCGGGCGGATGTAAATTCGCCCGTTTATTAACAATAATCCGCAGCGGTAAATTATTGTTCAAAATGAAAGGAATCAGACATGAAAAAACCTGTTGTATTATGTATAATGGACGGCTTCGGCATCCGTTCGGAAACGAACGGAAACGCGATAAAGGCCGCAAAAACTCCCAATCTTACAAAGCTTTTTAACGAAAACCCGTTTACGACCATCGGCGCGTCCGGACTTGACGTAGGACTTCCCGACGGACAGATGGGCAACTCCGAGGTCGGTCATACCAACATCGGAGCGGGCAGAATCGTTTATCAGATGCTCGTTAAAATTTCAAAGTCGGTCGACGACGGCGAGATATTAAACAACAAGCCCCTCTGCGACGCTATGGATAAGGCGAAGGAAAACGGCAAGGCTCTTCATCTTATCGGACTTCTCTCCGACGGCGGCGTTCATTCGCACATCCACCACCTTTTCGGGCTTCTCGACATGGCTGAAAAACGCGGTCTTGACAAGGTTTACATTCACTGTCTTATGGACGGCAGAGACGTTTCCGTAACATCGGGCGCGGGATTCTTAAAAGACGTTTACGACAAGTGCAGCGAACTCGGAGTCGGCAAAATCGCCACAGTAGAGGGCAGATACTACGCAATGGACAGAGATTTTGCATGGGACAGAGTCGAAAAAGCATACGACGCCATGGTTTACGGCGAGGGCATTCAGGCTGACTGCGCCGTATCCGCTGTTGAGGAATCATACAAAAACGGCGTTACCGACGAATTTATCGTTCCGACGGTCATCGATAAGGAAGGGACGATTAAATCGGGCGATTCCGTTATATTCTTTAACTTCCGTCCCGACAGAGCAAGACAGATTACAAGAACGTTTGTCGACCCGGACTTTGACGGATTCGACAGAAAAAACGGATTTTTCCCTCTCAACTACGTCTGCATGACGCAGTATGACGAAACAATGCCCAACGTAACCGTAGCCTTCCCACCGGAGGAGCTTAAAATGACAATGGGCGAATATCTTGCGGTAAATCACAAAACTCAGCTTCGTATCGCCGAAACCCAGAAATACGCTCACGTAACGTTCTTCTTTAACGGCGGAGAGGAAAAGACGTTTGAGGGCGAGGACAGAATACTTATCAAGTCCCCCGACGTTCCGACATTCGACCTTAAGCCCGAGATGAGCGCGTACGAGGTATGCGACGCCGTCTGCGAACAGATAAAGTCGGGCAAATACGACGTTGTAATTCTTAACTTTGCAAACTGCGACATGGTTGGTCATACCGGCATATTCGACGCGGCGGTAAAGGCGGTCGAGGCAGTCGACGAGTGCGTAGGCAGAGTATGCGGCGCGGCGCTTTCAATGGGCGGAGCCGTTCTCATCACAGCCGACCACGGCAACGCAGACGAGATGATAGGTCCCGACGGCAAGCCGTTTACGCCCCACACGACAAACCCCGTCCCCCTTTGCGTCGTCGGATATCCGTGCAAGCTCAAAAAAACCGGCAGGCTTGCAGACCTTGCGCCCACAATGCTTGAAATCATGGGACTTCCTCAGCCGAAGGAAATGACCGGTGAATCCATGATTGAAAATTAATTATCAGAAAAGCTGATTATTAAAATTATTCACAACGCCGAAGCAAAAGCCTCGGCGTTATTTTTATATACAAATGACGATTTATGTACGTTTTTTTCTGCTGTTTACATTTAGTTCATACTTGTATATTAATATTAATACACAGGATAACAAAGCGGAGTGATTATAATGAGAAAAGGTCTTGCATTCAAGGCGATAGGCTTTAACAGACTCGTTGCCATATTCGCCGCCTGCTGCGTTGTCGGATTTGCCGCTGAAACGGCATGGTGCTTTATAAGACACGGATATATCGAAAGCCGTAAGTCGCTCGTATACGGTCCTTTAAGCGTGGCATACGGCATGGGAGGAGTTCTCCTGACGCTTGTATTATATCATTTCGAGGACTGCAGCCGATATTGGATTTTTATTGTTTCGTTTCTGGTCGGCACAGTCGCGGAATACATATGCTCATTGGGTCAGGAAATCGTTTTCGGCTCGGTCGCATGGGATTACAGCAATCTCCCGCTTAACATAAACGGCAGGGTTTGTCTGCTGTACTCGCTTTTCTGGGGCGCGCTCGGCGTGTTCTGGGTCAAGGTTTTCATGCCTGTGACAAACAGACTCTGCGATCTTATCCCGGCGAATGCGGGAAACGTTCTCGTCGTATTGTTTTGTACGTTTTTTGTTTACGACTCCGTTCTGTCCGCCGCCGCAGCGGCAAGAATGAACAGACGTGACGCGGGCGTACCGGCTAAGAACCATATAGAAATGTATCTCGACAATCATTTTGACGACGACAGAATGCATAAAATTTACGCAAACTCAAAAAAGGTCGAATAAATACAGATTTCATCTTCAATTTTACATACTTTCCCCCCTTTTCATTTTCAATCTCTACGAAAAACACCCGAGGATTCATGTCCCCGGGTGTTTTTCATTCGTCATATTTCTCTCAGCAAATAACTTCGTCTATAAGCTTCACTGCGGCAAAATACGCGCCCTTTACCGCGTCGGCTATCTTGCCGGGTCTTACGCAGTCGCCTATGGATATCGGGTTAAGTCCCGCGTTTGTAAGAGCCTTGACTATGCTCTTATCAGACCTTGAACCGAGCGCAAGAACAACTGCGTCACAGTCGATTTTCGTTTTTTCGCCGGAGGCTACGTTTTCTGTTACGGCAAATCCCCTGCCGATTTCGCTTAATTTTTCGCCCGTCATGAATACCGCGCCCGCCTTTTCAAGCTTCGGCAGAATATCGTCTTTATGCTGCATCCACGTGCCGGGCGCGATTTCGTCCGCCATTTCAATCACCGTAACGTTGTTTTTGTTCTCTGTCAATGCCTGTGAAGTTTCAAGTCCCGTCATGCCCGAACCGATAACCGCGATCTTTTTATTTTCAAATTTAATCCTGCCCGTCAGAATATCGTCAAACGTGCATACGAACGATTCGTCGTAATCTCCGCCGAATTTCGGTTTTATGGGATCTGCTCCCGACGCGCATATTACTCCGGCAGGTCTTAACGCGATTATATTTTCAACGGCGGCGGGAGTACCGAGCCTGATATCAACGCCGTCAATTTCGCATTGCTTAACCATATCCTCGATTGCCCATGCCGTTTTCTCCTTTTCGGGCGGAGATGCGGCAAGAATGAGCTGACCTCCGGGCGCGTTATTCTTCTCAAAAACAGTTACCTTAAAGCCCCTCTCGGCTAAAATATACGCGCATGTAAGTCCCGCCGGCCCCGCTCCGACAACGGCAATGCGCCTGTTGTTTCCGTTTTTTACAAGCTCCTCTTTTTCTCTGCCGACAAAAGGATTTAACGAACATTCGCCGTGCGAGCCGATATATGCGTTTTCCTGCATCGATTCAATACAGTTAAGACAGCATATGCATCTTCTGATATTTCCGCCGTTGAGAGCCTTGTTCGTCCAGTGCGGGTCCGCAATGTGAGGTCTGCCCAGGCAAACAAAATCCTGACATCCCTCTTCTATCTGAAGCTGCGCCTGTTCGGGCGAACGTATGAGATTGGCGGCAAGAACGGGCACTGATACCGCCTGCTTTACGGCTTTCGCCATATATTTGCGCCAGCCGGGTTCAAACGAAACGGGTTCGAGCCAGTAATTAAACGTATCATAGCCCGCTGACGAAACGTCTATTGCGTCAACGCCGTTTTTCTCAAGAATTTTTGCAATCTCAACGCCGTCCTTGAGCGTATAGCCCTTCCCGGTCTGACCTATCATTTCATAGCATTCGTCTGCGGACAATCTCACGATAACGGGAAAATCATTTCCGCATTTCTCTTTTATACCGTGAATAATATTGAGAATAAATCTCATTCTGTTTTCAAGCGTTCCGCCGTATTCGTCCGTTCTTTGATTCGTTACCGGGCTTAAAAACTGCTGTAACAGATAGCCGTGCGCGCTGTGCAGCTCGACTCCGTCGCATCCCGCCTTCTTTACCCTTAACGCGCCGTCGATAAACTGCCTTTCAAGAAGCTTTATCTCTCTGTGCGTAAGAGCGCGTACATGTCCGCCGGCAAAGTATGCCGTTTCGCAATGCGAAGGTGCGACAGACGGCGGAACTATATCGTTTTTTATCAAATACGAGCCTGCGGTCGGCGTAATTTTATAAAGAAGCTTTGAATAAATCCCGCGCGTAAGCTTTTCGAGGGCGATACTCATGGGAACTGTTCCGACAAGCAAACCTACATTCTGTCTGCCCGGATGGTGAAGCTGTACGAATATTTTTGCGCCGTGCGTATGAATACGTTCGGCAAGACGGGACAGCGGTTTGATGTGATAATCATGGCTTACCGCAAGCTGGGCGAACGCCGCCGAGCCTGTCATATCGTTTACCCTCGTTATCTCCGTCATGATAAGTCCCGCGCCGCCCTTAGCGCGTTCCTCATAGTAAGCGATAAGCTGTTCGGTGGGAGTGCCGTCAAGATTTGCAAAACCCATAAGCATGGGAGGCATAACGACGCGGTTTTTTATTTCACAGCTTCCGATTTTCATCGGCGAGGCTAACAATTCATAACTCATTATTGAAGCTCCTTAATTATTTTTTTCTTTCGATTCACTGTCTAAAAGTGCGATATTTTTCTTAAATTCATTGAATTTGCACTTTTCCATAGCCCAGTATACATCTCTTACGGGCGGAACAAATTTCATCAGCTGTTTTGCAAACGAGAAAAGTCCGCTCGGGCTTATTTCCTCCTTGCCCTTTTCTATGCCGTCAACCATTTTTCTTGCAACAACGGCGGGCTGCTGAACGGGAAACGGCTTTTTAAATTCAACCCTGTCGTTCGCCGCTTTAAAGAAATTTGTATTTGTCGCAATAGGATACAGACACGTCAGACGAACGTTGTCCGGCTTTTCAAGCCTGAGAGCCTGCTGAAAGCCGTGCATTGCAAACTTTGAAGCCGTATAGATTGTATATCCCGGCATTGCCATTGTTCCTATCGCCGAAACGGTTATTGCGTAAATACCCTTTCTGCCGCCGAGATGACTTAAATATTTTGAATACGAATAAACAGGGGAAAACACGTTCGTTTCAAACATCGACGCTACCCTGTCCCAGTCGGCATAGTTGTATTCTTCGTAATACGGATAGCCGGCGTTCGCATAAAATATGTTTATTCTCCCAAGCTCCTTTTCGGCTTTTTCAAAGATTGCGTCAACCGCTTCCTTTGACGAAACGTCCGCCTGCATTGGAATAACGGCGTTTGACGGAAAATATTGAATATTGTCAATATTTTTATCCACGGCGAGGATTCTGTTGCCGCCCCTTACGAAAATTTTAAGCACCTCAAGACCGATACCGCTGTTACAGCCGGTAAGCACGATATTTTGACCCGAAATCATAATGACGCTCCTTTATATTTTGTTTACATTTGCCATTTTAACATAAATGCCGATATAAATCAACATATAAAGAATCGATGTCGAAATGAGAAATTGTTAAAAAATTATCGCCGCGCCGATTCGGCGTTAGTTCGGGTAAAAAATCAATACCGCCCTCTTTTATACAAAGAAAGCGGTAATGCAGCTGCGTTTTACAAATCGTATACGTTTGAATAATTCGTTCTTGCCGACTGCGGGGAATATTCGTCAAGCGTTACGGTTATGTCCGATTTTGCGCCGTTTCTGCTGACTGTGATTTTTACGCTGTCTCCCGCCTTGAACGCGGTAAGATACGTTTTCAGCGTTGAAACCGAATCGACCGTGTACCCGTCGATTGCAACTATCGTATCATTCTCCTTAATACCCGCCTTCTGCGCGGCGGTGCCGTCGCCGACAGCCATTACCTTCGCACCGGCGGAGGACGCGTTATAGAATGAAAAATACGCATAGTTTCTGTATCCTGCGTCATAAACGGAAACGCCGAGGGACGCCTTGCCCGAAACGTATCCCTGATTTATGATATCGTCAATCATACTGCGCACGTCGTTTATCGGAATGCAAAAGCTCAATCCCTCAATCGAGCTGGAGGCGTACTTTGCCGTTGCGATACCGACAACGCTTCCCGTTGAATCGAATACCGGACCGCCCGAATTGCCCGAATTTACGGCGGCGTCGGTCTGAAACATATTAATAAGCGAACCGTCGTCGCTTTTTATAAGTCTGTTAAGCGCGCTGACAACGCCGGAGGTAAGCGTATATGTAAGATCTCCGAGCGGATTGCCTATAACATAAACGTCGTCGCCTACGCTTATTGCCGAGGAATTTCCGTATGCAACGCTGTGAAACGAATCTCCCTCGATTTTCAATACGGCAATGTCGTTGCTCTCCTCATATCCTATAAGCTGCGCGTCGTACTCCTTATTGTTATAGGTCGTAACCTTATAGCTTTTTCCGCCCTCGACAACGTGGTAATTTGTAACGATATATCCGCTGTCCGTGACTATGAATCCCGAGCCGGACGAAGTCGACGACGTTTGATAAAGCCCCTGCGACGTACCGGTCGTTTCAACATAAACGACGGAATCCACGCAGTTCTTATAGACCTCCTTTGCGCTTAGGACGGTTTGAGCGTCATCGTCGGAATCGGACGAATCGCTTTTTACCGCCGTAGCCGCACTCGCGCCGGAGTTTACGGCATCGGAATCACCGCTGTCCTTTGAGTAAAGAGACTCTATATTTTTCGCGCTCTCATTCTCTGTCGGCTGATTTTCATTGACATTCTGCGCCTCCGAGCCCGTTTCCGTCTGAGTTTTAAAATGAACGGCGGTAATTCCGCCGCACACGCCTCCGATAACGGCGCAGACGACGCACAAAACGGGGATAAAAATTTTCAATTTAAGAGAACCGTTCTTTTTTTGCTTTGAAATAACGGGGGGCTTCGGCGATTCGGATGAAAACTGCGAAAAACTGTTTCCCTGATACTGTGCGCCGACGCGCTCGGGTTCGGACTTATTTTCCGTATCGGAATCAAAACCCGAGTGAAAACCGCCGTTTTCGGAATCGTCATTCCGAGAATAAAAATCGGAATCCATTACGCACGCGCTCCTTCACAGGCGTCATACGCCGTATTTTTAAGACGGACGGTAAGTTCCTTGTCAACAAACGGCAAGCGGTACGTATTTTTCCTGATGTCGTTGCCCGTAAGCATGCAGTACCACACCGCGCCGGCAATAAAATCGCCCGCCCTGTTGCCGTGAACGCCGTCGCCGGTAAGCTCCGTGCCGTATCTTTCGCGTTCGATTTCAAATGCCTCGCCTGCCGGTATAATACCGTCAGCGGAGCACAACTCAGCCGACTTTTTGTATGCGCCGCGGATATCGGACTGCATTTTATGACAGTCTCTGTTGTAAAAATCAAATTCGTCCCCCTCGTAAAGGGAGTCGTAAGCCCATGTTTCATGCAGAAGAATTTTAGCGCCGGGGCATTTTTCCCTGATATGTCCGCAAAGCCGCGTATCATACGGCGCATACGTTTCCGCTCTGCCCGAAAGAGACGCGGACTGCTGAATCGTTATTATATCCCAGTCCTCCCAGCCGAGAGCACGGTCAAGCGTAAAATTCTCAATTTCATTTAATTTAACGTAACCCTCGTCGTAATACTCAAAGATATATGCCCCGTCATCCGAATCCATATCGCGCGCATAATCCTCGAGCGAACAATGTTCGGCATACAGATTTGCAAGAATCATGCTCACGCCGTCACACTTGGCAATTTTCGGCAGATACCTGTGCGCACATCTTGAAAGTCCGTTTCCGATTGATAATATCTTCATACCTTCACCTGCTTTGTACGGGGGCGAAACCCGCATATTATAAAACGGTATACATTGACGAAGCGTTATCCTTTGTCGCGTATTCGTTGATGTTCTCAACTCTTACCCTTGTAAGATTCGACCCCATGCGAATCTCGACAATATCGCCGATTTTAACGTCATACGAAGCGCGTACGCTCTTGCCGTTAACGTCTACATGCTTTGCGTCGCAAAGCTCGTTCGCGACCGTTCTGCGTTTTACAAGTCTTGACACCTTCAGGTATTTGTCAAGTCTCATATCATTCACCGCTTTCTATTTTAAATTTCAAACTTAAACTATTCTTGAATGATTGTAAACATATAACAAACCCGTTGTTATTATTGGTTAAAAAAACAAAACCGGAAGAAGCAATCAATCGGCCCTTCCGGTCTTAAGGTCAAACGACCCGATTATTCTGCAACTGCTTTTTTAAGAGCGGAACCTGCCTTGAACGCGGGAACCTTTGTTGCGGGAACTGCGACCGTCTCGCCCGTTCTGGGGTTACGGCATTCCTTAGCCGCTCTGTCGCGTACCTCAAATGAACCGAAGCCTATGATCTGAACGCCCTCACCCGAAGCAAGAGAATCGGAAATGCCGGCAAATACGGCGTTAACCGCTTTCTCCGCGTCTTTTTTTGAAATCTCTGCCTTAGCCGAAACGGCTGAAATAAGGTCTGACTTATTCATTGATTTATCCTCCTAAATTTTTATATCCAAAGCTTACGCTTTATTTGGTTAATTTCTTCGCCTCGTCCCAGAGAACGTCAAGCTCCTCGACCGAAGCCGTTTTCATATCGATATTCCTTTGTCCCGCAAGCTCCTCCGTTATTTTAAAACGGGCGGAAAACTTGTCCGACGAAGCGGTAAGCGCCTCCTCGGCGTTAACGCCCGCAAACCTTGCGGTATTAACCGCCGCGAAAAGCAGATCTCCGAGCTCGTCGGCAATTCTCGCCTTATCGCCCGAAGCGGCGGCTTCCTTAAACTCCGCAGTCTCCTCGATTATCTTATCGAACGCGCCGTCAAACGAATCGAAATCAAAGCCCGTTTTTGCCGCGCGTTCCTGAATTTTTTCGGCGCGCATTAACGCCGGCAGCTCTCTCGGAATCGAATCTATTGACTCCGAAACGGTTTTCTGACTTTTCGTACGGCGTTTAATCTCATCCCAGTTCGTCAGAACCTCCTCCGCGGTATCGGCCTTAACATCGCCGAAAACATGCGGATGTCGGACAATCAGCTTCTTGCATATACCGTCGGCGACGTCGTCAAAATCAAACGTACCCGCAGCACGTTCGATATCGGCGTGGAACACGACCTGCAAAAGCACGTCGCCCAGCTCCTCGCACATAAGAGCCTTATCGTCCTTGTTAACGGCCTCGACAACCTCGTACGTTTCCTCGATAAGACTTTTTTTAATCGAAGCGTGGGTCTGCTTTATATCCCACGGACAGCCGCCCGGAGCACGGAGAATCCCCACTATTTCAATAAGATCGTTTATATTATACTTATCTTTAAATAAAAAATCAACAGCCATTTCTATAAACTCCCGCGAAGTATTATTTTAACCCATAAAATTAAATTTTGCAAGTACTTTACAGATTTTTTCACCCTTAGGCATCATCTTTACGTCCTCTTCGGATATCGAACGGGAGAAAAGAAGCGCAAGCGCGTAAACAACGACGGCTATAACCATCGCCGCAATCGCCGAAACGTTGGACGCGGACAGAAGTCCTTCCGACGAAAGACGGGAAGAGAGAACTCTCTCCAGAAGCCCCGCGCCCGACCATGCCGAAGCCGCGCACATGAGAGAGCATATGAGAGGCTTTACAAAAACAGAAACAAAGTTTATCCTGACCGAGCAGTATTTAATAAGCGCGACAAGATTTATCACGCACGTTACAAAGTAGCATACGACTGTGCCGATTACCGCGCCGTAAACGTTTATTTCGGGAATTGAAATAAACGCAAAATTCAGAATAACCTTGAGAACCGCGCCTATCGCAACGGAAATTACGGTAATTTTCGTCTTGCCTATCGCCTGAAGCATATAGGTAATAGGCTGAGAAACAGCCATGAAGCATATCGTAATTCCGTACCAGAACATAACCTTTGACGAAATAGGAACGGCGGACAACGTTTCCGGCGATGAAAAATAAAGAATATTCAGTATCTGTTTTGAAAGAACCGCCATGCCGAAGCCTGCGGGCAGAGCTATCATCATACACACGCGTATAACCGACTCGACGGACGATTTAATCTCGTTCTTTTTCTTAAGCGTCCACGCCTCCGACAAAACGGGAATCGCGCTGACTCCGAGCGTCAGCGTAAGAGTCGGAATCATATTTTTAAAATCAACAGCCGTTTCATATGCGCCGTAAAGATAGTTTTTCCAGTCGCTGCGGACTGTATTCGCAAGGGACGAGGAGTACATCGACTCTATAATATCGCCGTGCTCCGTGATAAGATACGCAAGCCTGTTCTGAATCGACCAGGAATCTATTATATTTATTAAATTAAATATAAGCGTGCTTGCGACAATCGGAACGGCGATTGCAAGAAGCTCCTTCGCTATGAATTTAACGCTTGCCGGCTCGGGCGAATTTCTAATCTCCGAACGCGTCAGGCTGTCGCCCTTTAATTTATGCCTGAGCATAAGGAAGATCGTTGACATTACCGTTCCTATCGTTACGCCTCCGATACCGCCCGCCGCAGCAAACGGATAAATCGCGCTCATTATCTCCTCGTGAGTCGTCGCCTCGGTTACGAGCAGACCGAATACCGTACCTCCGGGAACGGCGTTTTGAAGCGATACGGCAATTATAACCTTGGAAAACGCAAGTCCGAACACAAGCTTGCCCAAAGCCTCAAGAACCTCGCTCACCGCGGTGGGAATCATATTCTTAAGACCGTTATAATATCCTCTGTACGCCGACATCAGGCAGCAGAAAAATACCGACGGAGCGATAACGATTATCGCGTAAACGGCATTGAAATTGTTAATGGAAAGAACGTACGGGTACGCCGCCGCAAGAATTACGGCGGTACCGGCTATTCCTGTAATGAGAAACACGCGCTTCGACGCTTTTAATACGTTCCTGACGTCGCGGTATCTTTCAAGCGCGGCGTAGTGAGATACCGTTTTTGAAATAGCTACGGGCAGTCCCGCCAGAGCTATGGAGTAAACAGGAATAAAAAGATTGTAGGCTGTGGAATAATAACTCTTGCCGACAGGCCCCAGTATACTCGTAAGCGGAATTTTGTAAACAGCGCCTATAACCTTTACTATTACCATCGACAGAACAAGCCACATTGCTCCGCCGAGCAGATTCTGTTTTCTTCTGCTTTTAACGGATTCAGCCATTCGCATCCGTCCTTTCGTTTTTATAAAATTCCGAGATTCGTTCCTTTCGTCCGCAAAGCTCGTCAAATCGGCTTATGTATTCATACGGGTATTTGAAGTTAAAAATGCGTTCGACGTTATTTGAGCCGGGGTCCTTCAGCTTCGTGACTGCGCCCGCACCTGCGGCAAGAACCGTATGAACCTCTTCCATCATATATATATTGTACAAACACTCCCTGTCATGCCTGGAGTAACCTGTATTTTCATTATTTCCGACGCATTTGCTCTGGCGGTACATATAGTACGGGGAATAACCCGCGCTTCTTAAATTTTCCGACGCCCGCGAAAGCATTTCGACGGTATCTCCCGAAACGGTATCGATACGGTTTCCGGTAACAAGCTCCGACGCGCGTTTTAACGCAAGGGTGTGAACGGTTATATTCTCCGCCGACAGCTCAATCGCCTTATTAACGCTCATTTCAAATGTATCGGGGACATCGCCCGGAAGCCCCGCGATTAAATCCATGTTTATATTGTCAAAGCCGATTTCCCGCGCTTTCATAAACGCCCTGACGGTATCCTCGGACGTATGCGCCCTGCCTATGTTTTTCAATACGGAATCGACAAACGTCTGAGGATTTACGCTGATTCTGCCGACTCCGGCATTTTTTAAAACTCTCAATTTATCCTCGTCCAGCGTATCGGGACGCCCCGCCTCGACGGTGTATTCACGTGCGTTTTTTACGTCAAAATTCGCGCCGACGGCGTCTGTTACCGCCTTTAAATCCTCACTCGAAAGAGCCGTGGGAGTACCCCCGCCGAAATAAACCGTTTCAAGCTTCAGTCCGAGCTCATACGCAATTTTTCCCGTAAAGGCAAGCTCCCTGCACAAAAGACGAACGTAATCGGGAATAAGCTTTTTCGCCTGCGCCATGGAATGAGAAACGAACGAACAGTAGCTGCATCTCGTCGGGCAGAACGGGATTGAAACGTAGAGCGAATACGAATTGCCCTCCGAGAGCGAAACGATTCTGTCCTCCGCGCGCGCGACCTCGGCGGCAAGAGATGTTTTCTCCCGAGAAACGACCAGTTTATTTTCAAAATAATCTCTCGCGTACTCCTCTCCGAATCCGGCGATAAGACTTCTCATAAGCTTTGACGGACGAACTCCCGTAAGTATTCCCCACGGCGGAGTATATCCCGTAAATTCGATTAATATTTCATAAACGCCCAGCGCGCCGAGCCTCTCCGTTTCCTTATCGTCCGGAGAAACAACGGGATATTTCCGCTCGTATTCCGCGCCGTTTATTTTAATTCTGACCGAAAGAATGTTGTTATCATCCGTTTTAAGCTCGGCAAAATCGCCCGAACCTGCATTTGAATCCGAGTATTCAAGCTTCTCAAACGGGAAAAATATTCTGATTATATTCTCCGTTTCGTACCTGAACGGAAAATTTATGAGTACGAGACGCATCTATCTTATTCCTCTTAAAATTCTGTTATGTTCACGCTCATATGAAAGAGTCGTGCTTATATTGTGCCCTGGGTAAACGACATAATCGCCCTCAAGCGCAAACAGGCGGTATATCGAACGCTCGAGATCCGCGGAACTGCCGCCGAAAAAATCCGTACGCCCGTATGTGAATCTGAAAAGAGTATCGCCCGTAAATAAAATATCGCCCGTTTTATACGTAACTCCGCCCCGCGTGTGACCGGGCGTGCCTATAACCTCAATCTCATTTTGCCCCAGACGCAATTTATCCCCGTCATGAAGAAGAATGTCCGCGCTTACGCCTTTTTTAAACGACCCCGGAGCGAATCCGTCGGCAAGGCTCATTTTCGGGTCGTTAAGGCACTGCGCGTCAAGAGCATGAATGCAGATTTTCATCTCCGGATGTTTCTCCTTAAGCTCGCCGACGCCCGAAATATGGTCAAAATGCCCGTGAGTTAAAAGAATATATTTTAATTTTACGCCTCTCTCATCCTTAAGCGCGTTTTCAAGCTCCCGCGTATAACCGCCCGGGTCGATAACGGCGCATTCTCCGCTTAAAATATCGGCAACGATATAACAGTTTGCGCCGAGCGGTCCCAGAGGCATCGATTTTACAATTATATTATCCATATCTACACGTTCCATATATCCGTATCGTACAGTATCGTAACAGGCCCGTTGTTTACAAGCGAAACATCCATATGCTCGCCGAAAATACCGTGCTCAACCTTCTTCACGCCGTTTTCGTTAAGACAGCGCATAAAATATTCGTACAGCTCGTTAGCCGTTTCGGGATTTGCGGAATTTGCAAACGACGGACGGTTTCCCTTCTTAACGTCGGCACACAGCGTAAACTGCGAAACGACGAGTATTTCACCGCCTATGTCGAGAATCGATTTATTCATCTTTCCGTCGCTGTCGGTAAAAATCCTAAGCGAAGCCGTTTTTTTCGCCGTTATTTCGGCATGCTTTTTTTCATCGCCCTCCATAACGCCGAGCAGAATCATGAATCCCTCTCCGATACTGCCGACAATCTCGCCGTTAACGGCGACGGACGCGGATTTCACCCTTTGAATAACTGCTTTCATAGTTAAAATACCCTTTAATATTTAATATACATTGAATAATGGCAAAAAGAGAGCCAAAATCATATGTTCGCCCTTGTAACGTCAAGCACGCCGTCGACTTTTTTAAGTCTTGCAACGACGGAATTTAAATGCTCTGTCGAATTTACCGAAATATTCAGATAAACGAGAGCCGTTGCATCCTTGAGCGTTCTCGTGTTCATGCTGTGAATCATTATGCGCATGTTTGAAAGTGCCATCGTAATATCCGCAATAAGACTCATTCTGTCAAGACTGGTAACGGTAAGCGACGCGGTAAAGCCCGCCGACGGAAGCTTTGCCCAGTGTACGCTTATCCATCTCGCGGAGTCGGGCGATGAATCTATATCGACCGGCACGTTCGGACAGTCGCGCTTGTGCACCGAAACGCCGTGTCCTCTCGTTATGAATCCTATTATATTGTCCCCCGGTATCGGGCTGCAGCATTTTGAAAGCTTAACAAGACAGTTGTCGATTCCGTCGACGATAACGCCGTCGGGGCTTGAAGCCGGCTCCGTTTTAAGCTTTATTTCGGGAACGGCGGAGGCGTCGGCGGATTGTAATTTTGAAGCCTCGTCACGTATCTGCGGAATCAGCTTGCTGAGAGTGATACCTCCGTAGCCTATCGCCGCGTAAAAATCGGGAATGGAGTTCAAATGCTGTTTCTCCGTAAGAATCTCCAAAAGCTCGCGAAGCTTTTCATCGTCAAGTCTTATCTTGTTCCTTCGCAGCTCCTTTTCAAATTCCTGCCTGCCCTCGGCGATATTTTCGTCACGGCGTTCCTTCTTGAACCACGAACGGATTTTTGTTCTCGCTCCGCTTGTTTTTACAATATTAAGCCAGTCGCGGCTCGGACCCTTGCCCTGCTGTGAGGACGTGATTATCTCGACTATTTCGCCGGTCTGAACGACATAATCAATCGGCACTATTCTGCCGTTCACCTTCGCGCCAGTCATCTTGTTTCCGACTGCGGAGTGAATGGCGTACGCAAAATCGATAACCGTCGCGCCCGCGGGAAGACAGATAACCATACCCTTGGGCGTTAAAACAAATACCTCTTCGGGGACAAGGTCGCTTTTTATATCCTGAACGATATCCTGCGGATTGTCGGATTCCTGCTGACTTTCAAGCATTTGCCTTATCCATATAAGACGGTTGTCGACATCCTTGTCGCTTCTGCCGAGCTTGTATTTCCAGTGTGCGGCGATACCGTATTCGGCATTGCGGTGCATTTCCCACGTTCTTATCTGAACCTCGAACGGCACGCCCTCTTTGCCTATCAGCGTCGTGTGAAGAGACTGGTACATATTCGGCTTGGGAGTCGAAATATAGTCCTTGAATCTGCCAGGAACGGAGCGGTACATGTCGTGAACGATTCCAAGACAGTTATAGCAGTCGATAACCGTATCGACAATAATACGGACGGCGTAAATGTCGTAAATTTCATCGAAGCTCTTATTATGCAGATACATTTTACGGTAAATTCCGTGAACGGATTTTATTCGTCCGTCGATTTTCGCGTCCTTTACCGTTTCGTGAACGCGCTCGCCTATTTTCTTTTTAATATCGTCAAGATATTCCTTTCTCTGAGGTTCCTGCTGAGCAAGCCGTTTTTCAATATCGGCGTACGCGACCGGGTCGAGGTAGCTTATCGACAAATCCTCAAGCTCCTCTTTAAACGCCCTGATACCCAAACGGTGCGCTATGGGCGCGTAAATTTCAAGCGTTTCCTTCGCCGTCAGTCTGCGCTTCTGCTCGGGAACGTATTTAAGCGTTCTGATGTTATGGACGCGGTCGGCAAGCTTGATAATTATAACTCGTATGTCCTTGCTCATGGCAATGAGCATTTTTCTCAAATTCTCCGCCTGCTGCTCCTCCTTGGAAGAAATCTGCATACGGTTGATTTTCGTAACGCCGTCGACAAGAAGCGCGATTTCCGAACCGAAAATATCGTTTATTTCCTCTATCGTATAACTCGTATCCTCAACAACGTCATGAAGCATGGCGGCGGAAATTGACGGCATATCCATTCCCAGCTCGTCAAAAAGAATTTCCGCAACGGCTATCGGGTGAATGATATACGGCTCTCCCGATTTTCTCAGCTGATTGGCGTGCGCCTCGTTCGCGATACCGAACGCCTTGTCTATAACAGCCCGGTCCTCGTCCGAAAACGAATCCTTCATTTTTTCCTTTAATTTTGCATACAATTCGTTTCCGACCTGTTTTTCATGTTCCGCCATAATTCTCTCTCACCCTTTCTGTTCGGCATATCCGAGTTTTTTAAGTATTTCCGACGACGAAAGCGATACCTTCGAGGACAGCTCCGCCGTGACGTAATACCCGTTTTCAATTTTAATAACGCCCGTCTGAACCAATGCGTCGAGCGCGATATGAACCCTGCACACGGCGAACGGAGGAAGTCCCAGACGCGCCGTAATTTCCTCCTCGCCTCCGGCGCGGGCGATTCCCTTTTTAACGAATCTGAAAACGTCCGCCGCAGTCCTTCTGTCCGGACAGGCGGTTTCCTTTATTTTATCCGGGACGACAGCCGAATATTTTGCTTTTTTATAAACGGAAAAGCCCCTGAACAATTCGTCGTCGTCGATTCCGGAAAGCTTTGCCGCCCTTATCATTACGGACGGGCGGATTCTGCCTTTATACTCATTTTTTTCAATATTTGCGGCGATATCGATATTTTCGCCCGGAAAGAACGGAAATTCCGCCTCGGAAACTCCAAACCAAACAGCTCTGAATGAAGTGTTTGCGCGTTCGAGAATCAGACTTACGTGTCTGCCGTCGCCCATACCCTTAACGGAGCTTACGGTTAAATTGCCGATACAGAAAACCGGCTGCGGGTTTTCCGCGCCGAACGGCTCGAGAAGCGAAAGAGAGTTTAACAATCCTTCGTTTATACCGGCGGGATTCAGCTTGCAGTCCAGTTTCAAAACGGGATTAAATTCGGGCAGCGTATTCGCATAATCGTTAATCGCCCTTCTGAACTCCTCGATTTTTTCATTTTCAACGGAAAATCCTGCGGCAAGCTTATGCCCTCCGAATTTAACGAGCAAATCCTTAACGTTCGTCAACGCCTCAAAAAGTGAAAATCCCTCGATACTTCGGCACGAGCCCTTTGCGACGCCGCCGGATTCGCCCTCGGCTATAACAATGGCGGGCTTGCCGTATTTGTCAACAAGACGGGAGGCTACTATCCCGATAACGCCGGCGTGCCAGCCGCTGCCGGAAACGACAAGAACTCTGTCGGCGCAATATGACGCGTCGGATTCAACCTTTGAAACGGCGGAGTCGATAATTTCGGACTCTATTCCCTGCCGTTCGGCATTGCATTCGTCAAGAATACCCGCCAGGCGTTCGGCTTCGTCCTCATCCTCCGTTATCAGAAGCTTCAGCGCGTTTTCCGCCGAGGATACCCTGCCGGAGGCGTTTATTCTCGGTGAGAGCGAGAACGCGACGGACGACGCGGTCAAATCCTTATCGGCAAAACCGCATCTGCGCCTTAACGCAAGAATGCCCGGACGCTCCGAATTATTTATAACGCCGAGACCTCTCGAAACGAGAAGCCTGTTTTCCCCTCTGAGCGGTACGATATCCGCAATCGTTCCTATCACGGCAAGGTCGGCAAAATCGTCAAATACACTGCGTACATCGCCGCCCTCAAGCGCGGCGGCAAGCATAAACGCAACGCCCACACCTGCCAAATCCCTGCACGAACATGTATCGTCAGCCCTGTGCGGGTCTACGACGGCAAGCGCGTCGGGCAGAACCGAACCCGGCTGATGATGATCGGTAATTACGATATTCATACCCAGTGATTTTATATATTCCGTTTCCTCAACTGCGCTTATTCCGTTATCGACGGTGACAATAAGCTTTGTTCCGCGCTTTTTGAGCTTATCGACAGCGTCCCTGTTAAGTCCGTAGCCCTCGTCAACTCTTGACGGGATATAATAATCGACATCCGCGCCGGTCATCTGCAAGAAAGACAGAAGCAAAGCCGTTGCCGTAACGCCGTCTGCGTCGTAGTCGCCGTAAATCGTGATTTTATCGCCGTTTTCGATTGCCGAATCCACAGCCTCGACGGCTTTATCCATGTCCTTTATGTCAAACGGGTCGGAAAATTCTCCGTCGGAGGAAAGAAACGAAACAATCTCGTTTTCATCCGTGATACCGCGGGAAATGAGCATAAAAACAGCAAATTCGTCGAGAGAATGCTCGTACGCAATCCGCGCTGCAAGAGTTTTATCAAATTGTGATAGCTGCCACTTTCTGCGACTCACTCGAAATCATTCCTCAGTCTTTTTTATCGTCAAAATGCTGTTTAAGTCCGCTCCATTTCTGCCCCCAGGCATTTGCCCACGACTCACAGTAGAGCTTGTAATATGAAACGTTGTTTTTCTTCCTGTAGCTTTCAAAGAAATTACACCAGACAGCCGAGGGCAGACCTATGACAATCCAGTATAAAGGGCCTAAAAGAAGGCACTGTATCGTATGTCCGTACTCGTGAATACGCGTGTTATACGTCCACTTTTCGTCATGTTCGCACATGAATATGAACATACCGGTAGACAATCCGCCCCAGTTCTTCGGCAGATATGTAATATAGCTGTTGCAGAATTTCTCATGACGGCATTTTTTGAAATGTATAAGATATACGATACCGCCGATAAGATTTACGGGAAGTCCCCACGTAAACTGTACGAGGTAAAACAGGAATTTCGGAAGTCCGCTTTTAGCTTTCGCGCTCTCGATTTTAAGGTCGACGACTTTCATAAAATATATCCTCCCTCCAAAGCAAAAAAACCCTATTATCTTTAAATTATAAATTATTTTAAAAATAAATACAAGACCAAAACAATAATTTACATCCGTAATTTTTTCAGCGGCCGCCCTTTCGGACAGCCGCTGATGTTTTTTATGAATTATACTTACCCGTCAAGGGAGCTTGCAAGCCTTACCCCTTACCGTTTGTCTGCTGTGATTAAGTTTATTGATTGTCGTACCGTTCGCAACGGATAAATCGAACCCCGGACGTCGTCCCAAACGGCGTCCGGGGCTTGCCCGACGGCGTACAAA
>CAVGCY010000059.1:0-2028 GCA_963627915.1 Bacteroidaceae bacterium | reverse complement strand
TTACAAAAAGTGTGCAAGTTGTTTTTCTAACTTACACACTTTATTTTACAAGGTCGTATTGAAAAATACGAGCACACGATTTGAGCCGTTTATGCAGGGATATTTCGTTTCGCTTCGCTCCACTTCATATCCCTGCATAAACACTTGAATTTATAACTTTAAAAAAACATACACACTTTTATTGACAAAGCCGATGGTTTTTTTTTAAGTTTATTTCTTTACCTGCTGTTAGATTCCATTCCCCTTAAATCCGTGATGAACCCCTTTTTTATTGTTATTATTTGATTTTTACGTTCAAAAGTGTTTCTTGCTTGCATTTTGGGCAGAATAACGGAAAGTTTTTAATTATGGTATCTTCCCGCATTTTTAGCCGAGTCTTATTTTTACAGACAGGACATAATATCCATTCCATAGATTTAGGTGTTGTTTTCATGTGAACACCCCTGTGTCAGTATTTCTCCTCATCAGGGGTATTCAGCTCATAATAGTATTCAAGTAATTCGTGCGAATAGTTTTCGATTTTGCCAGAAGGCAGAACCAACATACGGCTAATACCGATTTGTTCCACAAAAGACGGATTGTGGCTGACAACAATGATTGTTCCTTCAAACAGATTAAAATTGCCGCCAATGATTGCCTGCGTTTCCGGGTCAAGATGGTTGGTCGGTTCGTCAAGTACCAGCAGATTTGCCTTTTGTAAAAGAACCTTGCATAAGGCAATTCGAGCTTTTTCACCGGGAGACAGAACCGCCCCCTTTTTATTGATATCTTCTTCGTAAAACAGGAAATTTCCGAGAATACTGCGGAGCTGCCACTCCGTATAGCCATCTGTGTCCACGTTTTGCAAAATTGTCTTGTTGAGATCGAGCTGTTCCAATTCTTGTGCATAATAGGCAACATCGGTTTTGGGATTGTACCGCACGCGTCCGTTTTCCGGGGTCAGAATGCCCATAATCAATTTTAGAAGTGTTGACTTACCAACTCCATTTTCACCTACAACGAGAAATCGCTCTTTCCCATTGATTTGGAAAGATAGATTTTTATATAGTTGGGGCTGCCCCGGATAGTGGAAGCTGAGGTTTTCTGCCTCTAACGGCATCAATGCACCTTCTCGCTTAGGGCGAATGTCCATCTTTACTCGTTTATATACACGATCACGGTTTTTCAATTCCCGCTGTTTCTTTTCCAAACGTAAAGCACGTTCCTGTCCCATTCGTTTTATGGCATGATTCGTTTGGCTTGCCTGTTTTGCTCTCTGTACAAATTCAGAAAGCTCCTTAATTTCCTTTTCCTGTTGTACAATAGTCATTTCGCGCAGACGTTGTTCTTCAGCATACTTCTTCTTGTAAGTATAATAGTCACCCTCATAGACAGAAATCTTGTGCGTGACTTTATTGATGAACATAATTTTGCTTATGATCTTGTTTAAGAACTCAATGTCGTGGCTGATGATCAAAACCGAACCGCGATAATTTTTTAGGTAGCTTGTTACAAAATCCTTTGTAGGTGCATCAAGGTGGTTTGTCGGCTCATCAAGAAGTAATATCTCAGGTTTTGAATACAGCACACGAGCAAACGCCATCTTTGATTTTTGACCGCCTGACAATTCAACCATTGGTCGCTCCAGCATTTCAAGCTCGATCTGCATTTTTTCAACCAAATCAAGCAGAATGTCCTCTGCTTTGTAGCAGTCAAAATATTCAAGTCGCTCTTGCAGTTTTCCCATCCGATCCAGTAATAAATCCTGTTCTGATACATCAGCGGTTTCCAGTTTTAAATAAATCGACTCCAGTTCTTCGTTGATTTTTCGGATCGGACGACCATCCTGCAAGTATTCCCAAACCGTTTGCCTTTCATCTTCGATTATGATTTCCTGCGGCAAATATCCTATGCGGGCATTGCCAACAGTAACGGTGCCATTGTCAAGTTCCAGTTCGTGCAACAGAATACGGAACAACGTCGTTTTCCCGGCACCATTGACGCCGACAATGCCAACTTTATCCCGATCCTGTAAAAGAAATTCTGCAT
>CAVGCY010000058.1:0-4294 GCA_963627915.1 Bacteroidaceae bacterium | reverse complement strand
CACGCACTGCTCCTTGCAAGCAAAGCAGTGTGTTGCTCCGATTTAAAACTGCCCCGCACCCAAAATACAGCGGATTGCGTCTATGGGAACGGTTCTTTTCCGCAGGAATACTGTCGTATTTCAAGGAAAAAACCGTTCTCAGAGGCGTGAGCCGGTGCGTTTTGGGCTTATGGAGTTCGACTCTCTTTTGCTATAATAAATATAACAGAATCAATCTTACTATATGAGATTGCGAATATAAAGTCATCCATGCATCTCTTTCCTTAAAAAAATACGGGCACATTCAGCGCCCGCATAATAAATTATTTTTTGCGGCATTCAAGACACAGCCATCCGCCGTCCTCGTTCCTTTTAACAATTTCAAATCCGCACTTATCAAGAGCGTCGGCAACCTCCGCCTCTCTTATATCGATAATTCCCGATACAATATAAACGCCGTCGTCCTCCAGAAATTCACCTATCCGAGAAGAAAGCATTATAATCGCGTCGGCAACTATGTTGGCGGCGACAACGTCGAATTTACCGCTTATCATATCCGTCAGATTGCCGTGATAAAGCGTATATTTATCCGCTGAAAAACCGTTTCTCTCTCCGTTTTCCGCCGCCGTTTTTACCGCAAGCGGATCTATATCGACTCCGACCGCGCTTTTTGCGCCCAGGAGAAGCGAAGCGACGGAAAGTATACCGCTGCCGCAGCCGACGTCGAGCATTCTCGTTTCCGGCGTAATATATTTTTCGAGCGCGGTAAGACAAAGTCTTGTCGTTTCATGAGTACCTGAACCGAATGCAAGACCGGGCTCGAGATTGAGTACAGCTCTGCCGTCCGGCTCAAATTCATCCTCCCATACGGGACGTATAAGAAGCTTTCCGCCTACGGGAATAGGCTTAAAATATTTTTTCCAATTGTTTTCCCAGTCGGCATTACAGCAGACGGCAGTATCTATTTTATAATCGATACCCTCGCTTTCATATCTCTCACTGAGGAAAGCGGCCGCTTCCGCCGGATTGGACTTGGGCGAAATATAGATATGTACAATTCCCTTCGTCCTGTCCTTTTTGAGAAGCTCCTCGTCGATAAGGTCGATATGCGCTATCTCCCTCGCTCCCTCTTCAAGGTCCGAATAATCCTCTATATAAATACCGTACGGAACTGTCATATTGGCGATATCGCCCGCTTTTTCGACATCCGCAACGGGTACTGTTATTTTAATTTCCGTCCAATCCGTATTCATATTATCAGTCATTGAAATTCACCTTTGTCTCTATCTTTTTTCTGCCGTGGTTATAAAGTTTTCTTTCGTCCAAAGCCCACTGTCTGTTTGAAAATTCACCCGGCATGATATCCGCCGTCACATTTTCAAATTCATATATTTTTGCGTCGAGCGAATCAAGATCCGATAAAATTTCCGCCTCAAGAAACAACGGACGTACGGCGGCTCCGAACTCAGGCTCGCCGTGATGAGATATTATCATATGTTCAAGAAGCATCATTGTGTCTTTATCCGAACCTATCGCCGTACCGACTCTTTCGACAGCCATAGCGCCGCGTACCAGATGCCCTATGAGCGTACCGTCCGCAGTATAGCCCTCGGCAAGTCCGACGGGCGAAATTTTAAACTCCTCGGTTTTCGCTATGTCATGAAGTATCGCGCCGGAAATCAAAAGCTCCTCGTCAACGGTCGGATAAAGGGCGGCGACCGCCCGGCACATGCGGACTATCGACAGCGTATGCATGAGAAGTCCGCCCCTTATCGCATGATGAAGCCTGAACGCCGCCGGACAGTCAAGCATCCTGTCCTTATATTCGTTAAGCAATGCGGAAACGAGCTTTTTAAGCTCATTGTCCTCAAAATTGTTTACAAGCGCAAAAATTTCGTTCATCATAAAATCGGCGTCGTAATCCGCACCCGGCACGAAATCGTTCATATTTACTCCGTCCGACTCCCATACGGCTCTCGAACGCTCTATTTTCATCTGCGGAGTACCGTTATATGTCGAGAGAACACCCCTGACCTTTATAACCGTGTTGACCTCGGGCAGAAACGCACCCTCTCTGTAATCCCAGATTTTTGCATTTATTTCGCCCGACTTGTCTGCAAGCGTAATATCGAGATAAACGGAACCGTTCTTCGTATTTTTTTTATCGCAGGATTTTACAAGAGCAAATCCTTCAACGGAACCGTTTTTATCCAATTCTTTAAAATTCATACATTATCCTCACTATTTTTCTTTTTAAATATTATAAATTTGCTGAACACATAATTAAACAATACCGTAAATACCGCCGCCGCAATTTTAGCAATCCAGTATGATACGCCGTCGCCTGTTCCTATTTTTATAAATATGTTGTAAACAACGGCAAAAAAACCGAGATCAAACGCAAAAAGCGAAACTATACGAGCCGAAAAGAACGAAAGCATTTCCTTTACGACTACCTTGGGCGACCAGTCCCTGACCTCAAATACGAACGCCTTGTTCGTAAAATATGCAAACAGAACCGCGCCTGTCCAGGATATTAAATTGGTAACGTAAACCCAGCTGAATTTAATTGTTTTTGAAAACAGGGTAAATTCCTTTATAATGCCGTAGCCGAAAATTTTATTGCATATAAAGCTTATAACAAAATTCACAAGCGTTGTAAGAACGCCGAAAACAACATAGATAATAAATTCATAGCTCAATATTTTCTGAAAAAAGGATTTTTCCATAAGCTTCTTCATTAATTTTAATTGCATAACCTTGTCATACAGTTTTTTCATGTTCAACATCCTTATAGTAACTTGTTTTATATAATACCATTTTTTTTTAATATTTTCAAGTACGACCGTATAAATACGCATGTATTCGGAAAAATAATAAAAAATCGGAAAGGATGATTATTATGACTAAAAAGATAGGAAACATCATGAAGGGCGTCGGCGCTGTAATGGCAGTCGGCGGAACAGCGGCAATGATAGGCTCTGCGGTTTCATCCTCATCATCTTCTTCAACAAAGAAAAAGGTTAAAAAAACTGCCGATAAAGCTGTAAAAACCATCAACGATATCATTGACGGCGTTTCATCTATGATGTAAAATAAAGAAAAAAAGATATCGGAGACACGAAATGAAAAAAATTATTGCGTCGGCACTTTCAGTACTTCTTGTTTTTTCCCTCGCGTCGTGCGGCGATCAAAGCACTGACGAAAAAATCACGGGCGAAAGGGATGAACGCCCGTCCGTCACTCAGACCGAAAAAAAGAATGAAAAAATAATAAAAGGCGCAAACACGGGAACAGACGAAACTTTTACGGGCTTCAAGCCTCTTGAGAAAAGGAATTTTACCGTCAGCGACCCGGATAATTCAAGAGCTCTTTCAACAAAAAAAATATGTCACTCGTTCGGCGTCGCAAAAGACGGCGAAGCAAACGACATATCGAAAAACGCACAGAAATATTTTGACGATAATAATTTCGACGCAATAACGCTCGATACCGTTACAAAACAAAAGGTCATGTACCTGACGTTTGACTGCGGTTATGAAAACGGCTATACGATGAAAATTCTTGACACTCTGAAGGAAAAAAACGTCCCTGCCGCTTTCTTCTGCACTCTTCATGAAATGGAGCAGAATCCCGACATCATCGCACGGGCAATAAACGACGGTCATATTGTCGGCAATCACACAAACACACACCCGTCCATGGATGAAATTTCCCGTACGCGGATGTCGGACGAGATAAAGGCGTTCGACGATTATATCAGAGAACATTTCGGCTACAGTGCGCTTTATTTTCGTTTTCCCAAGGGAGAATATTCCGACTGTGCACTTGACCTTGTTTCATCCCTCGGCTACACTTCGGTTTTCTGGTCGCTTGCATATTCCGACTGGGATCTTGATAATCAGAAGGGTAAAGACTACGCAGTCGAAACGGTTTCGGAAAGATTCCATCCCGGCGCGGTAATTCTTCTCCATTCAATATCCCCGGACAATGCCGCGGCGCTGCCCGAAATAATAGATAAGGCAAGAGAACAGGGTTACGAATTTAAATCCTTAACTCAGCTGCCGGAAAGATTATAATGAACCGATTGCATTCTCAGCGTTAAAACCTTAATATCCTTTAAACGGATAAGACATTAAATACCGGGGCTTGATTTTTACATTGAGTTCCGGTTTTATTTTAACAATTTGTAAATTCAGACCGAAGTCCTGCGGCGAAGCGTAATACGCTCTTGATTTTTATCTATAGCAAAAGAGAGTCGAACTCCATAAGCCCAAAACGCACCGGCTCACGCCTCTGAGAACGGTTTTTTCCT
>CAVGCY010000057.1:0-63301 GCA_963627915.1 Bacteroidaceae bacterium | reverse complement strand
CACGCACTGCTCCTTGCAAGCAAAGCAGTGTGTTGCTCCGATTTAAAACTGCCCCGCACCCAAAATACAGCGGATTGCGTCTATGGGAACGGTTCTTTCCCGCAGGAATACTGACGTATTTCAAGGGAAAAACAGTTCCCAGAGGCGTGAGACGGTGCGTTTTGGGCTTATGGAGTTCGACTCTCTTTTGCTATAGCAACGGCCGAGCTTTTTCTGAACTCCCCGTCTGAATTAAAGGATGATTTCATAGATACGATTATCGAAATTAAAAATAAATACGGCATTAATATCGTCTCGCTTCATCCGTTTCAGTCGTTTGCCGAGTCGTTTTACCTTTTTTCAAATTACGAACGCAGATTTACCGATTCGCTTCCGATGTACGAACAGTTTTTCAAGGTGACAAAAAAACTCGGAGCTGATATATTTGTTTTTCACGGCGCAAAAATTCCGGGTTCTATATCCGACGGCGGGTATTTTGAAAGATTTAAGTATTTAACCGAGCTTGGAAAAAAATATTCCGTTAATGTCTGTCAGGAAAACGTCGTTCATTACAGAGGCGAAAATCCCGAATATCTCAAACGAATGAGGGAATATATAGGCGATGATTTCGGAGTTGTTCTGGATATTAAGCAGGCGTACAGAGCGCATTTCGAATACACAGATTTCATAAACGCCGTCGGCGAAAATATCAGACACGTTCACATAAGCGACAGAAATTCGGTAAAAGACTGCCTGCCGCCGCTGACGGGCGATTTTGATTTTAAGAAGTTTTTTAATGATATGAAATCAATAGGCTACGACGGAAACTATATAATTGAAATATACGACTGGAGCTATTCTGAGGACAGAGAAATATCCGAGGCAAAAAGAAAGCTTGAAGAAATTATATTTTAAATTATATCATTGAAACGATGATTTACGTTTTGTAATTTATTGTCATTCTTTTGCAAACCGTTGTAACCTGCTATTATTATTTTTCATGTTTTATTTTCACCCCGATTTTAGCAATTCCAATACTTGCAGCAGCTTTATCCTCCCGTTTTTTACGATAAAAACACTTTTGGGGTATTCGGACATTAAAATGACAAAACAAATAATCTGCTAATTAAAACATAAGTAAAGCGCAGGAACAAATAAAAATCCGTTCATGCGCTTTTTGTATTAAAATAAATATTTAACCTCAAAAAAACACAAAATCTTCTGAATTTTTCTGAAAATCACATATAATATTTATACAGTATATAAACTGTATTGTCAAGGGGACAAAATGCATATAATTACAATAACCGCCAAAATACGGCTATTACCTTCATGATGTAAATATCAACTTTATTAAAGCATATCCGCAAGGTCATAGATAAGCTTCTGAGTTTTCTCCCAGCCCAAGCATGCGTCGGTAATTGATTTTCCGTAAATGCCCTCGCCTATTTTCTGTGCGCCGTCCTCAATATAGCTCTCCGTCATAAAGCCCTTGACAATCTTTTTAATATCCGAATTATAACGGCAGCTGTACATAACCTCTTTTGCGATTCTTATCTGTTCAAACGGATTTTTTGCCGAATTGCAATGATTTGTATCGATTATAACCGCCGGATTTGCAAGAGAAGTCTTTTCATACGACTGATAAAGATGCTCAAGATCCTCGTAATGATAATTGGGCATCATCTGTCCGTATTTATCGACAGAGCCTCTGAGTATCGCATGGGCGAGAGGATTACCCTCGGAGTGAACCTCCCAGCCTCTGTATATGAACGTATGCTTGTGCTGTGCCGCTGTAATTGCGTTCATCATAACGGATATGTCACCGCTGGTCGGGTTCTTCATTCCGACGGGAACTCTTACTCCGCTCGAGGTCAGACGGTGCTGTTGATTTTCGACCGAACGGGCACCGATTGCAACGTATGCGAGGATATCGTCAAGATATCTGTAATTTTCGGGATAAAGCATTTCATCCGCACAGTTAAATCCCGTTTCCCTGAGCGCACGCATATGAAGCTCCCTGATAGCGACTATTCCCTTGAACATATCGGGTTTTTCGTTCGGGTCGGGCTGGTGGAGCATACCCTTGTAGCCGTCGCCCGTGGTTCTGGGCTTGTTCGTGTATATTCTCGGAATAATGAAAATCTTATCCTTAACCTTTTCCTGCACCTCTCGCAGTCTTGTAATATAATCAATTACGCTGTCCTCTCTGTCCGCCGAGCATGGACCGATTATAAGCAGAAGTCTGTCGTCCGCTCCGGTAAAGATATTGCTTATCTCCTTATTTCTTGCATCGACAACATTCTTCATCTCATCGGTAAGAGGGTACATCTCCTTAACCTCTTTGGGAATTGTCAGCTTTCTTTCAAAAATCATTTTATTTCTCCTCCGTTTTCTTATCGAACAACGCTCTGCGGGCGGTCGACTGTTTCATTTTTTCTTTCATTGCTTCAATATCATCGGATTCAAGAATTTTGTAAAATTCGTTAAACTCCGTTCTGAATTTATCCATCTGAGCAAGCAGAGCCGTTTTGTTAAGCTCGAAAAGCTCGCTCCACATATCCTCGTTAATTCTCGCAATTCTCGTTAAATCCCTGAACGAATCACCCGTGTAATCGACAAGATGTTCGCTTTTTGAACACGTCATAAGGCATATTGCGATACAGTGCGTAAGCTGAGAAACAAAGCCTATCATCTCGTCGTGCGCTCCGGGCGGAAGTGAAGATATTCTGTTAAATTCAAGAGTCTGTCCGACTCCCTTGCATACTTCAATGGCGTTAACCGTATTTCTGTCGGTCGGAACAATTATGTAATTGGCCTCTCTGAATATATTCTCATCGGCGTTTTTTACTCCGTAGACCTCTCGTCCCGCCATTGGATGCGCCGAAATAAATTCGACGTCGGGTCTGAGCATATCCTGAATTTTATACACAATACAGCCCTTTACGCCCGTAACGTCGGTGATAACCGCGCCGGATTTGAACAAATGCTGATTGTCCTCTATCCATTTTAAAAATACGTGCGGATAAAGAGCAAATATAACGATATCAGCCTCGCCGACGGCTTTTTCGTCTATATCGCAGAAACCTTTTTCTATATATCCGTTTTCCTCGGCAAACGCTATACTGTCGGGGTTTGTATCTATTGCCTTAACATGATAGCCTCGGCGCGAAAGTCCCTGCGCATAGCTTCCGCCCATAAGACCAAGACCTACTATAAGTATTTTCAGCTGTTTATCGAGCTTCATTTTGTTCTCCCCTGTCTTCGGTTATAATTCCGGCTAAAAATTCGATTGCTTCCAAATATCCCGCAATACCATGACCGGTTATCGTCTTTACGCACGCAGGACGTATATAGCTTATCTGCCTGAAATCCTCTCGGCTCGGCACGTCCGAAATATGCACCTCGACGGCAGGAACGCTCACCGCCTTGAGCGCGTCCAAAAGCGCAACGGACGTATGCGTGTACGCTCCGGGATTAATTACGATTGCGTCCGACTTTTTATAGCACGACTGAATTTTATCTACAAGACAGCCCTCGTGATTCGACTGATATATTTCAGCTTCTATCCCCTTTTCACGGCAATAATCCTCAACGGTTTTAATAAGCGTATCGTAATTCTCGCTGCCGTAAATATCGGGCTCTCTGATGCCGAGCATATTAATATTTGCGCCGTTTATTACGGTTATTTTCATTCGTAATGCCTTCTTTCAATGTTCTTTGCGGGAATTTCCGGGTCGTCAAGAACTCCGATTTTTTCATCACTCACCGCAAGATAACGAGCATATCTTTCCGCATAGAGCTTTTCTATCCTCTCCCTCGTTCCCGCAAGCGGTCTGTCCGAGGTCGGAACAAGCTTTTCAATCGGGCGGTCGAGGAAATATATTCTTGAGTTCTGCTTTAAATAATCTATATTTTCATCTCTCAAAACGGCGCCTCCGCCCGTTGAGATAACAGCTCCGTTTTTCTTTGAAATTTCCGATATAATTTCAGATTCGATATCTCTGAAATATTTTTCGCCTTTATCTTGAAATATCTCGGAAATATCGCCGTATTTTTCGACTATAAGCGAATCGGTGTCTATAAATTCACGTCCCAAATCCTCGCCTATAATTCTGCCGATTGTCGACTTTCCGCTCGACGGCATTCCGACAAGAACTATATTTTCTTTATCCGCATAAACCTTTTTAAATATCGAATCGGTGATATCCTCATCGTATTTCGTATCGAAAAACAATTCCGAAGCCTTTACCGCCTGAGCAACAAGCATATACAGCCCGTCCGCATTTTTAATTCCCCCGGTCCGAGCGTCCTTTAGAAGCGCGGTTTCGAGAGGGTTATATATAACGTCAATAATACCCGTAAGATTTTCAAATTTTGAAATATCAATCGGCTTTTCCCCGTTTTTCGGGTACATTCCGACAGGCGTTGCGTTTATTATAACGTCAATTTCATTACATATTTTATACGCCTCGTCATATGTTATTACGCCCTCGCCCTCATGTCTTGACGCTTTGTAAATTTTAAGCGCGCACATATGCTCTGATACGGCGTATGCGGTCTTGCTCGTGCCTCCCGTTCCTAAGATAAGAACATTTTTATCCTTTATTTGAACGCCCGCTCTTTTAATAAGAGCTTCAAGCCCGGCAAAGTCCGTATTATATCCGTAAAGCCTTCCGTCCTTATTTACGACAGTGTTTACGCTTCCTATTTTTATTGCGTTTTCACTTATAAAATCAAGGTACGGGATAACCGTTTCCTTATAGGGAATCGTAACATTTATCGCCTTGAAATTCTTCTTTGTCATAAGCTCTTTAACGCCGTATTCGTCCGTTTCGTACAGACGGTAGTCATAACCGCCTATCATTGCGTGAATTTCCTTGGAAAAGCTGTGACCTAATTTTTTACCTAAAAGCCCGTACTCCATTTTTCAATCACCTTTGAACCAATCCGCACCGTGCCGCGAAGTGAGCATATCGGCGATGCACAGAGCCGTAACGGAATCGACAACGACTCTCGCCCTGTGAATTACGGCGGGATCGTGTCTGCCCTTTAACGAGAGGACGGCATTTTCCATCAAATTCATATCAATCGTTTTTTGCTCTTTAAATACGGACGGAGTAGGCTTTACGGCGCATCTGAATATAATCGGCATACCGTTTGTAATTCCGCCGTTTATTCCGCCGTTATTGTTCGTATATGTTTTCACCTCTGAATTTTCAATATAAAACGAATCGTTCGCTTCGCTTCCCGTCATATCCGCAAATTTAAAGCCTGCGCCGAACTCCACGCCCTTGACCGCCGGAACGGAAAACAAAATATGCGCAAGCTGCCCTTCGAGAGTATCGAACCACGGTTCGCCGAGTCCCGCTTCAAGACCGATAACGGCTGTTTCAAGCGTTCCGCCGACGGAATCGCCGTCTGCGGCGGCTTTTTCGGTTTCGGCAATCATTTTTTCTCCGGCTTTTTTGTCAAGTACGGCGTATGAAACAGAATTAAGATAATTTATATCGTCCTTTAAATTTTCAAAACCCCTGTCGCATATTCCGTGCAGGTTTTTTATATGCGTCGCAATATACACGCCCTTTTTTTTCAGCATATTGACGGCAATTGAACCTGCGGCAACGAGAGCGGCTGTAATTCTGCCGGAAAAATGACCGCCTCCCCGGTAGTCCTGATATCCCCCGTACTTTACCTGCGCCGTGTAATCGGCATGAGAAGGACGGGCAAGATATCTTGTTTTTTCATAATCGGAGCTTTTCGTGTTTTCATTCTCGATTATAAGCGCAAGAGGCGTTCCCTCGGTTTTTGAATTGAATACGCCCGAAAGAATCCTGACCTTATCCCCCTCGTGACGGGCAGTCGAAATTTTGCCGGACGGACGTCTTAAATCAAGCTGTGAGGCTATAAAATTTTCGTCAATTTCAATTCCGGGAGCAAGTCCGTCGATAACCGCGCCTATAGCCTCGCCGTGGCTCTCGCCGAAAAGAGTTACGCTCAAAGAATTTCCGAACGTGTTTTTCATTTAAACTCGCCCTCCCCCGTTTTTCTTATCAATGTCGTCAATTCTCCGTTTGAAATTTTCTTTTCGATAAACGCGCCTATCTTATCGCACATTATAACTCTCGCTCCGCCCGAAACGGCTTTTTTATCATGCAAAACCGCCTCACAGGCTTTGTCAATATCGAAATTTACAAATACAGGGAGAGCTAAAGATGTCAGCACGTTTACAATTCTACCCCTGACTTCGTCCGAACACATCGCCGTCATGCCGATTGCGACGCATTCTCCGTGATAAAGCGTTCCCGGCTCGACAGTACTTTCAATTGCGTGACCTATCGTATGTCCGAAGTTTAATACTCGTCTCAGTCCCGCCTCTTTTTCATCCTTTTCGACAACATCTCTTTTAATTTCAACGCTTCTTGCGATTATCGAATCCATATTTTCCTCGATACCGCCGTTTTCAAAGAGCGAAAAAAGCTTTTCGTCGAATGTCGCCGCCATTTTCACGCTCTCGGCAAGACCGTTTGAAATCTGTCTTTTCGGAAGCGTTTTAAGCACGTCCGGGTCTATAAGAACTTTTTTCGGCTGCCAGAACGCACCGACAGTATTTTTATAATGACCGAAATCTATTGCTGTTTTTCCTCCGACGGATGAATCGACCTGTGAAAGAACCGTTGTAGGCACGTTGTAAAAATCGATTCCCCTCATATACGTTGCGGCGGCAAAACCTGCAAGATCCCCGACAACGCCTCCGCCGACGGCGGCAACGCAGTCTGAACGGGTAAAGCCGTTTTCAAGCATTTTTTCAAGCAGTAATTTATAATTATCGAAATTCTTGCTCTCCTCGCCCTGCTCTATTGTGATTAAAACAGGATTTGCGCAGAATGAAGCTATCGTTTTTGAATACTCGCAAGGTACGCCGGAATCGGTAACGACAAGAACCTTTCTGTTCAGATTCAGCATTTCCCCCGCTTTATTCAAAATTCCCCGCTCTATGATAATATCGTAGCTGTTTTCCTTTAACGAAACATGTATATTCATTTTAAATCACTTCCCGAGATCAATTACTTCTTTAAATCTGCCTGCGATTTTAAGCCTCTCGCACTGTTTTTCAAGCTCGGAAATCATGGCTCTGCCGTTGTCGCTTTCGTCGTTTCCGTCGACTTCAACATAGAAATAATACTGCCATGCCGGCTCTCTCATCGGACGGCTTCTCAATGCTTTCATATTAAAACCGTATTTTCCTATAACATTAATCGCCTTTGCAAGCGCGCCCGGCTCCTGCTTAACCGTAAACAAAATTATGAAGCTTCCCGTATCGGACGGCTTTTCCGGCGTTCTCGTAAGAACCGCAAACTTTGTCGTGTTCTGTGAGCTTGCGTTTATATCGTGGTCGAGAACATCGAGTGAATAAAGCTTAGCCGTATCGAGGCTTGCGATTGCCGCCGTCGTTTTATCCGACAATGAGGCAACCCGTCTGGCGGCTAAAGCCGTATTAGCCGCCTCCTCCGTTTTAAAGCCGTGATTTTTAATATAATCCGCGCATTGACCGAGCGCCTGCGGATGGCTGATTACTTTTTTAACACAGTCTATATCCGCTCCTCTGACGCCGAGCAGATTCTGACTTATCGCAAGCGAATACATACCCGTCACATTAAGAGTTCCCTCATAAATCAAATCTATAACCTGTCCGACCTCGCCGGCATAGCTGTTTTCTATCGGAAGAACGCAGCAGTCGCACTCGCCGTTTTCAACGGCTTTATATGCGGAATTAAAATCCGGAAACGCAATTTTTACGGCGTCGGGGAAAATTCTTTTTGAAGCGATTTCCGCAAACGCCCCCTCAACGCCGGAATACGCAACTGTCATGCCCTGCATAAGTCTGCGCTGGTATCGCTTTGATATATCCATCGTCCCGATTAAAAACGACGTATAATACTCCCTGAGCACCGGATCGGAAACGTACGCGCAGTTTCTCGCTATAACCTGCGCCTCCCGTCCTGCGTCGAGTACGGGCAATCCCCGCTGTAATTTATACTCGGCAACGTCCGCAACGGCATTCATTCTCTTTTCAAAAAGCTTTGCAATCTCGCTGTCCGTTTCGTTAATAATCTGTCGTGCCTGTTCAAGTTTATCCATTTTCTCAACCCCCGAAGCAATAGCAAAAGAGAGTGGATATAAACCTTATGGGTTCGGCTCTCTTTTGCCATAAAAAAACCACCGCCGAATTTCTCAAACGAAACCAAGCGGTGGGTTATTGCCTAATACAGTTTACTTAAAGTCCCTGTACAATGCAAGAATCCATCGCCGTTATAAAAAAGTAATAATAAAAGTAGTTATTAAACATTGTACAGTTCCTCCTCAATTTATTTCGATTTAATTCTACACCCGTATAAAGAGTTTGTCAACAAAAAATAATAATTTTTCATAATTGCACAAAATATACGTTTTAAGAGTATACATTTTTATTTTAACTTAAAATTACGATTGATTTTTTATTTTATAAGTGTATAATATTCATATGCAAAAGTAACATAAACACAAATGAAACGGAGGAATCAATTGTGAAAAACAGGAAAATCAATCAATATCACATAATGCTTATTTCTTTTGCGGTCTTTTTCATTGCGTCATTTATTTACAGGGACGCAAGGTATAAGTGGAACGACATTGCGTACATGGTAATACCCGATGTTATTTTATCGATTGCAGGCGTTGCAATGCTTCTGTGCGCGACAAAAAACAAAAAAACAAGCGTAAAAATTATCGGTGCGCTCTGCGGATTCTTACTTCCCAACGGCTTGCTTTGGGGCATTTCAATGGGGCTTGGCAGTGCGATTGACGGCGGCAAGGCAACGACAATTTCGTTTATCGTTTTCTTCGCGGTCTACGCCGTGCTGTGGGCGCTTGCGTTCATATTCAAAAGCGAAGCGGATAAGAAAGCGTCAAGAATAACGGCGGGTGCGGCGGCAGTCATTATGTGCGCAGGCTGTGTTGTAAGCGCATTGCCCCTGGGAATAACCGATACCGAGGAAAAATACAATGCCGGTGTAAAAGCCGTAAGCATATTTGAAAACGATTTTGAATCGGCGATTCCTCAGACAAAGATACACGACATCGTCACAGAGCATTTTACATCCCCGCTTGCCGACGGTAAGACGGAGAAAAAATGTATCGTAATAGGCTTTGACGGAACTCGTCCCGATATCATTTCAAAATATTCGGAGCATGAAAAAAGCGCAATAAACGAGCTTATATCCTCAGGCGGTCACGCGTACCTGGGCTATTGCGGCGGCGTACAGTGGCCTGCCGAAAATACGCAGAAAACATCCACCGCTCCCGGCTGGTGCTCGATTTTAACCGGCTGCTGGGCAGACAAACACGGAATCGATAAAAACTATGTTCCCAAAACTCTTGAATACAAATCGCTGTTTTTAAGCCTTATAGAGGATAATATCGTCGATTCGACAAAATTCTGCGTTTCGTGGAACGGACATTTTAACAATGATACGTGTACATACTATCCCGAAAAACAGTATGCCGAATCAAACTCAATCAACGCACAATACATTGACGCAACGGACGACGACGGAACTTTTAAGAATGTCAGCGAGGACATAACATCTGCGGACTGCACGGACTTCCTGTTCTGTATATTTGAACAGTGCGACCACGCCGGACATCAGACGAACTTCACGCCGGAAAATTTCGGATACGTACACGCATTTGAAAAGGACGACGAATACGCATATAATATTATAGAGGAAATCAAAAACAGAGAAACGTATGATACCGAGGACTGGCTTATTGTTATAACAACGGACCACGGCGGATATCTTGACGAACACGGCGGAGCAACGAAACAGGAAAGATATACGTTTATTATCGCAAACAAGGATTTAACCTGAATAACAGAATACTAATACGAGCCGGGAGACGGATTTTAACGTTTCCCGGCTCATTATTATTTGAACTGTAAACAGCTCATTGTAAAATAGATAATATTATGGAATAAAATAATCTGCAAGTCCCGTTTAAACATCATTTTATCGATAGGATTGGATATAATCCCGCATAATAAATCCGGCAAAAGGCATAGAATCAGCCCCGCAGGCTATCGCCTGCGGGGCTTTGGTATTTCACCGTATTATCGAATTAACCGAAGAGCTTTGAGAAGAACTCTGCAATCTTCTTGAATATCTCGATAATCTTCTGGAAGAACTTGATAAGTCCGCCTGAAGCAAGACCGTGTTCATCAATGATATCCTTTGTATACGCGTTGAATATCTTTGACGTATACTCAGCGAAATCGTTAAGTATGGTCTGATCGCTTGCACGGAGCATTCCGTAGAAGAACTCCCAGCTGTTGTTGTAGTCCTTAAGCCACTTGTTAGCTTCATGCGCGCCGGTATTGATGCCGTAGAAGGTGTAGTAAAGTACATAAAGTGCTTTATCCATACCCTCCGCGTCGGAGCAATACTGAGTAAGAGACTCAAGGAATGAGAACATGAACTTATAAGCGTCGTCGCTCATAGAGGTATTGTCCTTGATTATGCTTTCAAGCATCTTAAGATTGTCGCCCGTGTTAAGGAACTTGAGAACAAGACGGAGGATAATCGTAACCATATCGGCACGGTCAGCCTTGCCCGCATATTCCATACGGTATGCCTGTTCACCGTTGAGAGATGTGAACGATACAATCTTACCGGTGGTCATTTCGGCAGCCGCGTCAATGACAACCTCTGTAAGCTCGAAGCCGGTAGAGGACTTAACCTTGCCAAGAGCAAGCTCTGCAAGATCCATAAACTTCATGCCGTCAAGATTAATTCCGATGACATCGTAAAGGTCAACGTTTACAAGAGGCTTAAGAGCTTCAGTTACCGTATATACGGAGTTAAGTGTGTTCTGCCATACGGTATCAAGGCCGTTGGAGTTTATGAAGTAAGCAATGTTGGGAAGAAGCTCAAATATCTCGTTTGCGGGATCTGCAAGGATAACGTCAATCTTGTCAAGAAGCGGATTAACGATATCGAGTATAAGCGCATCCTCGGTTTCCTTAACGTCGCTGTAGTACTCTTCCTCAGTCTTGATGCCTTCACAATCGAGAGCCTCAAGGAGAGGAATAATACCGTAGTTATAGCCTCTGTCGCCGGGAAGAACTACCTGATCCTGTCCCTCGCTGTCATTGAAGAAAGCGATATCCTGCTCTGTAAGAAGCCATTTAAGAACGGGATAAAGAGGTCTGAGCATGTTGAGAAGCTCTGTTGTGAACGCGTCGCGGTCACCCTCTGTAATCTCGGGAAGAACATAGGTATCATAGAAAGCAAGGTCAACGCCGAGTGAGGACTTGATAACCTCTTTTATCTTACCTGAGGTATCAACCTCGTTAAGCTTGCTTACAGCATTCATTATGCCGTTGTAAAGTTTTGAAAGTATTTTGTTGCTGTAAAGCGAACCGCCGACAAGGCTGTTTATAAGCTCCTCAAGAGTGGTGAACTTAATGCCGTCAATCTCGATACCGAGAAGCTGAATCATATCGTTGACAAAGCACTCGATATTGTCTGCGATATACTGAGCCTTATCCTTAGTCCAGTACTTGCCGTAGCCGTACTCGAAGATTGTGGACGTATCAACGCCGGAGAATACCTTATCGGTATCCGCGTCCTCGGTGTGAAGCCATGCAATCGAATGCATCGGACGTGCGTTCAGTCTTAATACGTTCAATACTACATTGTACGTATCCTCTCCGAGCATCTTCTTAAATGTCTCTGCGTTAGCGTCGTCATCAAAGATGTCAAGAGCAACGGAGAGAAGTACCGTAAGCATTTCAGCTCTCGTAAGCTCATCCGTGTAAGTCATTTTAAGACCTGTTCTGCCGTTAGCCGATTCAAATACCGAAATATCGCCGACATACAGATACTTGATTATTGACATAACCTGATGCGAAAGTGTTATACCTGCCTTATCCTTAACTATCTCAAAGATAGTTTCGGTCGAAAGGTCGCTTAACGGGAATCCTAACGTTTCGTCAAGGTTTGCTTCTCCGATAACGGGAAGAAGCTTATCAAGAATGTCATATACGGGTGAAAGAAGGTTATTAACGCTTACCTTTACGCCGTCTGCGTTAATGAAGTAAATAATATTGGGAAGAAGGTCAAGGACATTGCCTACCGCGTCGCCTGCGGTCAGTTCGTCAACTCTGTCGAATACGCTTGTAAGGACATCCTTAACAAACGTTGACATATCGTGCTTTCCGGTTGAAAGTACCTCATACTCCGAGGGAGCTTTCATTTCGCAGCCGAATGCCTCGAGAATCGGGATAAGACCGTAAGCATAACCGCCCTCGTTGCCCGCAAGGTTGATAATAGGCTCAAGAGTGTATTTTCCGTCGGCAGTCTTGGAGGATGTGAAGAAGGTGTAGCTGTCGCCGAATAAGAGCCATCCGAGAATATCGTTTGCGGGAGCAAGAGCCTCTGAAAGAGCGTCAATAAACTTATCCTTGTCGCCGTTGATATTCCATTCCTTTGTGCAGGTAACTGTGCCGTCGTCGGCAATAGTGCACATATCGAACCACTTGTCAATGCCGTCCTCGCTGATAACAATCGAGATAGCGTCACGAAGCGACTTATCAAGTCCGTTAAGAGCCTTAACAATATTCTCAACGAGCTTATTCAAAACATCGTCCGTGTAAACATTCTTTGTAAGAATAGCGTTAAGATATGTTGCAAGGTCTGTGCCTTCCTTTTCTTTAAGGATGGCGTCGATTATTTCGGAAGCTGAAGCCGTCAGATTGTCGGCGGTTTCCTTATTCCAGTTATTGTTGTAGCCGAGGTAAACGATTGATTTTGTCGGAAGCTCGGCGTTTACAAGCTCCGTAACGGGAGTCTTGTCATTATCGGGATCGTTATAGAAGTACAGCCAGTTAACGTCATCGTCGGTAGCAACAACTCCGTCGAATACTGTCTGGACCATATCCCAAATCTTCTTTGCGTCCTCCTTGCCGGTCTTGCTGTCGATGAAGTTACATATAATTTCACCGTTTGTCTTACCGCCGGTAAGGTCGCTTGAATGGTTAAGACACTCAAGAAGAGCCGAAATAAGAATGGTAAGTCCGTCAGCCGAATCACAGCTTGAACGGTAGCCTACGCTTGAAGCCGCCTTGCTGTCGAACTTTTCGGGAGAAGCGCAGATGCTCTCGATTCCCTCAAGTACAAGCGGGCTGTATCTGATATCAGTGCCGAAATAGATATCGGCAAGTCTGAATATCTCTGTGAATGTGATTTCCTTAGTATGAACGTCATACCACTTTTCGTATCCGCTTGCGTCAAATGTGCCTGTGATGACGCTGAGAATATTATCAATACTTATTGAATTGCCGTTAAGAAGGTCGGAAACGATTACGGACGCGATAGCGTCTACATTAACGTCGGCGATAGGTCTTAACGTATCGATAAATGTTGTAAGCGGCTGAAGAACATTATAAAGAACCGTTGAAAGTCCGTCGCTCTCTATGAAGTAGAGAAGGTTGGGAAGAAGAGCAAGAAGATTCTTAAATGCAGAACCGTCAAGCTGATTATCGAGCCAGTCAAAGAGCTGATTGGTAAGATACTCGAACGCATCCGCCGCGCTGTTTGTTTCAACGTATGCGTTGTACTCAGCCTGAGTCATTATGTTCTCAATGCCGAGCATTTCAAATAAGTAAACAACGGCATTTGAATAGCCCTCATAACCCTTAATGGTAAGAGCACCTGTGAAGAGAGGAAGATCCTCGCCTGTCATGAACATGCTGATAAGCGGAGCCATGGGGTCAACTACCGCGAAGAAGAGCTCAAGGAACTGTTCTCTGTTTCCGTCCTCGAACTTTTCGCCGTTAATGTACCATGTACAGCGGTCAACCGTCTCGCCCGTTGTTTCGTCAAGCTTAGTCTCTACCTGTACGGAAACTTTGCCGAAGTTGGTAACATATCCGTCGTCGCCGGGCTTAAGAGCAGTCTTTCCGTACTTTTCAAGTATAGTCGGGAAAGCGTAGCCGAATGCCTGCGCCCACTGCTGAATGTCAACGCCCGTTTCTCTCTCGATAAGGTCATAAATGAACTGATTATCAAGAGTATAACCGAACGATACAAGCTCCTTAACAAAAGCCGTAAAGTTATAGTTATTGAACATGCTGTTGACAGTCGTACGAATCTTTTCATCGACCGAAACGGTATCCTTGCCGGATACGGATTCGATTATCTCATCGATATTGTCGATGATGTACTGTGACTTATCCTTAGTCCAGTTTGTGTTGTAAGTAAGGTATACGAGAGAATTAAGGTTCGTTTTGTCCGTGATGGACGCGTCCTTTTCTGTTGTATACCAATTCATCTGCATCTCGTCGTATTCAACGGGATTGAAGATTTCGATAAGAGAAGCCAAAACCGACTTGGGATTGTTTGAAACATTCTCTATGAGCGTGTAAACAATCTCAGGCAGCTCAACCGTTGCGCCCTCCTCGTCCGAAAGCAATCTTAAAATGCTGTCAAAGAGGTTTCTGTCGCCGAGTGCGCCGACAATGTAGCTCAACAGGTCATAGAATACGTTCGCCTTATCGGCTGTAATCTTTGTTCTCTTGCCGTCAAGGCTCTGCGAACTTGCGTTCGTATTATAAGTAGAACACCTGATAAGGTTGCCTGCGTTCATGATAGGTACGGAGAGGTCGATGTTGTTCTTATCGAGAACGAAGTTTACTATGTTATTAATATTGGTATAGTCAAATCCGAGCATATCCTCGAGGTTGACCATATCCTTAAGAGCAAGATTAAAATTAAAACTGGGAATTTTACCGTTGATCCAATCTTTTATGAGGTTTGCCAAGCCTGACATACCGAAAATTGATATTTTGAATTTATCAAAAGTATCAATAGCAAGCTTTGCAGTCATCTTAATGTTAATGCTGTTTATAAGCTCCTGAACTCCGTCAAATGAGAGGAAATAGAGAACCTGCGGAAGCATGGAACAAACCTTGTCGATAGGCTGAGACTTAAGCTGGTCGATGAGTTCAAGCAGGGGACTGAACAGTGCGTCAACCATCTGAGCCGCCGTAGCGTCTTGACCGAGAGACTTAAAGCGATAACCATTATCGGCTATGCCGAGAGCCTCCATAATGGGAATCCATACATCTTTATAAACGGTAAGACCGTCAATTTTAAGAGTTGCATTAATTCGAGCGTCAACATCACCGCTGACAAAGCTGTATTTGAGAGTACCGCTGCCGTATGCAATCTTATCTACGGACTTTTCATATCCTTTATTGCAAAGAACAGTCTGTAGAAGGGGCAGAATCGAATTAAATACGTTACCCGCCGCAGATGTAAACGAGTTATAATCCGTTACGCCCCAGTCAAAGTTGAGTTTTCCGTCAGCGTCAAGGAGCTTGCTCCAGTTGTCGCCGCACGAATTAAGAGCGTTTCTGATTGCAACATACTTGCCCGAATTAGGAAGTACACTTGCAAGCTGTGAGGGATATACGTTAATACCGAGAGAAGCAAGGAGCTGTTTTACGGTAACAGTCCCTTTCTGTCCGTCCATATAAACATCCAATGCACCGCTGAGATTGCTAATACCGTATGCACCTACATTAATTCTAAACGCAGCAGCAGGGTCATTGGGAGCACCGATACCGTCGATACCCATATTCTTAATATTGGGAACAAGGTCTTTTATAGCATCGCAGACCATCGGGAAGATAGAAGCAACGATAGTGTTGATCATCTCGTTGGTGAAGAGCTTTTCATTGAGAACGGTCTCAATGTAATCGGAGAGGTTGGAAACCTCATTGCCGTCCTTATCCTTAAAATCGATAAGCCTTGCGAAGTCCTCGGAAGTGATGAATGTATCAAGTTTATTAATAGTATCAAGAATCTTCTGAGTGGTAACCTCGTAATTATCCTCCGCGCCGTCTCTTGCGATATCGGAGGGATAACCTATCTGATCGCCGGACGCGTCTGTCTGATCGCCTGCGTAACGGATAACGAATACACCGTCGGTATCATAATGCATCTGGTCGTAAGGAAGACCCTTGGTAGCCTTGAACGCCTTTACAGCGTCGATGAAAGACTGGCTCTTGCCGTAGATTGTGATATCGTCGGCGGAAACCCAGTTTGTCTTTTCGGGGTTGCCCGCATTACCGTTTGAGGTAATATATGCGCAGTAATCATAGAGTGCCGCGTCAAGATTGGAAACAGCCGCCTGAAGACCGAGGAAGTTATTAAAGTCAACCTTGATAGTACTTGTCGTACCGCCCGCCATTACGGCATAATCGTAAACGGTCTGAATCTGCTCGTGATTTCTCTTGATAAGATCAGTCTTCATACCTGCAAGGTATGCGCTTACCGCGTCGGGAAGGAATACAAGCTCATCGCCGTTATAGAATGAGAATACTCTCTTCTGAAGGTCGGCGTTAATCTTACCCGTATAAGAATTATAGACATTGTTAAGCTCTGTATTCTTAGCGTAGTCCTCTGTATATCTTGCCATTTCAGCCTCTGTGCTGTAGGCCGCGGGGGACGTAAACACATAGGGAAGGAAATGCTCGAGATAGGGAGCGAAATCATCCTCTGCATTCGCTTCAACAGTCATGTAGTTGATATTAGTCTTAAAGCTGTAGACATAATCAACGCCGTCGGTGAATACGTCCGCCACCTCATTGGGAGAGGAGATTCTGTACTGATCAAGCGTTGCGGCATAGCCGTTAAACGTACCGTTGATAGAAGAAATAAGAGAATTGGGATACTCGCTGTCGGGGAACTGAGCAAGGAACTCCTCGCCCGTAAGAGAGGTAACGTTATCCGCCGCTACCTTCGGATTCTCCGCAACGGTATTGTCTATCGACTTTTTGAGAAGTCTCAAATAGTATAAATCTATATCGCGCTTAAGCTGAACGAGCCATGCGTTGTAAGCGTCAAGATCCATACCGAGAGCATCTGCGGCGTCAGTCTTAAACTGAGACGACTGGGCGTTCAGGTCGTTGTACTTGGCAAGACCCTCGGTATACAGAGAATTCATCTTGTCAATATCCTCTGTATCATAGCCCGCAGCAATAGCGGACTTGAACCAGTCGATTTTATCCTTCTGCTGTAAAACAGCCTGGGCGCGAAGCGCGTAAGCAATATAATTGTTTACGACAGAAACGGTCGGGTCTGTAAAGAAATAATTCTTTGCAGTTGCTGAGACGCCGTTTATCTTTGCGCTGTAGGCTGCGTTATCGTTTACGATAGTTCCGATAGATGAAACAGTGTTGTTTGCAACGAGAGTTGCAACCGTCTGTCCGACTACCTTGGATTTCGTAAAGAAATTGTAGTAATCTTTTATATTCTTGGGAGTGCTGTTTGAATTTGAATAGCTGAGAGTAAATGCGCCGCCGTAGCTGTACCACTCACTGCGCCAAGAACTCCAACTAAAAAAGTTACCCGAATCGCCGCCGTTATTATTGTGAGTGGCATATACAGAATAAGCAGCCTTAAGATTTACCGAATCAGGCAACTTGGCAGCGTCGGCATAATCAAGAAGGGCACTGTCAAGAGTTCTTGTAACCGAAACGGTAACAGTACCGAGATCGCTCAGTTTAGTGTCACAGGATTGTTTATTTTTCCATTTTCCGCTTTTATTTTGATCCAACTTATTAACATCCGACCTGTCGTAGTTGGTCAGCATGGGAATCAGATTGTTAAGAAGAGTTGCGGAAACGCCTGAAGCTCCGGTAAGATAAATTACACGGGGTCTCATTTTGGAGAACCAGTTGTAGTTTCCTCTTTCGCCCTCAAGCACGGGCTGTAAAGCTATAAGAACTTTGTAAACATAACCTTTCGACGTATTGTCGGTTACGGTTACGGTATTGCTTCCGTTATCAGAAGCGGAATAATTTCCCGTTTCGCCCGAGTTCGCGAAATTGTTCAATGCCGTTTTAAGAGCGTTAATCTGCGAGGTAGAAGCGGCGGCCTCAGCAATAACGCCGATACCAGAGTAGCAAACGCTCATTATCATCAGCAATGAGAGAAAAACGCTGAGTATCTTTTTAGATACGGACGTGCGTTTTCCTGTGGTTTGAACCATAATTTTTTCCTCCTTAAAAATTATTTGAAAAATAAGATACAAACCTATTTATTCATATTTAGTTTACATTTTTTGTTCCATGTTGTCAACCGCTTTTCCAAAAAAAATACATAAAAAAATATGTTTTTAGGATATATTTTCTAACATATTGACGATAAAATACATATGTCGATTTTGTGAACAAACTGTTTCAGATTATATTCGACATTACAATGGCATACTGTCTGTTATGCTGTCTGTTTTTACATCTTGACTTAAACTTTGTGCAATAATATAATATGTATAGATTATTTTTCACTAAGGGTTGATTATATGAAACGCTTTGCCTCATTATGTATGTGCCTTCTGACTGTCGTTATGTCCATGAGCTTTTCTGCATTTGCGTATGAACAGGATGAACAGTTTGAGAATATGACGGTCAACGATATGCTCGTCATGACGGGACAGGTATTCAATATATACAATTATAAAGATTTGACGCTCTCCTACTCCGTCAGCGACGAAAGCATTCTTTCCTCGGACGGAAACGGCGGTTTTACGGCGTTAAAAGCCGGTACGAGCGATATAATATTAACGCTCGGCAAAAATTCAAAGTCGTTCAAAGTAACCGTCTGCGACCCAGAAAGCAGGGTGACGAGCGCGGGAGAATCGCTCGTTTTGGGCTTCTTCGGTTCAAAATCCGTATTCGGAAACGAATGCGTAACGCTGCTTACGTCCGACGGGGATTTATATCTCATTTCCGAAAACGAAAGCAGCATAATTGCAAAAAACGTACAGTCACATACCGCTGTCGGCTCTCCGATTGAGTGGAACAAATTACTTATAACGTCAACGGACGGCAAGTGTTACCTGCTGACATATAATTCGGAGTCAAAAGCATGGACAAGCGATTTGCTTTACAATTATATTCCGAAGCAAGTTACAGACCTTTACATTTTAACAGACAAAAACAAGGTCGTAAGAATCTCCGATAACAAAGTTTTATGCGAAAACGCAAAAAAGGTTTCAAACTGCGGATTTGTCCTGCTGACGGACGGAACGTTAAAGGACATGACCGAGGATATGTCAACGGTAGCTGAGAATATAACGGATCTTGACCCGGCGTTTCCGATTGCCGTCAAGGAAGGCGGTCTGCTCTTTAAATACGACAAAAACGACGGCGGCTCATATTCGGATAAGCTTATCGATTCCGGCGTAACGGGATACCTGGCAAGCACACGTCTTTACACAAAAGACGATAACACAACGAAGATATATGAATCCGGCAGAACTGTTACAGTCTGTTCCTTTGCTGCAACGGACGCGCTTATTACGGACAATGCGGTATGCCTTGTCGACAGCGAAAACACCGTTTATATTAAAAGTTCGTTTGCCGACGAAAACATTAATATTTTAGGCGAGAATTTCTCTTACTTTTTCTCGGAATCCGACAGCTTCGGCTTCGTTTCAACAGATTCAAAAATTATAATGTCGGACGGTACGGAAATATCATATTACGGCGATATCGAAAATTCCGATTTCAGAATCGACGAAAACAAGGACTTATATACCGATTTCGGCTCGGGTAGCGAGGTTAGGGTAATGACAAGCGTCGAAAAAATGCTTATCTCCCCCGCCGACGGCAAAACGTCGTTCTTTATACGCTCGGACGGCTCTGTCTGGTCGTGCGATAACTGGACATGGTATCCGAGAAAGAAAAGCGAATCACAGAAATTCTACCCCGTTAAATGCTTTACCGAATACACACCCGGCGATGTAAATCAGGACGGAAAGGTAACGGCGGCAGACGCACGGCTTACGCTTCGCTATGCTTCAAAGCTTGAAACGTTTTCAAACGCTCAGCTTAAAGCGGCAGACGCAAATGCGGACGGTAAAGTAACAGCTGCCGACGCACGGCTTATATTAAGATACGCCGCCGGGCTTGCAATACTTGACTTTTTAAACAATAACGACAAAACCGACGACAACGCAAAAGGGTAAAAAAAGAATGATTGATTTAATTAATCTTCAAAAATACAGAGAAAACAACAGAATTGAAGCAAAAACAGCATTAAACGGACTTCCCAAAAGCATATGGGAAACCTCTCCGGGATCTACACCGTAATTTCTTTTGCCGGTCTGTTTGGTGACAGCGTAGAGCAGAAAATAAACCCCGCCAAAAGCCGAACAGCTCAAAGCGGGGACTTTTCTTTATTTACCGGCGGGGACTACGGCAATATCACAGCCAAGAGCGGACGCCACTTTTAACAGCGTATCAAGCTGGGGCGTGGCTTTCTTGCTTTCAAGCCGGGCAATAACGGACTGTGTCAGGCAAGCTGCCTGCGCCAACTCCTTTTGCGTCATGCCCTGATTATGCCGCTGCTCAATCAGCAGATCAATGATATTAGCGCAGTTCTCAGACACCGAGCGCACCCCCCACAGGAACACTGTCAATATAGCATCCGTCCGGGCAAAGGTCAACCTTATTGCTCCATACCTCGTCGCTGTCAATGTTCGGGTCAATGTCCCACGCAATGCAATGGGTATCATCCACATAAACCCGGCGGAAGTTCTCCGGCTTAATAAACGGCTCAAATACCGTGCCTTTCTTAAGGAGCGGGCGCATATCGTAAAGCCGCTTTTTGCCGTTGTCAAAGCTGATTGTCAATGTGAAATCGTTGTTTGGCACGACCCCGGTAATTCTCTTCTTACCGGCGGCGAAGTATTCCGCCGTTTTGCGGTCAAAACCTTTAGAGAGATAATATTCTACTGTATTCGCCATGTTCTCACCTCCGGGAAGAGCTGCTTATTTCAGCGGCTCGATTGCGAATAGCTCTTGCTGTTCTCTTGCAAGCTCCCAGTTCTCCCGCAGCTCTTCTTGATGAAAAGCCGCCCAGCCCAAGAGCATTTTTAACTGTTTGGAAGGCATCGTTCCTTCCAAGACTTCCAGCTCCTCAATAGAAACGAGGATTTCAGACCCGCCATAGAATGCGTAAAGGTGGGGCGGCATATGATCTCTCCAATAGATACAAACCTTGATACCCCGGAACATTGAAATTGTCGGCATTCGCTCATCTCCTTTACTGTACTTATAATATAGCATATTCGCTATTAAAAATCAATAGCAAATTCGCTATTTTCTAAATATTTTTCCCGCTTCCGCGGATCGGGCAGATAAAACCCCTTCGGCGCTCTTTTGCTATTGTTTTATACGCATATAAAACGGCGGTTTCGTTCAACCCGAAACCGCCGAATATTTTTATTTGTTCAATTACTCTGCAAGGCTTGCTTTAAGAGTATCAAGCTCTTTTCTGAGAGTTGCGGGAAGTTTATCGCCGAACTTGGCGTAGAACTCCTCGATTCCCTCGGCTTCATTGCTCCAAAGAGAATTATCAACGTCAAGGATGCTCTCAAGGCTCTCCTCGGTAACCTCGTCCTCAAGTCCCTCAAGGTTAATGTCCTTAGCATAAGGAAGATAACCGATAGCCGTTTTCTTAGCGTCTACCTTACCGTCGCAGCGGGCAAGAATCCACTCAAGAACACGAAGGTTATCGCCGAATCCGGGCCACATGAAGTTGCCGTCGTCGTCCTTTCTGAACCAGTTAACATTGAAAATCTTAGGCGCTTTGTCAGCGTCAAGAGAAGCTCCGATGTCAATCCAGTGCTGCCAGTAATCGCCCATATTATAACCGCAGAACGGAAGCATTGCCATGGGATCACGGCGAACAACGCCGACTGCTCCGGCCGCCGCCGCGGTCGTTTCGGACGCCATGATAGAGCCTACGAATACGCCGTTGTTCCAATCCTTTGACTGGTAAACCAGCGGAGCAAGCTTAGCGCGTCTGCCGCCGAATACGATAGCCGAGATGGGTACTCCGTCCGGATTCTCAAACTCCTTGCTGATGCAGGGGCAGTTTCTTGCGGGAGCGGTAAATCTTGAGTTGGGATGCGCGCCCTTTTCCTCGCTTGTCTTGCCGTTCCACGGATTGCCCTTCCAGTCGATTGCGTTCTCGGGCGGATTCTTGTCAAGACCCTCCCACCAAACGGTGTTATCGTCAAGATTAAGAGCAACGTTTGTGAAGATTGTATTCTTCTGAGTAGAAATAAGAGCGTTGGGATTCGACTTCATATTCGTTCCGGGAGCAACGCCGAAGAAACCGTTTTCAGGGTTGATAGCGTAAAGTCTGCCGTCCGCGCCTTTTCTTATCCACGAAATATCGTCGCCTACGCACCATACCTTATAGCCTTTAGCCTTATATCCCTCGGGAGGAATAAGCATGGCAAGGTTTGTCTTACCGCAGGCTGAGGGGAACGCGGCGCAAATGTATTTAACCTCGCCCTGAGGATTCTCAACGCCAAGAATAAGCATATGCTCAGCCTGCCAGCCCTCTTTCCAGCCCTGATAAGAGGCGATACGAAGAGCAAAGCACTTTTTGCCGAGAAGAACGTTTCCGCCGTATGCGGAGTTTACGGAAATAATCGTGTTGTCCTGCGGGAACTGGCAAATCCATCTCTTCTCCGCGTCAACGTCGCATTTACAGTGAAGACCTCTTACCCAGTCCTCGCTGTCGCCGAGAACGTCAAGAACAGCCTTGCCGACTCTCGTCATGATTGCCATGTTGAGAACAACGTATATTGAATCGGTAAGCTCGATACCGATTTTGGAAAACTTCGAGCCGACAGGTCCCATCGAGTACGGAATAACGTACATGGTTCTGCCCTTGTAGCTGTCTTTTGCTATATCATAAAGCATCTCGTAGCACTTGGACGGCTCCATCCAGTGGTTCGTCGGACCTGCCTCCTCCTCAGTCGGAGTGCAGATAAGAGTTCTGTCCTCAACGCGGGCTACGTCGTTGGGTTTCGTTCTGTGAAGCATACAGCCGGGAAGCTTTTCTTCATTAAGCTTAATCATCTCTCCCGAAGCGATAGCTTCTTTTCTCAACTCCTCAAGCTGAGCCTCGCCGCCGTCAATCCAAACGATTTTATCGGGCTTAACAAGTTCAACCTTTTCGTCAATCCATGCAAGAACCGACTTGTTTGTTGTAAGTGCCATTATATTTCTCTCCTTCTTTAGAGTAAATTAAACAAAATAATGCAAGGTTAAAATACTAAATTGTAAACCTGCACGAAGTTTGATAAAATTTTATCAAATTCAAATTTATGTTATCACAAAACGTACGATTTGTCAATAGGAAGAGAAGCGGCGGCGTTAAGATTTTCTTTTGCCGTATGCCCCGCAAGATACTCGTAATACGCCTGAGAAGCGACCATTGCGCCGTTATCTCCGCACAGTGAAAGATGCGGCATATAAAGCGTATATCCCCGTTTTTCGCACAAAGAGGTCATTTCCCGTCTGAGTACGGAATTTGCGCTGACTCCGCCCGCAATTACGATTTTTTTATACCCGTTTTCGGCGGCGGCTTTCATTGTATTGTCGGTAAGACATTTTACAACGCTTTTGATATACGACGCTCCCAGATTTTCAATATCGACGCTCTCGCCCTTCTGCGCTTTATTGTGAAGAATATTGACAACGGACGTTTTAAGCCCGGAGAAGCTGAAATCAAGCGGTGCTCCGTCTACTCTCGGATGAGGGAATTTATACGCGTCGGAATTTCCGTTTTTCGCTGTTTCGTCAAGGTTCTTTCCGCCGGGATAATTTAAACCCATTGCCCTTGCCGCCTTGTCGAGCGCTTCGCCTGCCGCGTCATCGCGAGTTCTGCCGAGAATTTCAAAATCCGTATAATCCTTAACGGCGATTATATGACTGTGACCGCCGGAAACGACGAGAGCCAGAAACGGCGGTTCAAGCTCGGGAAACGTTATATAATTCGAGGCGATATGACTTCTCAAATGATGAACTGGAATAAGAGGTTTATTAAGAGAATAGCTTAATCCCTTTGCAAAATTAACGCCGACGAGCAGCGCGCCGATAAGTCCCGGAGCGTACGTTACGCCGACTGCGTCTATATCGTCATATGTAAGCCCTGCGTCCCTGACTGCGGAATCAACGACCCGCGATATATTTTCCGCGTGCCGTCTTGAAGCGATTTCCGGGACTACTCCGCCGTATTTCATATGCTCGTCAACCTGCGAAGCAACGACGTTTGATAAAACCTTTCTGCCGTCGGAAACAACGGACGCCGCCGTTTCGTCACAGGAGGATTCTATTGCAAGTATATTCATATATTTATCATTCTTTCAAAAATATTTTGTCATTATAAATGCGTCTTCATTCGGTGCGGAATAAAAATTCCTGCGCCTGCCGAGATTTTCAAATCCCGATTTTTCGTATAAATCGACTGCGGGCGTGTTTGAAACCCTGACCTCAAGCGTTATAAATTCGGCGTTATTGTCGATGCAATACGCATTCATAGCCCCGATAAGAGCAGAGGCAATCCCCTGCCTTCTGTATTGCTCTCTCACGGCGACATTGCTTATATAGACCTCTCCGCCTATATTGTCCGCACCGATAAAACCCGTGATTTTATCGCCGTCAAGAGAGATGAAAAACACGGAACAGCCGTTATTTAACGAATCGAGAAAATTCTGCCCGGTCCACGGACGGGTGAAGCACTCCCGCTCTATTTCGCAGACGGATAAAACGTCCGAAGCCGTCATTCTTCGTACTTTAATCATCCCTTTGCCTCGTACCACGTTTTGCCCGCATGAGCGTCAACGCTTAATGTTACTTTCATTTTAACGGCGTTTTCCATTTCCTCTTTAAGAATTTTCAGCGCAGAACCGCACTCGTCCTCCGGCGCTTCTATTATAAGCTCGTCATGAACCTGCATTATAAGACGGGATTTCATATTCTCGCTTTTCAGTCTGTTATAAACACGAACCATTGCTATTTTTATAATATCCGCGGCAGTTCCCTGAATAGGCATATTTCTTGCAACTCTCTCTCCGAACGCACGCTGAACCGCATTTGAAACGGAAAGCTCGGGCAGATATCTGCGCCTGCCGAAAAGGGTCGTAACGTATCCCTTTTCCTTCGCGTCGGCTATGATATCGTTCATATACTTGTCAACGCCCGAATAGTGAGTTAAATATGATTTTATATACTCCGCCGCCTTTGCTCTCGAAACGCCTATATCTTTAGCAAGTGAAAACGCGCCGATTCCGTAAACGATTCCGAAATTTACGGCTTTGGCTCTCGAACGCATAAGAGGCGTAACCATATCCGTCGGCATTTTAAATACCTGAGACGCGGTTATTGTATGAATATCGTCGCCGTTATTGAACGCTTCAATCATGTTCTTATCGTCTGCGATATCGGCAAGCACCCTAAGCTCTATCTGCGAATAGTCCGCGTCACACAGAACGCAGCCGTCCTTTGCCTTGAAAAATTTACGCATCTGACTGCCCAGCTCGCTTCTGACGGGGATATTCTGCAAATTGGGCTCGGTCGAAGAAAGCCTGCCCGTTCTCGTTTCAGTCTGAGTAAATGTCGAGTGAATCCTGCCGTCCGGAGCTATTACCTTTAAAAGTCCGTCGCAGTATGTGGATTTAAGCTTTGAAAGCGTTCTGTATTCAAGAATATCCGGTATTATCGGGTGAACGCCGACAAGCCCCTCCAAAACCTCCGCACTCGTTGAATAGCCTGTTTTCGTTTTCTTTTTAGAAGGGAGCTTCATTTGTTCAAACAGAACCTCGCCGAGCTGCTTGGGCGAATTTAAATTAAAAGCGAATCCGGAATAACCGTATATTTCCTTTACAAGAGCGTTGATACGCTCCTCGAGCATTGCGCCGAAGTCCTCTATTCCCTTTTCGTCGACGGCAAATCCGTCAAGCTCCATATCGGAAAGCACAACGGACAGAGGAATTTCAACGTCCGTTAAAAGCCCGGTCTGCCCGTTTTCGCTGATTTTCTCACCGAGAGCCTCGCACAGTGAACAGAAAACAGCAAACGTCTTAATCTCCCCGCCGTTGGAATTGTCAAGCTGAGCGGAAACCGAGTAATTGTCCGCAAGCGCACGTACGGAATAATCCTTTGAATTGGGATTTAACAGATATCCCGCAAGCAAAGTATCAAAAACAACATTATTGATCTCGTACCCGTTTTTCAGAAGATAAGATGAAAGAGATTTTAAGTCATGCGTGTATTTCTTTATTTTTCCGTCGGAAAGAATATCGAGAATCGAATCAAACCCGACTCTGAAAATCTTATTGTCAAGCTTAATCAATGCCGTTTCGTATTTACCGTCGGGAATAAAATAAAGCTCGCCGGACAATTTTATATTTTCAATCAAATTATCGGGATTTTCCGAAACAAATTCGTATTTCAATATCTCCCTGTCCGATTCAAAAACCGTTTCCACGTCGTTTAAATTGAGTCTGTCGATAAATTTAAACATTTCAAGCGACGCAAGCATGCTCTTTAGCTTGGATTTATCCATATCGGACGGGATATAATCATTAATATCGGTATCAATCGGAGCGTCCGTGCTTATCGTTCCGAGAGTTCTGCTCATAAAAGCATTATCGCGGTCACGCTCAAGCTTTTTGCGCATACCGTCGGTTATTTTAATAGTATCGAGGTTATCGTATATATAATCTATATCGCCGAATTTTGATATAAGCTCAGTTGCGCCCTTTTCGCCGATTCCAGAAACTCCGGGGATATTATCCGACGAATCGCCCATTAAAGCCTTTACCTCGATTAATTTTTTCGGCTCTACGCCCTTCTCATCCTTTACTCTGCCGGAATCGTATTCGATATACTGAGTTCTGCCCATTTTCGACGAAGCAAGAATCACGTGAACGTTATCCGTCACAAGCTGCAAAGCGTCCCGGTCGCCCGTAGCGATACAGCACATATCGTCCTTTTTGCATTTATCGGCTATCGTGCCGAGAATGTCGTCCGCCTCCCAGCCCTCACACTCGACAAGCCTGTAACCCATGGCTCGCAGAAGCTCTTTTAACACGGGCATCTGCTCTGCAAGCTCGTCAGGCATACCCTTTCTGTTTCCCTTATACTGCGCATACATTTTATGTCTGAACGTCGGAGCTTTTAAATCAAAGGCGATTGCAACGGAGTCGGGAGAATACTCGTTTTCGAGCGAAAAAAGAATATTTAAAAATCCGTATATTCCGTTTGTAAATCTGCCGTCCTTAGTCGTAAGCAGTTTAATTCCGTAAAACGCACGGTTTAAAATACTGTTTCCGTCAACAACAAGGATCTTCATCTTATCAGTCCTTTATACATATATAAAATCAGTATAACACAATATAATAAATTTGTAACCGATTTTTTTAAATTTACCGTATGAAAATCAAAAAAAATATGTTATTCTATGTATCGGTGATTGAATTTGAAGATAAAAAACGTTGAAATAAGCGGTTACGCGGCATTAGCTCCCATGGCGGGCGCGGCGGACAAGGCATTCAGAGAGGTTTGCAAATCATACGGCGCGGCTTATACCGTAAGCGAAATGGTCAGCGCAAAGGGCGTAAGCATGGGCGACAGAAAATCGGCTTCGCTTATGTCGGTATCCGACGGGGAGCATCCGTGCGCCGTGCAGATATTCGGAACAGACCCCGACACAATGGCGAAATCCGCAACAGAAGCGTTGAAATACAAGCCCGATATAATAGATATCAACATGGGCTGTCCCGCGCCGAAAATTGTAAAGAGCGGAGCGGGCTGCGCACTCATGAAAAATCCTGAGCTTGCCGGCAGGATAATCAAATCCGTAAGCGAGGCGGTCAGCGTTCCCGTCACGGTTAAAATAAGAACCGGCTGGGACTCGGATAATATAAACGCCGTCGAAACCGCATTGATTGCGGAAAAAAACGGTGCGGCAGCAATTACCGTTCACGGCAGGACAAAGGAGCAGATGTACGCTCCGGGAATAGATATTGACACAATACGCAGGGTTAAGCAGAGCGTCGGCATTCCCGTTATCGCAAACGGCGACATAGATTCCGCCCAATCTGCGGCTCTCATGTACGAAAAAACCGGCTGCGACTTCGTTATGGTCGGCAGAGGTGCGCTCGGCAGACCGTGGATTTTTTCACAGATAAACGCATATTTAAGCGAATGCAGAGTTCTCCCCGACCCGAGCGTAACCGAGCGTATGCTTATAATGCTGAAGCATGTTGAAAAAATATGCCTTTACAACGGCGAACGCATAGGACTTAGAGAAGCAAGAAAGCACGCGTTATGGTATACAAAGGGTATAAGAGGGTCTAACGAGTACAGAAGACAGCTCTCAACGATAAAAACATTTGACGAACTGAAGAAAACAGCGTTTATAATCGCGTCTGAGAATTTATCATAAGTGAACCGTATAAATAACAAATCGGACTTGTTTTCTTCTTTATTAAACGGGACTCGATTTTTACATCAAGTCCCGTTTTTTATTATATTTGGGTTCTGTATCAGGCGTCGGCGCAAAACCGAAAAAAATTCATAAATTCATAAATTAAAAAAATTAATCGTCGTCCGAATCATAAGTCTTTTTCGGTGCAATATCGTAGATGTGAACCTCGCTTCCGATAAGCGAATCAAAGAACAAATCATCAAGCGGAAGCAGGCTTATATTTACGGTTCCGTTGTCATAATACGAAAATAGACCTGCGTTTTTATTTCTGAAAAGAGACTCCGGCGGACGCTTATAACCGTCGGAATAATTGTTATCGAGAGCCGAATCATACAGCGCCTCGAACAATTCCGTTAATTCACTGTCGGGGCATGAGGGGAGCATAATTCTGAATGCGCACAGGCACATCTGTTTATAAACCTCATAATACGCCTCGTCATAATTTTCAAAATCAAATGTCATTCTCATCTCATAAATAGAGCTGTTCGACCTGGGAGTGTATATCGTAAGCGTCGGAGCGCCCTGCGACGCGCCGCATGTTTTCAAATCATAGCGGTATGCCTCATATTCAAAATACGGAGTCTTATCCTCGCATCCATCGTCAGACGTCAGGGCAAGAATACAATTCGGCTCATCTTCAAGTATCTGATTGTAAATAGACATAAACCGGTTTGAAAACAGAGAGAACGAATACAGCCCGTCCGTAGACACCATCATATTGACGTCGGGAATAAAAACATTATTTTCAAGATCAAACAATGTCTGAACCTCGCCCTGTACCGCAATGCCGTCCGAATTATTGCATCCGGAAAATACAGCCGCAAGCGACAATACAGACACGGCAAGCGCTGTTATACGTCTGATTCGATGATTCATTTTTTTTCCTCCGATGTTAAAAAGATAAATCTTTTACATATATAAAAGTATATTACCTATATATAGTATATCAGATCGGAGATAAAATCAAGTAGAAAATACAATGTATAAAAATTCATCATATTTTTATTGAGAATTTTTCACAACATTTACTATCGATACCCCTTTATAGTAATGCGCGATAATCTCGCTGTACTTTTTTCCGTCCGAAGCCATGCAGTTTGCTCCGTACTGGCTCATTCCCACGCCGTGACCGTAGCCGTACGATTTAAAAGTAAAATAACCGTTGTCATATGAGATATCAAACGCCGCGCTTCTGAGAGAAAAAATCGTTCTGACCTTACTCCCGTCCAGCGTTACTCCTCCGATTTTTATCGACTCAACCGTTCCGGCTTCGGTTTTCTTTATATCGCAAACCCATGTTTCTTCATCCCCGCCGAGATTTACCGACTCGATACCGGAGCATCTTTCCCTGAACTGCTCCGAACTGAAAACCGTCGAGCATGAGTAGCGGGGCGACTCCTTGTCCCACGAGCTGTCCGCGCTTTTTAAATACGGTATATCCGTTCCCCATACATTTTCTGCGTCCTCCGTTCTGCCGGGACTGATTGCGTGATACAGAGCGTCAATCGGCTTTGAATCGTAGTATATTCTGTAATTTAATACGGCGTCGACTGCCTTGCATATTTTTTCATAATACTCATTGTATTTATCCCCCCAGCGTTCTTTCATTTCGTCGGCGTCTGAAAATCCCTGATTAACAGAGCTGTCCGCCGCTATGTCTGCGTTTTCGCCTTTTTTGTTGTCCTTTACATACTGGGCGTACGTAAGCGAAACGAGAGCCTGAGCCTTCAACGCTTCAATTTCGTACGAAGCGGGCATTTCGGCAGCAACGACGCCTATGCAATAATCTCGAATATTCATATTTTCCACTGTGTTTTCGTCCGGATTAAACACGGCAATTTCCGTATCCGTACGGACATACGGAGAAAATGCGTTTCGGCTGAGTACCTCAGAGGAGGGCTCGTCCCCGGCTCCGTCACCGGTTTTCGATAGAAAAGCGGATAACGGAGCGACAAGCATGATAAACGCAATAATCAAGGGTATAACCGCATAATTTCTCATTGTTATCAATCCTTCTTTATCAACATTCCGTAATATATATGCGGGACAAACCTTAAAGATTACACAATATTTTTGTATATTTATACATCGCGATAAATTTTTTATTTTATTTAATTAATTAAACTTGACATTACGGTCGATTCATTATAAAATAATCTGTAACATATTATTTAATATAAATAATTAATATGTATAGCATATACAGAACGGAGATGAGATTTTTTTGGAAAATCATTCTTTTATCGACACAGACTTTTCTAAACTTGAGTTACTTTGCAATGAATTCAGAAAAAATAACAATATAGGTTCCAGGGAATACGTAAAGTACAACGTTAAGCGCGGACTGAGAAATTACGACGGAACAGGCGTAATGGCGGGACTGACAAAAATATGCTCCGTTGAGGGTTACTATATGGACGACGGAGAGAGGATTCCAAAGAACGGACATCTCTACTACCGAGGCATTGATATCAACGATATAGTATCGGCATGTATTTCGGAAAACCGTTTCGGCTATGAGGAAACCGCGTGGCTTCTTTTGTTCGGTTCTCTTCCGACGGCGGAAAATCTTTCGGATTTTTCGTCCGTTCTCGCTTCGTACAGAGAGCTTCCCGACAATTTCGCCGAGGATATGATAATGAAAGCTCCGTCGCCGAATATCATGAACAAGCTTGCCCGTTCGGTTCTGGCTTTGTATTCATACGATGAAAATCCGGACGATACTTCAATCGAAAACGTCATGCACCAGTCGGTAAGTCTTATTGCTCAGATGCCGATAATAATGGCGTACGCCTATCAGGTAAAAAGACGGCATTACTACAAAAAGAGCATGTATATTCACATGCCAAAGCACGAGCATTCAACGGCGCAGGTAATACTCAACTCCATACGTTCGGATAAAAAATTCACGGACGAGGAGGCAAAGCTTCTCGATATTTGTCTGATGGTTCATGCCGAGCACGGCGGAGGAAACAACTCGACATTCGCAACGAGAGTTCTGACATCCTCCGGTACGGACACATATTCATCGATAGCCGCGGGAATCGGCGCGCTTAAAGGACCGCGTCACGGAGGCGCAAATCTTAAGGTTTCGGAAATGACCGATTATTTCAAAGAAGATTTAAGCGACATTACAAATGAAGAACAGGTTCGCTCTTATTTGAGAAAAATCCTTAAAAAAGAAGCCGGCGACAAATCGGGACTTATCTACGGAATGGGACACGCGGTATACACTCTTTCCGATCCGAGAGCCGTTATTCTTAAAAATCAGGCAAAGAAATTTGCGGAAAACACAGAGTTTGAAAACGATTTCATACTTCTCGATCTCATAGAGAAAAATACGCCCGAAATTTTCGCCGAATGCACGGGCAACACAAAGAAAATCTGTGCAAACGTCGATCTCTACTCGGGACTTGTCTATAAAATGCTGAAAATACCGGCAGATCTCTATACTCCCCTTTTCGCCACGGCAAGAATGGCGGGCTGGTGCGCGCACAGACTTGAGGAAATATATACCGGAGGCAGAATAATTCGTCCCGCATACAAAAGCATGACAATACACTCCGAATATATTCCGATAAACGACAGAGAATCCCCGATTTCGGCAAAATCAAAGCCGTCAATCGGCTCGGACTACGAATAACCGAAAGGAAGTCATTATTCATGAAACTCAAAGGCTCGGTAAAAGCCATATTCCCCGATGCGGCGCTTATTGTATTCTGTCTCGGAATACTCGTTGCATGCCCAATAAGAATTTATCAGATTCTCAAGCTGATAGAACCCTCCACGGGTTTTTATTCCGACACATCGAACTGGTCCATCGTTACGCTTTATGCAATTCTCGGCATATGCACGGCGGTAATACTCGTTTTTTCATATCTGAGCAAAAATATACCTGCCGCGAAACTGCCCGAGGGCAGAAGAATTCCGCTCTCCATAGCCGGATTGATTCTGTCGGCAACGTTTATAACGAATATTTTCGACCAGATTGCGAAAATCAAAGAGCTTGCCGCCGAGGCGGAAGTTTCGTCATCGGCAAATCTTATTGAAATGATTAAAACATCGGGAGCGACGCTTCAGGCGGTCGATATCGTTTTTGCCGCGCTTTCATGCGTATACATGCTCATATTCTCCGTTTCGTATATTATAAGCAGGAAGCTTTATTCAAAGCTGAAAATTCTTGCTCTGTCGCCTCTCGTATGGGCCGTTACACGCGTATTTTTCAGAGTTACGAAGAAAATCAGCTTCATTCAGGTTTCCGATCTTATACTCGAGCTTGCCGCTCTTATATTCGTAATGATATTCTTCTTTACATTCGCAAGAGTCGCTTCCGACATAAACAGTGAAGGCTCTATGTGGAGCGTTTATGCATGCGGAATTTCAGCCTCCCTGTTTATACTGACATATTCAATTCCGAGGCTTATGCTTTTCATAACCGGAAACAGTTCTCTTATAAATCCCGAAGCCCCGTTTGAATTCTGCGATATCGGAATTGCTGTTTTCGCCATAACTCTTATTGTTTCCACGCTCAGAAGCGGATATCCGATGATGACGGGCGAACCCGACAGACATATAACCGTTATAACGGCGGATACGGTCCCCGCAGCCGAAACAAATAAAAACGCGGAGGAAAAGGACGCAATATCCGCTGTTGCCGAAACGGATTCAAATACCGAAAACGAAGCCGGTCAGACTATTGACGGTACTGCTTCAACAAAAGAAGATTAAAGGAAATTACCGGGTTATGAAATTGTTTTTAACAAATGCGTGCGCCGCGGCAAAACAGGTGGGCATTCTTTACGTGCTTGTCGCAATAGGCTTTATCGCGGAAAAGACAAACGTGTTTTCACGCGATACGGCAAAAAAGGCAAACAAACTTCTGTTCTGCATAGTCACACCGTTTGTTATAATCAATTCGTTTCTGTCAATGGAATACACCGCCGAGAAGGCAAAAGGTCTTGCTCTGGCGGTGCTTTTCGCGTTTTTAATTCATATTACGGCAATAATACTTAATATTCCGTTTTTCAATAACCTCCCCCCGGACGACGCATGCGTTTATAAATTTGCCTCAATATACGGAAACGTCGGATATATGGCTCTTCCCCTCGCCGGCGCGATACTTGGAGAACAGGGCGTATTTTACTGCTGTGCCGGTCTTATCGCACATAACGTAATGGCGTTTACGCACGGGGTTTGGCTTATGAATAAATCATCCGGCGGAAAAAAATTCGAGTTAAAAAGCATAATAATCAATCCCGGAGTTATTTCCGTGATAATAGGACTTCCGCTGTTTATATTCAGCGTAAAGCTGCCCGATATCATTCAGACGCCCATTGACTATATCGCTTCTTTGAACACCCCGCTTGCCATGCTGATTCTCGGAACATATATCGCAAACGCTGATTTAAAAACGCTTTTCTCGGTAAAAGAACAGTATATTTCGGCGCTTATAAAGCTCATACTCAATCCCGCCGTTATGCTCGTTTTATTTAAATTATTGAAAATCGACCCCGTAATCGCGGCGTCATGCACCGTTTCCGCCTCTGCTCCGAGCGCAAATAACTCCGTAATGTTCGCGGCGATATATGACAAAGATACGGAAAAGGCTTCAAAAAACGTTGCATTCTCGGATTTAATATCAATAATAACAATGCCGTTAATGATAGCCGCCGCACAGACACTTTAAATTAAAGCTATGAATTTTGCAAAACTGAAAATAAACGACGACGTTAAAAATAAAATATCGGCTTCGTTCGATTCGGGCGCTTTTCCGCATTCAGTGCTTATAACCGGCTCAACGCCTAAAAACAGAAAGGCGCTCGCGCTTCATATTGCGGCCGCGCTCGAATGCGAAACTACCGGCAAAGAGCCTTGCATGAAATGCTCACAGTGCATAAAAGCAAAGGACGGCGTTCATCCCGATATTATAATAACAGAGGGAAACGAAAAAAAACACTCGATCAACATGGACGACGTAAGGTCAATCCGTTCGAGCGCATATATTCTCCCGAATGAAGGCAGATTCGAGGTATTTGTAATTACGGAGGCTTCCGCCATGGCGGAGGACGCGCAGAACGCTCTGCTTAAAATTCTCGAAGAACCGCCGAAGCATGTTCGATTTATCCTTACATCGCAATCAAAGGACGATCTGCTCGAAACAATATTGTCAAGAGTTACGAATTACCAAATAGGAGAGAACGATTCGTTCTCATCTCAGATAAAGGAAAGCAAAAAGGGGCTTGAAGCGTCATTAAAAGCGGCTCGGGCGATAGCCGAAAAAAACGAGTACCGTCTTATGCTGTCGACAGCTCCGCTTGTAAAAGATAAAAACGCGCTGAGAACGTTTTACTTTCATCTGTCACTTATATTGAGAGACGCGCTGACATACGGAGAAAACATACAAAAAGCGTCTGAAAACGATGAGGAAGCCGCCGCGATAGCACGTAAATTCACAAAACGGCAGATAATGAAAATGACCGATACGCTCGCCGGGCTTTATTCCGATATCGATAAAAATTTAAACGAAACACTGATGCTGACAAGGACAAGTATTCTGATATCACAATCATTCTGAAAGGAGACAGAAATGGAAGAAGTAGTAGGAGTTAAATTTAAAGAAACCGGTAAAGTATATTATTTCAGCCCGGATTCAAAGGATATAAAAAAGGGTTCGCACGTTATCGTTGAAACGGCAAGAGGAATAGAGTGCGGAGAAGTCGCAATGGAAAACAGAGAAGTTGAGGACAATTCCATTGTCAAGCCCCTTAAAAGCATTATAAGAATCGCAACGAAGGACGACCTTGAGATATGCCGTCAAAACCGCGAAAAGGAAAAAAAAGCAGGTCCGATATTTGAAAAGAAAATTGCGGACCACGGACTTAACATGAAGCTGGTCGACGTCGAATACACATTTGACGGAAGTAAAATTCTTTTTTACTACACCGCTCCGGGCCGGGTAGATTTCAGAGAGCTTGTAAAAGATTTGGCAGGAGTTTTCAGAGCAAGAATAGAATTAAGGCAGATAGGCGTAAGAGACGAATCAAAAATGCTCGGAGGATTGGGAATATGCGGACGTCCGTACTGCTGTAAAGAATTTTTGAGCGATTTTCAGCCCGTTTCGATTAAAATGGCGAAGGAACAGGGATTGTCGCTTAATCCGACTAAAATCAGCGGTTCATGCGGCAGACTTATGTGCTGTCTTAAATACGAACAGGACGCGTACGAGCATCTGCTCAAGGTAACTCCGAAAATCGGCGCAACAGTCGAAACAAAGGAGGGAAAAGGCGAGGTTGTAGACTATAATCTTCTTACCGGAAGTCTCACGGTACGACTCGACAAAAAGCCCGACGCCGCCCCCGTGATCGTAAACAGAAGAGATGTTAAACTTTTAAAGGACGCGAGAATAACCGTAAACAAATCGGAAATTGAAGCGCTTAAAGACATAGAGGGATAACACGGTAAAAAAATTTATATTTTCTATTGAATTTTATAAATTTTATGTTACAATAATCTTAATATTAAAACACAAAGGAGGTCACACACAATGGCATACACAATCACAGACGAGTGCATTTCCTGCGGCGCTTGCGCGGCGGAATGTCCTGTAGGAGCTATCTCCGAGGGCGATGACAAATACGTTATTGACGCTGATTCATGCATTGAGTGCGGCGCTTGCGCAGGCACTTGCCCCGTCGGAGCTCCCGTAGAGGGCTGATTCGGACAAGTCATCTGATATGACAATAAATTCACCCCGGTTTTTCCGGGGTGTTTTTATTTTCAGGACTGCATTTTTAAATTTTTTCTATAGGCGCAACCTTTGCCATAATTTTTTTTGTTCCGACTTTTTCAAAAACGACTTCAAGCAGTACGTCGTTGCCCATTTTTTCTTTTCCTATTATCATTCCGTCGCCGAATTTCTTATGCCTTACGGAATCTCCGGATTTAAGCGAAAAAATATCTATTCCGCTTGTTTTGTTTTCGGATTTTAACGCCGCGGATGAAAAAGAAGAAGCAAAAGATGATGTCTGTCCGCCATTCGCGGACGAAAACGAGCTTTGAGAGTACGACGCTTTGTTTCCGGCTTTTGAATATGCATACGGATAATATCCCCTGCCGTCGGTCGTATCGAGGGATGACGAACCGAACGATGCAAAAGAACCGAAATTATTTGCCGTTTTTTCCTCATCCTTTAATTCATCGGGAATCTCGGAAATAAAGTCCGACGGTCTGTTATACATTGTCTGTCCGTGAAGCATTCTGCTTTTTGCGTTTGTCATGAAGAGCTTTTCCTTCGCTCTCGTTATGCCGACATACGCAAGGCGTCTCTCCTCTTCCATATCGGACTGCGAAAACATCGCCTGTTGTGACGGAAAAATCCCGTTCTCCATACCGACAAGGAACACAGCCGGAAATTCAAGTCCTTTCGCCGAATGTAAAGTCATCAGAACAACCGCGTCGTTATCGGCGTTAAAATTATCTATATCGCTCATGAGCGAAACCTCGTCAAGAAAACCCTCAAGGGACGCGTCTTCTCCGTTTTCATCACAATATCTTTGAATGTTTGATGAAAGCTCGTTAAGGTTAGCTATTCTGTCCTCAATTGTTTCCGGGTCATTTTCGAGAGATTTAAGATATCCCGTTTTTTCGAGCACGCTGTCAAGAAGCTCTGTCATGGAAACCGTATCCTTAAGCGCGATAAGCTCTTTTATGGTTTTTGTAAAATCCGTAAGCTTCGTTTTGGCTCTTGAAAGTACGGGATAATCCGCGCTTGAACTTATAACGTCGAAAAGCGATATATTCAGCGCGTCGGCAATTCTCGCGGCATTATTGACCGTCGTTTCGCCTATTCCCCTTTTCGGCTCGTTTATTATACGTCTTAATCTTATGCTGTCGCCGGGGTTGCATATAACGGTAAGATATGCGGCTGCGTCCTTAATCTCCTTACGCTCATAAAACCTGCGTCCGCCGATAATTCTGTACGGAATCGCGGACCTTACAAGCTGACGTTCGATAATATTCGACTGCGCGTTCATCCTGTACAGAACTGCGTGGTCGCTCCATTTTTTACCTTCCGAAGCGGAATCCATTATTTCCCTTGCTATATACATACCCTCGGACATATCGTCAGGGCATGTTTTTATTTTTATTTTATCCCCGATACCGTTGTCGGTCCACAAATTTTTGCCCTTACGCTCCGTATTGTTTGAGATAACGGCATTTGCGGCGTCGAGAATATTCTGAGTTGAACGGTAATTTTGTTCGAGCCTTACGGTATAAGCGTTTTTATACTGAAATTCAAAGCTCAGTATATTTTCAATCGAAGCTCCTCTGAAACGGTAAATGCTCTGGTCGTCGTCGCCGACAACGCACAAATTGTTATATCCCCCCGCAAGAAGCGATGTAAGTACATACTGAGCATGGTTTGTATCCTGATACTCGTCAACCATAACATATTTGAATTTACGCTGATAATACTCCCTCGCGCCGTCATTTTTTCTGAGCATGCGTACAGTATTGAATATAAGGTCGTCAAAATCCATTGCGTCGGATTGCTTTAAAAGTTCCTGATATTTTTTATATGCCGACGCTATCTTTGCAAGACGAATGTCCGAAGCGTTTTCCCTCTCATACTCCTCGGCGCTTATCAGAGAATCCTTGGCTCTGCTTATCTCATTCATTATGGTTTTATAAGGCAGCAGCTTATCGTCTATGCCCAAAAGCCGCTGACACTCTTTTATAACGCGCTTTGAATCGTCGGTATCGTATATTGTAAAATGGTTTGAAAAACCGAGACACGCGCCGTCGCGTCTGAGCATACGTACGCATAATGAATGGAATGTGCTCGCCCACACGTCCAGTCCGTCGCCGCCGAGCGTCCGTTCAAGTCTTTCCTTCAACTCCGAAGCGGCTTTATTTGTAAACGTTATAGCCATTATTTCCCACGCTCTCGGCGCATCAAACGCAAGAATATCGGAAATAAACGGATAGACCGTTTCATCCGAAGAGAGATACCGTTTCATAAGCTCGATATCCTCTTTTGAAAGAGGTCTTGTGAACGATTTATTATTATATGCCCTGCCGTATTTTATGAGATACTCGATTCTGTTAACGAGAACGGTGGTTTTTCCGCTGCCTGCGCCCGCTAAAATAAGCAGAGGGCCGTCTGTGTGCGTGACGGCCGAAAACTGCATATCGTTCATTTTTGAAAACTCTTTTTTTATAATTTCATCTCTGAGCCGTGCGCCCTCTTCATTATAATTAAGCATTGTTTGAATCCCTGTCAATGGGCGAAACATACGAATCTATTTTCTGCTTCGCCGTATTAAAATAATCGTTAAATACGTTCATATCGCATTCAAGCGATGAAGCGTCGGCATAAATTTCAGATATTACCGTATTGAATTTCTCTGCAAATGCCTTTATACCGTCTGTGATATTGTCCACTCTCGAACGAGTCGCGTCGGAGGCATAACGCGCTTTATCGGAAATTTCGGCAACCTTATCCTCAGCCTCTTTTACAATCGTATCGGAAAATCGTCTTGCGTCGATAATTGCGTTTCCGACTGTAGTTTCTGCGTGCAATTCCGACGAACCCTTCTGCTCCGACTCGGACTTAAGCTTTTCGACCTCGGTGCACAGACTCTCCGTTTTACTGCGCAATTCGTCTATAATAGCGTCTTTAACCGCAATCTGGTTCATTATTTCCTCGGAACAAACCGAATTAAGATTGCTCTCCGTTTTCTGCGCCTCTTCAAGCTTTGCGCGGCACATTTCAAGTTCTTCAAACACACCTGACATCTTTGAAAGTTCGTTTGTAAGACTGTTTATGCGCTCGTCTTTTTTTGAAATCTCCGAAGTAAGGTCGTCGATTTTTGAAAGAACCGAGTTAAGCTCTTCACCGACCGCGGCGCGTTCGCTTACGGCGTCGGCTCTGTCCCTGTCGCAGCGGTTATACTTTTCCTCAAGCTCGGCAGTCTTTTTTTCAAGTACTGCGATAACTTCCTTTTGCTCGCTTATATATTCAAGTACATCCTCCTTATTAAATCCGCCCAATGCCGCGGAACGAAAAATAACGTCCTGATTCATAAAACGATACACCCCATATACATAAAGAATCAATTTAATTGTATCATTTCCCGTCAAAAAAAACAAGTCAATATACAAACTTTGGTCATTAATTGCTCATTTTCGGACATAATAAGCGAAAAAGGGGCGAAATTAATATGAGCACAATAAAAAAGGCGCTGCGCCGTAATTTCAGAATAATCCGAAACAGCTATAAAAAAAGCGTTTCCTTTCCCGATGAAAACGAAACGTCGTTATGGCTTACGGATAATTTTCATCTGTTATCAAGAGAATATTCGTCGCTTAACAAAACGCTTGTAAAAAACCGTCCGCTTGCTTCGTCGGACGAGAATAGCGATATTGTAAAATACTGCCGTCAGCTGTGCCGTAACGGAATTGTACCCGGCGACGACGAGATAATATCTTTTTTCAAGGAACGCGAAGTTACATTGCCCGTTTTAAGCCTTCTGCCGTTTTTTCTGAGTTTTTCGCTTCTTTCAATATGTGCGGATTCGCTTAAAAACAGAAACGGTTCGGTAAAAAACGTTATATTGTCATTGCGAAAAATCGGCAGAATCGATTTTGAACGAATACTGCCGGAGGTAAACGAAACGGAGAAGCTTCTCCTCAAAGACCCTGCGGGAATATATGCGCTGTGCACAAAATCGACAAAGGAGCTGTACAGAAGCTCTGCCGCAAAAAAAGCGAAGAAAGAAAATAAATCCGAATACGAAATCGTAAAAGAGGCATACGAAAAAAGCAAAAACGCATTCGAGGAATCAAAACGTCACATCGGTTTTTACTTAGGCATTGAAAAAAACCGTTCAAAGACGGGAAATGCACTGCTTGTAAGCGAAATTATTTCCGTTTTCATATTAAGCGCGCTCGCGTCCGTTTTATGTAAAAAAATTTATGTCGGTCCGGTTCTTTTCTTTCCTCTGTGGGCAATTCTGAAAACCCCGTTCAACATCATATCCGAAATATTCACCAAAACGACGCCGCTGCCCGGAATCGAATTAAACGCCGAAATACCTCCGTCGGGATTTACGGCAATTGCTGTTTCTTCAATTCTTCCCAAAGCTCCGGATTCCGACAAATTAAAACAAAAGCTTGTTTCTCTGCACCGAAGCACGGGAGAAAAAAATACGGTTATTTGTCTTTGCGCCGATTTAAAAAACGGAAAAACGCCCGAAGACGACGCGGATATTCCGGATATCAAAGCCGCAAAAAGAATTATCGAGGAGCTTAATAAAAAATATTCCGGCGGTTTTGTTCTTTTTATACGTCCGAGAATTTACTCCCCGACTCAGCGCGAATACTCCGGCTTTGAAAGAAAGCGCGGAGCGATATGCGCACTGTGTAATTTTATAAAGGGATATACGAATGAATTTTCCGTTGCGTTCGGCGACGTCGAGAATGTAAAAAAGGCAAAATACCTCCTCGCAGTCGACTACGATACCGAAATTCCGTTCGGCGCGTTGGAAAAGCTTGTCGGGACGGCTCTTCATCCGCTTAACAGGGCTGTCGTTTCAAATACGGAAAAGACCGTTTTATCAGGATACGGAATTTTCGCTCCGAAAACGGAGACATCGATTGAATCGGCGAACAGAACATCTTTTTCGAGAATCATGTCCCCGAGCTGCGGAATAAATGCATACAACGGACTGACGGGAGAAAAATATCAGGACCTTTTCTCCGAAAGCATTTTTTCCGGAAAGGGGCTTATTGACATTGACGCATTCTGTGCGGTAATACCGAATAAATTTCCGACTCAGAAAATACTGAGCCACGATATTCTGGAGGGAATAGTCCTCAGGTGCGCTTTTGTCGGCGACGTTTCTTTTACCGACTCTTTTCCCCGTTCGCTGTCCTCATTTCTCGCAAGAGAGCACCGATGGATGCGCGGAGATATACAAAATTCCGTATTTTTGAAAATAAAAAAAAGACGCGTCACGGACTTTGTATTCCCGTTCACCCAAAGGTTTAGACTTTTTGATAATATTCGCCGTGCCGTAACTCCGATTTCAACATTCGGCGCGCTTGTGCTTTCCTGTTTTACCGACGGCAGATGCGCCGTTATACTGAGCGCCTTCGCTCTCTTTTCCGCAATGGCCGGCGAACTTTTTTCCGCGCTTTATTCATTCATATCCGGCGGAATAAGGGCGTTTTCACGCCTGTATGCGTCCGACAGTGCGCCGAATGCCCTCATGAGCACGGTAAGAGGAATCGTATACGCTTCGATTATGCCGTATTCCTTTTTAAATTCAGCCGACGCCGTTATACGAACCGTTTACAGAATGACAGTTTCAAAAAGAAATCTGCTGGAATGGACAGCTTTTGCGGTATCGGATAAAAAGGACAGCGGAATAATAAATATATTTAAAGATATTTTCTCCGTCGTTTCGGGCGTTCTGCTTATTATGTTCTCGGTTTCCCCGGGAAAAACGGCAGGACTGCTGTTTCTGTTTGCGCCCGTATTCCGCATGTTTTCATCGATTGAAAAGCAAACGGACGCAAAGCCGCTGACGCCTGAACAAAAAAACAAGCTCGTCTCCTACGCGGGGCTTATGTGGAACTACTTTGAGATATACGCGTCCTCAAGAGAAAACATGCTTCCTCCCGACAACGTTCAGGAAACGCCGGTTTTCAGAATCTCTCACAGAACGTCTCCGACGGATATAGGCATGTACGCGGTAAGCTGTCTCGGAGCAAGGGATTTAAAATTCATAAACACAAAAGAGCTGTGCGAAAGAATCGGAGCATTGCTTTCAAGTATTGACAGGCTCGAAAAATACAGGGGCAATTTATTTAACTGGTATGAAACCGCAAGTCTGCGAACCCTTGAGCCAAGATATATCTCTCTTGTCGACAGCGGAAATCTGCTGTGCTGTTTCACCGTACTCAGACAGGGACTGTATGAATACGCCGCCGAGGAAAACGATATTTATATCCTTATAAAAAAATTATCCGATTTTATCGAAAAATGCGATATATCATTCATGTACGACAATAAAAGAGGACTGTTCCATATCGGATACGATGTAAAAAACGACAGTCTGTCCGAATCATATTACGATTTGCTGATGAGTGAGGCAAGAATGACAGGATATTTTGCCGCGGCGTCAAAACGCGTACCCGTAAAGCACTGGGAAAATCTCGGACGCATGATGGTTAAAGACGGCAGATATGCGGGCCCCGTATCGTGGACGGGAACAATGTTCGAATATTTTATGCCGTCACTGTTTATCCCGACTTATAAAAACACGCTTCAATATGAGGGATTGAAATTTGCGTTAAGATGTCAGAAAAAAGAGGGATTGAAACGACGGCTACCATACGGAGTTTCGGAGAGCGGATACTATGCGTTCGACAGGGAGCTTAACTATCTGTATAAGGCAAACGGCGTGCAAAGTCTTGCGCTCAGACGAAACGAGGAAAACGAATACACAGTCTCGCCGTATTCGTCATTTCTTGCTCTCGCCGTCGACCCTTACGACGCTCTGAAAAATCTCGAACGGCTCGAAACTCTCGGCGCAATCGGCTCATGCGGATTTTATGAAGCTGTCGATTTTACGAGAGAACGCACGCTGTCTCAGGATTTCGCGTTTGTCAGAAGCTATATGGCGCACCACGTCGGAATGAGTATAATTTCATGCGTTAACGCATTGTGCGGACGCGTAATGCAAACGCGATTTATGAGCTGTGAGCAGAACGCCGGAGCAAAAAGCCTGCTCGAAGAAAAAGTTCCGACCGACGTCAAGGTGATGCGCAGAACTGAAGAAACAAATATTCCGCGCCGCCCCGCACGTTCGGACGATTCGCAAAGATTATCCTTACAGACGGATCTTGCAAATATAACGTGCACATGCGCTACAAACTCCGAATATTCCGTATTCACGTCTTCTGCGGGAGAATGCCTTTGCGTTTTCGCACACAGAACGATTTTAAAGAAACCGTCCGGCGATCCTTCCCGTCCGGCGGGAGTTTTCTCCGCTGTTTCGGAAAACTCAAAAGTTATAAGCTTCACGCCGGCAGGCTCGCCCGAAAATTATAAAAATTACACCTTTTGCTCTCAATCTGGCAAGGTTTCATTTAAAACGGAATCCGACGGACTGATTCTTATAAACGAATCGGGAGTGCATACAAAATTTTCCGCCGGGATAAACAAATACTTCATTAAAAACAAAAAGCCGAACGGACGGACGATTGATTTCTTTATTTATATTGAACCGTCGCTTTTAAAAATCGGCGATTCCAACTCTCATTCGGCATACAACTCACTGTTTTTGAACTCACAGTACGACAAAAACGAAAAAATAATATCTTTTACAAGAACAGACCATGACTCAGACTGCGAACCATCGCTTGCATGCGCGTTTTTGGAAAATGCGGATTTTGTTCATTGCGAAGACAGAGAACAGGTTCTGCCTCATCCGTACGGTTACTCCGCGTTGTTCGGCACAACGGCGGATTGTTCATCCGTTTCACCCGATAAATGCTGTTATATAAAGAGGAGAATATCGTTAAAGCCGGGAGAGGAAAAAAGAATAACATTTGTCATGAGCGCCGGACTTTCGTTAACCTCGGCAAAGAATAATATAATAAAACTGAGAACATCAAAGTTCAGCCGAAAGTACGCTCCGGGTATGTTTGTCCCCGGTTCGCTCGGTGAAATATATGCTCAGCAGCTGCTGAACAAAACGTATTTTTCAAAATGCAGATCGGACCGCGCCCTGAGAGCGGCAAAGAAAAATACAAACAGCGTCGACGCGCTGTGGAGTCTCGGAATATCCGGAGACGTACCTTTAATATGCGTAAAAATGAACGAACAGGATAATTATCTTCCGCCGATTATAAAAATGCACTCCGTTCTGTCAAAGTGCGGAATTGAAACGGAAATTGCCGTAATTCTTTCAGAAAACGACGAATACGGCGCGCCGGCATTGTCAAAACTGAAAAAAATACTCTACGCTGAAAACTATATTCACATGTTAAACGTAAAAAACGGAATTTTTCCGGTAAGCTATTCAAAAACAAACAGCTCCGTTTTGCTTACCCTGCTCGCCTGTTCCACACTCATTCTGCCCGAAACAAACGAAAAAAAGACGCATTCAACGGTAACGGTCAATAAAATACTGCCTTCGTGCAAAATCAAATCGTCTGACAATTCGTTTATGGAAAACGGATTTGAAATAAACAGAACGCCTCCCGTATCATGGTGCACGGCGCTTGCAAACCCATCGTTCGGAACGCTCGTTTCCGATTCGTCCCTTGGTTTTACATGGGCTGTAAATTCGGGCGAAAACAAGATAACGCCGTGGATTTCCGATTCTTCCGCAGAAAATAATTCCGAAATTATTGCAATAAAAACAGACGGAAAAATATATGACGCCGTTAAAGGCTCAAACGCTTATTTCAGCCGTAACCGCGTTTCGTATTTTTCAGCGGCCGGAGGACTTCATATAAGAACGGACGTTACCGTAGCTCCGAGAGGAATGAAAAAAACAATATCCGTATCCGTAACCAATCCGTCTGATAACGAATGCGCATATGAGCTTATGTACGAAATTAACGTAATACTCTCCGCCGATTCAAAATACGAGAAAACCGTTAAAACGGAAATTGATTCCACCGGCATAATCTTTACGAATCCGTTCAACAGATTTTTTAACGGATACGCAAAGCTGTATACCGACATTCCCTCCCCCGAAATAATCAACTCGGGCATAATGTTCGACGGAATACCGTGCACGCCCGGACATGTCACGCTTAAAAAGAAAATAAAGCTGCCCGCAAGAAAAACGGAAATGTACAAATTTATACTTTCATTCGGACGGACGCGGGAATCCGCCGAAAAAATAATAAAAATCAACTCCAAAGAAAGACCGATAAATAAAATCACAATAGATTCTCCGGACAAAACATTGAATTTCATTTTTAATAATTTTCTTCCCGCTCAGATAATCAATTCAAGACTTTTCGGAAGAACGGGATTCAGACAATGTTCCGGCGCATACGGTTACAGAGATCAGCTCCAGGACGCGCTCGGTGCGATTCTGCTCGACCCGTCGCTTCTGAGAACTCAAATTTTAAGATGCGCGTCAGTTCAGTTTGCGGAAGGTGACGTTTTTCACTGGTTTCACGTTCTTCCCGTTAAAAACGGAATACGCCTTTTCGGTGCCAGAACAAAATATTCCGACGACCTTTTGTGGCTTCCCTTTTGCGTATGCAAATATATTTTCAAAACCGGGGACAATAAAATACTGTCGGTCAGACTTCCGTTTATTACAGGAGAAAAATTAGAAGAAAACGAAACTCAAAAATGCTTTGAAGCTTCGTTTACAAAAGAGCGTGAATCCCTCTACGCGCACTGCGTACGGGCAATAGAGCATTCGCTTGCCTTCGGCGGTCATTCGCTTCCGTTAATAAAAGGCGGAGACTGGAACGACTCTTTTAACGCCGTCGGAACAAACGGCAGAGGCGAAAGCGTATGGCTTGCAATGTTTTTAATCGGAATACTCGATGATTTTTCAAAAATATCGGAATCGTTAAACGATTTAAAAAGGGCTGAGAAATATAAAAAAATCCGAGTTGAACTTATAAGAAGCGTTGAAGATTTCGCCTGGGAGGGTGACAGATATCTGCGTGCTTTTTACGATTCGGGCAAAGCAATGGGAAGCAAGCTGTCAGACGCGTGCAAACTCGACATTCTGCCGCAGGCATTCTCCGTTTTATCCTCGATGCCTAAAAGCGAAAGACAGAAAACTGCCCTCGACACAGCGTACAGAGAATTATTTGACAAGGAAAATTCCGTTGTAAAATTATTTGACGTTCCGTTTGACAAAAAAACTCTGCGCGCCGGATACGTCAACGATTATCCGCACGGAATCAGAGAAAACGCCGGGCAGTACACGCACGCCGCCGTATGGCTCGCCGAAGCATTCTTCAAATCGGGAGACGCCGAACGCGGATATGAAATTCTGTCTGCAATTAATCCCGCAAAGAAAAAAACTTCGGTTTATAAGAATGAACCGTTTTACCTGTCCGCGGACGTTTATACAAACGAAAAGATGTACGCTCGCGGAGGATGGAGTCTGTACACTGGGTCGGCAGGATGGTTTTATTCGGTCACGGCGGAGGATATGTTCGGATTAAAACCGGTTAACGGCAGAATAGTAAAAAAGCCCTGTCTGCCCCGAAAATTCGGAGAAGACAGAGCAAATATCAGTATTAAATCAAATTCCGGCGGTAACGCATATAATCCTCGAGAATCATAACCGCGGACACCGCGTCAATCACGGATTTTCGTTTCTTTCCGCGCGTATTTGTCAGATTCAGCGCGTTATGAGCGCTGACCGTCGTTAGACGCTCGTCGTAAAGATGAACGGGAACGCCTGTTTTTACCTCAAGAAAAGACGCAAACTCTCTGCATGCCTCGGCTCTGAAACCCTCGGAGCCGTCCATGTTTTTCGGCAGACCGACAACTATCATTTCGGCGTTCAGACGTAACGCGTCCTCCGCGATATCATCCGAAAGCACGTCAGGGTCAGTCTCGGTTATAACCCTTACCGGAGAGGCAAGCATTTCATTTTTATCGCATACGGCGATGCCGGTACGGACATCCCCGTAGTCAACGGACATTATTATCATCGCTTTGCCTCTTAATCGGGATTATTCTCCGGATTCTGTACAGGCTGAACATCCGGATTCTGATCTGCCGGATCGACATCAGGCTCCGGCGTCACGGCCTGAGTCGTTGCCGCCGCTGTTGTCTGATTAGCCGCAGCCGTTGTTTCCGCCGCAGCAGCCGTTGTTTCCGCCGCGGCCGTTTCGGCGTAACCGTGACTTCCGCTGCACGTCGCGGGAATATTGCTCGTCTTATACCAGCCCTTTGACGTACTTGAACAGTAAGAACCGGCTATAAGTCCCGTTCTCGTACAATACGATTTCTGAACGACGTCATCGGGAACTTCAAACGTTTTTTCATCAAGCTCGGCATGAATAGCGTTCATGACGCGCTGGAACACTCTGCCGGCCGGTTTTCCCGTTACCTTGCCCGTCATATCCTCCGGATACTGCGAATAACCGAACCATATTGCCGACACATAATACGGAGTGCCTCCGACGAACCAGTAGTCCTTGTTGTCCGTAGTAGTACCGGTTTTTGCAAACGTTTCGTATCCGCTTACGGGATAATTTCTCGCAGTACCGTTATATGACGTTACAACTGTCTGCAAAAGCTGATTCATGACATATGCCGTACCTGTGCTCATTACCTGCTCTCCCTCGTCATTGTGCGACAGGAGAACCTTCGAACCGGTTGAATTTGTAACTCTGTAATAACAATAAGGCTTGTAATATTTTCCGCCGTTTCCGAACGTCGCATATGCGGCAGTCATCTCAAGGGACGTAAGACCGTAGCTCATACCGCCGACAGCCATGGACGAATAATTGTTATCCGTATCCTTTGTAGTTGTAATATGAAATGTTTCCGTAAGCCATTCAAAGCATTTTTCAGGCGTAAAATGATCAACAATCTGTGCCGGAATCGTATTATCCGAAGGCGCAAGAGCCTGCTGAATATTTTTATAGCTTCCGGGAGAACCGGGATCGCCGCCGTAGTTTACAGGCCATCGCTCGCCGTTGACCAAAATACCGTAGTTCTGAACAAGCGGATACGACCACGAATATTCGTCCGAATCAATCGCAAGCGAATAAACGCTCAGCGGTTTTATGGAAGAACCGGGCTGTCTTGCACTGTCCGTTGCAATGTTAAGACAGCGGTTTGCCGTTTTCTGTCCCGCCTGACCTACAATTCCGACGACTCTGCCCTCATAATCCATTACCGTCATACAGGACTGAATGTCCTCGCCCTTGGAATTTTTTGCCTGCGGAAAATCGCTTCTGTTATAGTAGATATCCTCAATCGTTTTCTGAACCTCGGTATCTACGGCGGAATAAATTTTAAGTCCGCCCGAATATACCTTTCGCCATGCCTCACTCGGAGTCCAGCCGTAAGCCGTCTGAAGATCGGATATAACCGAATCTATAACATAGTCAACATAATAGCTCTGAATTTCGTCCTGCTCTCCAAGTATGGATGAAGCAAGAGTTTCGCCGTCGCCGTTCTCATCCTTTTTCGGCTCGTATTCGTCGCTGTTGGTTAAAATCAGCTCATAATTAAGAGCTTCGTCATGTTCCGCCTGAGTAATCATGCCGTATTCCAGCATATTATCAAGACAAACCTTCTGTCTTTCCTTATTTTTATCGGGATTTATCATGGGATTATACTGTCTGGGAGCCTGTGTAATGGCCGCAATACACGCGCTCTCCGCAAGATTCAGTTCGCTGACCTCTTTGCCGAAGTAATATTCCGAAGCCGATTCGACTCCGTAACATCCCGCGTCAAGATAAATCGTGTTAAGATAAGCCTCAAGTATCGTATCCTTTGAATAATGCTTTTCAAGATTGAGAGCATACTGTATCTCTCTGAATTTACGAACGAAGGTACGTCCGTTTTCGCCCGTCATGTTTTTAATAAGCTGCTGAGTAATGGTAGAACCGCCCTGTGAGAAATGATGGACTATAACGACCGACGCCGTTCTGACCCAGTCTACGCCGGAATGAGTTTTAAATCTCTTATCCTCAAGCGCGATATATGCGTTTTGCAGATTCTCGGGAACTTTATCGAGCGAAACCCATATTCTGTTTTCAACGCCGTGAAGCCGCGCCATTTCCACCGGGTTATTGTTTGAATCCATCGAGTAAATAATCGTTGTCTGACTCTGCTCCGCCTTCTCCTGATTCAAATCGATTATAATATCGCCGTTAACGGTTTTAATCATATTGATAAGAACATATCCGCACACGCTCGTAACCGTGAGCGCGAACACGAGAATTATCGAAATAAACACCGTCAGAAAACGTCTTACCTTAGGTGAAAGAGGCTTGCGTTTCTTTTTATTTCTCTTCTTTTTTTTCTTCTTTTTTTCAGGCTCGGATTTAACGTCTGCTCCGCCCGCAGAATTTTTCGGTTTTTCGGCGGAACCGTCTGAAATGCCGTTATCGGCTTTTTCAAACATGCCGATAATGTCGTCTTCGTTCATATCGTCCGAAGAATCGGGCAGATTTACCGCATGATAATCATTAATATCCTCGCCGTTATCGTCAAACGGAAATTTATCCATTAACTCAGTCCTTTCAAAGGATTCGTCTCCTTATGGATTATTACTGTATCGGTGTAAGAAATTCCATGGAAACCCATCCCGAATAATCGCCGTATTCGACAAATCCCCAGCCGTTATAAACAAACTGAACGTTAAGCTCCGTGCCGTTGGGAATAGTCGCTATAATCTTTGTGTCGGATGATGTGGACGACGGAATAAGTCTTAAATTAAGCGTATCGGTATTCTCCAAAGTTACCTTATACTTACCCTGTCCCGGAACTGCGGACGTCTCCGGCTCGATTGTAATCGGCTCGGAAACTGTCAATGAAGGAGGCTCGGAAGAAGGCTCCTCATTTTTATTTTTCTTTGCCGCCGAGCATGAAGAACATGCAATTATAAATACGACAACGACAATAAGAACCGCGGCTCCTATCACGGAGGCTGTTTTTTTGTTGGACTTAATAAGCTCTGCAACGCCTGAAATGCGCGCTTTTACAACACGAAGGCTTCTGTTTAATGCTTTTTTATCCATAATACATCCTCCTGCACACCGAATCCGGAAATTAAAATCAATATAAAAAAATTTATATTTTAAGAGATTATATCAAATTCAAACGCTTAATTCAACCATATTAACAAAATTGTAATCATTATTTTATTAAAAAGTCCATAAAAAAGGACATACTCATTCATTGAAAACATAAAAATACAGGGGCTGTATTCCGCATTAGGCATTGACATTCATGCTTTTTTGCGAAATACAGCCCGTATTTGATTATTTTAGTCCGTGTGACGCGTCATTTATCACAGCGCCTTAGCTCCGAATATCTTGTAAATCATATCGAAAACATTTCTGAAAGCAGAAAGGAATCTGACAAGAGAGTCGCAGAATACGGAGGCGATACTTCCGAGATCCGAAGAGTTAATCTCCTTCGCCTCCGGAGCGCCCTTATATTCAAGCGTAAATGCCTGAGTATAAACGATTCCGCCCTTGCCGATAATTTCGGCTCTGATATACGAACCAATGTTATCGCAGTTATCGAGATCAACGGTTTTGCCCGTCGCAACGGTCTTACCGTCCGAAACCCAACGAACATAAAATCCGTCCGTGTCAATCGTGATACGATCCTCCTTATCGTCAACCGTAATACCTCTGATTACGGCATTTGACTGAGTCTCGTCAAATTGGAATATAGTGCTCTGCTTTCCGTTTTCGGAAATTTCGTCTGCGATTGTTTCATAAGCCTCTTTCATTTTTGCTCCGAGCGCCGCCGCGTTTTTGTTGCTTGACGCACAGAGAGTCTTTGCATAAGTTACAAGCTCATCATAATTGCCTATATATCTGCTTGCTGCGAAAAATTCACCCTTTGAAAGAGCGGATTTGAGCGAAGCATTGGAAAGCTCGGGCATAAGAACTATCGTATATCCGGAGTTAACGATACCGAGATTGTGAGCGTCGGACGAGCCTATCGCATATACGTTTCTGCCGTGCGGAACAAGATCCGTAAGAAGAATATCCCAGAGCTTACGGTCAAATCTCGTTCTGTAATCGCCCTTTGAGTTAATATCAATTCCGAGACATGTGCTGTTGTTGAGAAGAAGAGTTTCGTATTTGCTTATAACGTAATTATAATGAACATTATTTTTATTGTAAGCCTCGGACGAGGTAACGGCGTTTCTTGCCGACGTATATTCGCCGGGATGGTTTATAACGCTTAAACCGCCGAGCTTCTGAACGTTTGTGATAGGAGTATAATAATCGCTCGTTCCGCCGAGATAACCGTTGCCGTAATCAACGAACCAGCTGTTTACATGAGCGTTATTAAACGATGTCGGATTGTTCTCGATTCCGAACGGAACGCGCATCATCATCTTGCCGTTTTTTCCGCTCGAATCCGTTTGATAATAAAACTGATCGCCGTTTTTATCCTCTGTAAGAGTATATTTGTTTCCGTTTTCCGCCTCTCCGCCGTCCTTATTGAGGCCGACAATGGGAAGATTGCCCTTTCTTAACGTAAGCGCCGTTTTCAGTTCGGGAATATAATTGGGGTTAGTCCAATCGTAATCGGTTGTGCCGTGATCCGTAACCGCCATTATGTCGTATCCAAGCTCGTAATGCTTTTCAATCATTTCCTTAAGCGTGTCGCCGCCGTCCGTCGCGGTCGTGTGACAATGAAGCTCCGCCTTGTAACGGTTAACGGATTTCCAGTCAATATCCGCATATGGATTATTGATTTTATAATCGATATCAATCCTGAATGCGGAAGCCGAACCCGTAAACGGAACGGTAAGAATTACCGCGGCAAGAACGACGCACAGAATCTTTTTTAAACTCTTATTCATCCTTATTAAACCTCCGTATATGTAGTCCGATTATTATTATACATAAATGCAATTAAAAAGTAAACCGATTAAATCCATTTCGGCATTCTGCCGTTTTTTAATTATCAATTTCGTTCAATTTGACCATATAAATTTCCGTTCCGTTTCGGCTCGAACATAAAAAATCTCACACCGTCGGCAAAATCACAAAAAAACGATACAAGTTTATTTCAATCGCCTATTATTTCCGAATTTTTAATAATCGAAAAGTTTCCCTGCGTAAGAACCCTGATTAAATCTTCATTCGTTCTTATTCTTTCGGATGTCGCTATTCCGCCCTTCGCAAGGTTTGACGGTCTGTGAAAATCGCTGCCTGAGGTTCTTATTTTTATATTATTATCCTGCGCCCATTTCAACGCGTTTGCGCTCTCCGACTCGCTTTTCTGCTTTCCGTTATACACTTCGCACCCGTCAAGATATATAGGATTCGTACGAATCATCATTTCTCTGAACGGATGAGCCTGAACCGTAATAAGTCCGCTTTTTTTTGCAAGAGAATAAAACCGTCTCGGGTACATCGCCATTAAATTTCCGCTTTTTTTCAGAAATTCCTCCGTAACGCCGAACACAAGATAGTCGTTTGCGGTCGCATAGTATCTCAGCTCCATGCCGAGAAGAACCGTAAAATTTTCATCGGCCTCACCGAGCGCGCTTTTGTATCCGCTCATATAAAAATCGGCGGCGCTCTGCGGACGGAATACGGTAAGAGGGGAAAATGTCATCGGAGAATAATGATCCGTTATAACAAGTCCGTCATATCCCGCTTCCTTATACATTTTTGCAGCCTCTGCTCCGCTGACGGTTCCGCATCTGCTCACCTCCGACGTATGGCAGTGAAGCTCGTATTTGTATATTTTTTTATCACACATAACCTCTGTCTATTCTGACGGCGGCAACATATGCCCCGTCAATTTCCTTTATTTTATTATTAATCGTTTGTTTTATTTCTTCATCGCTTTTTTTGCATTCAAACGGAACAACAACGTCAAATATGCAATTCGTATGCGTATTACCCGGAACCATTCTGAAATCGTGAATCGTTATTCCGCCGTCAATCTCTTTTACAAGCTCGGCTGTTTTCTTCTTCGCCTCGTTCACCGCCGGATTATTAATATCGATAGGATCCATATGTATCGTTACTTCACAATGATATTTTTCGTAAAGCTCGTTTTCGATTCTGTCGATAACATCGTGAATTTCAAAAATGTCCCTGTCGCCGGGAACCTCCGCATGAAGCGAAACCATAAATCTTCCCGGTCCGTAATCATGGATAACCATGTCGTGAAGTCCGCATATCTCACTGTGCGACAGAACAACATTTCTTATTCCCGATACAACCTCGGGATCGGGCGTCTGCCCCAACAGAGGATTAATCGTATCCTTTGCGGCGCCGATTCCCGCCGAAATAATAAACAATGCAACAATAACGCCGGCGTAACCGTCTATATTTACGGATGTATAATGAGATACAACGCTCGAAATTAGTACGACAAACGTCGCTATTGTATCGCTCAGCGAATCGGCGGCGGCTGCTTTCATCGTTTCCGACTTTATAAGCCTGCCCGTTTTAGTGTTATAAAATGCCATATAGACCTTTACGAGAATCGAGAAAACGAGTATGCAAACCGTCAGAACAAAATATCCGCTGTCTGCAGTCTCCGGATGAATTATCTTACCCGCGGACGATTTAAACAGCTCTGAGCCCATTATTATAATAAGCGCGGAAACGGCAAGTCCGGCGATATATTCGATTCGTCCGTGTCCGAACGGATGCGACGTGTCGGGCTTTCTTCCGGAGAGCTTAAATCCGATAAGAGTTATAAGCGACGAACCCGCGTCGGACAGATTATTAAACGAATCGGCGGTAATGGCGACAGAACCGGTCAGATAACCCGCCGTAAATTTACATACAAAAAGAATAACGTTCAGCATTATGCCCACAACGCCGCAAATCATGCCGTAAGCGCGTCTGACCGCGGAATCGGTAACATCAGTGCGATTTTTTATAAAAATTTTTGAAAGCAGAGTAACCGTATAAATCGTCCCCTTTCATCCGAATCAATCCGATAATTGCATATAATTAATCATATAACATTATGCGGATAAAGTAAACATATTTTTATTTTTCTAATATGTAATTATAATTTCTCATATCGGTATTATAATTAACGTAATATGCCACGGAGGTTCTAATTATGGCTGACTTCGACAAAATAAAAAAACGGCTGGAGCTTATCGATCCGTCATTTCATATTCTGCGGATATTCTCGGCGCTGAGTTTTTCATCTGTATTTTTAATTCTTGTTTCGGGACATACATTCGACAATATTTCCGATTATGCTTCAATCGGTATAATAAGCGTTCTTACGCTTGTTGCGTCATTTTACGTAATACTTTCCGTCATCGCTTTTACTTTTACGAAAATAAAATTTGACGCGATAGTTTTTCCGATAATAACGGCGGCATATTTTTTTATAATGCTTACAAAAAAAGGACAGCTCGGATTTGCGCTGACGCTGGGCATAGCGGCATCTCTCGCGGTAAGCTGGTATTCTTCAAAAAATCTGATAAACACGGATAAAATAAAAATCGGAAAAAAAATCTCCGTATCCGTGATATGCGCCGTTTTCGCCGTTTTCGCTTTAACCGTCGGATACAGAACGACAATGAAATGCCTTATTTTCGAAACTCCGAACTTTGACCACGGACTGTTCGTTCACATGTTCAGAAACATCTGCAAAACGCTCGAGCCCGTCACAACATGCGAACGAGACAGGCTTCTTTCGCATTTTGACGTTCACATGTCGCCCATACTTTATGTTATTGCGCCGATATTCAAAATATTCCCGTCCGACATAACTCTCGAGCTTTGCCAGGTATTTATTCTCGCGTCATCCTGCATTCCCGCTTTTTTCATCTGCCGAACGTTAAAGATGACGGAAATGAGAAGCTGTATATTCGCCGCCTGCGTAATGTTTCTCCCTGCGCTGACCCTCGGCACAAACTACGATTTTCACGAAAACTGTTTTCTTACGCCTCTCCTGCTGTGGGTTTTCTGTTTTTACGAAAAGAAAAAATACATACCTATGTACATATTTGCAGCCTTAACGCTGATAACAAAAGAGGACGCGGCCGTATATATCGTATTTTTTGCGCTTTACTGTGCGTTCTCATCAAAAAAAATAATACGTCCGGCGGCAATGTCCGTCGTTTCGATTGCATATTTTTTGGCAATAACGTACTATCTTGCAAAGAGCGGCGACGGCGTTATGACAAGCAGATATGCAAACTTCGTTACCGATGATTCGCTCTTTTCCATGATTAAAAATATTATCGCTTCGCCGGGATATGTTTTCACTCAGCTTTTTACGGACGCCGACGGAGAATATGCCCCGAAGGTTCTGTTTCTGATAAAGCTTACAGCTCCGCTTGCATTTCTGCCCTTTGCTATAAGAAAAATATCGCGCGCGGTGCTTTTATGCCCCATGATACTTTTAAATCTGATGACAATGTACACGTATCAGTTTGACCTGGGATTTCAGTACTGCTTCGGAAGCGCAGCGTTTCTTATTTATCTTGCCGCGCTGAACGTATCGGAATTGAAAAAGAAAACAGCCGATCAAATGCTTATCTCATCACTGATTATAAGCGCAATGTGCTTCTGGGCCGTCAACATTCCGTCAGCCGTAACGACTGCGAATTATTATAAAGAAAATAAAAATCAATACTCCGTCATGAGGGAGGCATGCGAATCAATCCCGGAGGACGCCGGAGTCATATGCTCTACAAGACTTCTCGCAAAGCTCGCAAACCGCGATACGATATATGAAATTTATTATCATCAATATAACGAGAACGACGATGTTTCATACGTTATAATAGACGCAAGATACAACGACGATGAAGAATTTGTTTCAAAATATCAGTCGTACGGGTTCAATATAACCGATACCGTAACGGCAGACGGAAAAACTCTCATAATTATTATGCAAAAAAACGCGTAATTTTTCATTTAACTGTTGCCCGAAAGGCTGATATGTGATAAAATCAAAGAAAAAACAAAGAAGGTTATATTTATGAATATTGTATGTCTTGATATGGAGGGCGTACTTGTCCCCGAAATATGGATAGCGTTTGCAGAGGAAACGGGAATATCCGAGTTAAAAAAGACTACCCGCGACGAGCCTGATTATGATAAGCTCATGAATTACCGTATAAAAATACTTAAAGAGCATAATCTCGGACTTAAGGAAATAAAGGAAACTATTTCAAAAATCGATATTATGCCCGGCGCGAAGGAATTTCTCGACGAATTAAGAAGTATCACCCAGGTGATAATTCTAAGCGACACGTTTGAACAGTTCGCTTCTCCGCTTATGGAGAAACTCGGTTGGCCGACAATATTCTGCAACACGCTTGAGGTTGCCGGGAACGGCGAAATTACCGGATTTAAGATGAGATGCGAAAAGTCAAAGCTCACTACGGTCAGGGCATTGCAGTCGATAGGCTACGACACCATAGCCTCCGGCGACAGCTTCAACGACCTGGGCATGATTCAGGCAAGCAAGGCGGGATTCTTATTCAAGAGTACCGATAAAATAAAAGCCGACTACCCCGACATCCCCGCATTTGAGGAATACGGCGATTTGCTCGAAGCTATCAAAAAAGCTCTGTAATTATTCGCATATATCCGTAATTATCAGCATATAAATAATTGAAAATAAAAAAATACTCGAAGCGTGAAGTCACGTCGGGTATTTTTTTTAATATTCCAATACAATCCGGATTTAAATCACAAATCCGCCGTTTACGGGAATTATCTGTCCCGTAATGTAGTCCGCGGAATCGGAAGCCAGAAACGATATGACGTGCGCAATATCGTCCGCCGAAGCTATCCGTCCGAGAGGTATTTCCTCCGTCAGCGCGTCTTTATCCTCTTTTGAAAACGAGGACATCATATCAGTATCGACAACTCCGGGACACACGCAGTTTACGGTAATCCCCGAAGGACCAGTCTCCTTGGCAAGAGCCTTTGTAAGCCCTATAACGCCCGCTTTTGCCGCAGAATAGTGAACCTCGCATGAAGCTCCGACCTGCCCCCACATTGAGGACACGTTTATAATTTTTCCGCTCTTTTGTCTTATCATATACGGCAGAGCCTCTCTGCATGCATAAAAAACGCCCGAAAGATCCGTGCCTATCAGTTTATCCCAATCGGAATCGGTGATATCCGTAAAAAGCTTCTGCTGAGCTATTCCGGCATTGTTGACCAGCAAATCAATTTCTCCGAACTCTTTTCTTATTTTTTCAAACATTTCTTTAACGGAAACGCCTGACGAAATATCGCACCTTACGGCAAAAACATTATAACCCAAAGAAGAAAGCTCTGAGGATAAGGCCTTTGCGCTATCCTCGGAGCTGTTATAACAAAATGCCGTATTATATCCGTCAAGGCATAACCGCCTTACCGTCTGACAGCCGATTCCTCTGCCGCCGCCGGTAACCAAAGCGGTCTTTTTCATTTTTTTACTGATCTCCCGCCATACTGGTAAAGAAGCTGTAGAAGGAAGAAGCCATTTCAAGACCGTTAAGAGTAAGCTGATTCGACGGAATCGTTGCGGTAATGGAGGAAACAACTATACGCGATGTAAGATTATTATCCTTATCATAGGAATCAACCTGTACAAGCTTATCGCCCATGGTATAAAGCTTTGTAACATTTCCTTCCGTTGAAGTAACCTCGGAGCAGATGCCGTCTGTACCGTTAATTTTAACGTTGTAGTATTTTGTTACGGCACCGTCGTCCGACGAAAGGTCGACGCTCATATCCAAATCGTCAAGTCCGAGCATTTTTCTGATGCTGTCTGTAAGCTCAAGATAGGTATTCTGCGCAACATTGATAACGTATGTCTTATCGCCCTCGTGATATATGCCGAGATAAATACCGCTCATCGTAGTGGTAATCTGAATGGCCTGCTGACCGTTCATTGCGATATTAACATTCATTCCGTCGTCGGAATCCTCCGTATACATCGTACCCTCGAGATAGAACACGCCGTTTATAAACGTCTGAATATCCGCGGCAGTCTGAACCTCGCTTACCGTTTCACCCGGAGAAGCAATTTCGTTAGCCTGATGAATCGAACCTAAAAGGTTTTCATCTGTTACAAGCTCCGAATCGGGAGACACCGTATTTTTATCCTTACAACCTGTTAAAACAAAGGTTGTGCAGATAAGCAAAGCAAAAATTACGGACATAATTTTTTTCATAAATAATCACCTGTCAGAAAATTATTAACTCAGAGCAAACCGAGCATTATACTTTAATAACAGATTACACCTTTTTTTATAAAAAATCAAGAGTTAGTTAATATTTTATTAATATATAACGAATTACCCACGTATTTATCGTTTAAATTGTACATGTATTTTTTTACAATAACGGCAGACAATAAAAACATAAACACAGCAAGGATATGATGATTTTGAAAAACAAAAAAACCGGCGCGGCTAAGGTATACTCCGAAAAAGTAAAAAACGCGTCGCCAAAATCCCCTGTCGCGTTAAACTGCGTTAAAGCCTTCGTTTCGGGCGGACTTATCTGCCTTATCGGACAGGCATTCAGAGTTCTGTATACAAATTTCGGAATGAAAGAAGATACGGTAAAATCGCTTGTATCCGTTACTCTGATAGTTATAGCCGCGGCACTGACCGGACTCGGAGTATTCGACAAAATCGCCGAACACGCGGGCGCGGGCACGCTCGTTCCGATTACGGGATTTGCAAATGCGGTTGCGGCGCCCGCTATAGAATTTCAGACAGAGGGCAGAATCGCCGGAACGGCGGCAAAAATGTTTATAATAGCAGGTCCGGTAATAGTTTACGGCTGTTGCGCGGCGTTTGTTTACGGCGTTATATACTACTGCTTTTGTTAAATCGGGAGAATTATGAAATGAACAGAATAGGAAAACACACAGTCAAAACCGACGGCGTTTTTATATCCTCCGCAGCCTCGGCTGTCGGAAAAACAGAGAACGACGGTCCTATCGGCAAATACTTCGACTTCAGCAGCCCCGATGACGGAATAGGTCAGACCTCGTGGGAACAGGCGGAAAGCGAACTTCACAAAAAAGCGGTCGCCGCCGCTATGGAAAAAGCAAATCTCATCCCGGAAAATATTGATATACATTTCGGAGGCGACCTTTTAAATCAGTGCTGCGCAACCACATTCGGAGTAAAATCGATGAACATTCCGCTGGCAGGTCTTTTCGGAGCGTGTTCGACCATGGCGCTGGCGATGGCAATGTGCGCGGCGTTCGTTTCGTCAGGCGGCGCAAAACATGCGCTCGCGTCCGCGTCATCTCATTTCTGTTCGGCGGAAAAACAGTTCAGATTCCCGCTTGAATACGGAGGACAGCGGCCGCCGACAGCACAGAGGACGGCAACCGCCGCGGGCGCGTCCGTCATATCAAATACGCACAACGGTTCAAATGTTAAAATCGACTCTGCGATTTTCGGCAGAATCTGCGACATGGGGATAACGGACGCAAACAATATGGGAGCGGCGATGGCGCCCGCGGCGGCGGACACGATAGCAAGATTTCTCATCGACACAAAGACTGCGCCTGAGGATTACGATTTGATTTTAACGGGCGACCTCGGAGAAACAGGCTCAGAGCTGCTGAAAGATATACTTGACGATAATTACAATATAAATATTTCAAATGTGCACAACGACTGCGGCCTTATGCTTTTTGACAGAGAAAAACAGAATGTCCATTCCGGCGGTTCGGGCTGCGGATGCTCCGCATGCGTTGTTTGCTCTTATATATTCAAAAAGCTGTCCTCGGGCGAACTTAAAAAAGTTTTCTTTGCGGGAACGGGCGCACTTATGTCGCCGACGACCTCGCAGCAGTCGCTGCCAATTCCGTCAATAGCGCACGGAGTATTATTAACGGGAAAAGGAGTTTAAAAAATGGACAGATTATTAAACTGCGTGAATACGATACACAAGGCAAACAAAACGCTTCGTTTTCTCAAAATCACACAGACGCTGATCGTCACGGCAACACTCGGATTCATAGCCGTCAACGCCGTATGTATGCTTAAGGACAAAAAGGCATAACCGCATAAAAAGCATAAATAAAAAATCGAAACCGCATTTTTCATCGGTTTCGATTTTTCGTTTATTTTATAAATTTATTTTACACTGTCGACAATCGAATTGAAATTGCTTATAAGCTGTGAAGCCGTATGCTCGCCCATTGAAGTCATTCCCCATGCGTTGTCAAACGTCAGCTTGCCGTCCTCCTTCATAATAGTACAGTATGTGTACTGATTATCGGGAATGATATAACCTATAGCGTCGTTCATAAGATCAAAATCAAGAACGGTTTTATCCGAATATATTTCTCTTAAAGGAGCATATTCAAACTCGTCCATATCCGCTCCGCCGCATACAAGCTCGGGATACGTTTCGCCGGGACTGAGCATTACCATAATATCCGTACCAAGCTCCATATATCCGATTTCCGTAACGGTATAAATGTCAAGCCCGTCCTTGAGCATTATATTGTTGGCAAGAGAGAGCTTGCCCATGCCCTTGTAGATTCCGTTCTCAACCTTGATAATAAACTCCTGAAGTCTTACATTGAGAAGCGGAGCTACCTCTGTTTCCTCAACGGGTTCCCAGTTTTCATACCATGCGGTATACCACGAAGCGTTCTCTCCGAGAGCCTCGATTGTCGCATTCTCTCTGTCCCAGTCTACAATATTTTCCTTGCAGTATTCCTCTGTTTCGGTCATTCCGAGAAGGAAATACGCAACCTCGTTTCCGAATCTTATAACAGCCTGATGTCTGTCTATATCAAGACCGTCGCAGCAGTCGCCTCTGTCCTCGGTGGAATTGCCTATGGAGCTTTGAATGAAAAGCATATTATAGCCGTGAGCATTGATAACCTCCTCCATATAAGGAATGAAGTCGGCTGAAATTTTATCGCTCGTATATCCCACAACCTCGGGATGACATCCGAAGTTGGCAATCATGGTGGGCTTTACGTCCGCGTCATCGGGAGTAAATACAAATCTTACGATATCCTTCATAATAACTCTCGGTTCGCTGCGGTCGTAAATATAAGTCGTACCGTCCTTTGCGGCATATGTAAGAGAACCTGTCGTCATGCTCTCCACAGCCTCTTTAACGGCGGACTGCGTCCTTGTTATAATCGTCTGCATGAACTCCTCGTCAACACCGTTGATGGTATCCTTAAGACCGAACGAAAGAGCGGAGAAAAGGTTATTAAACGCCGTCTTGGGCTGCTCTGCCCATATACCCTGAGAGTCAATGCCGGAATGCGTATGCGAAGAAGAAATATTAATGCTGACAATATTCTTTTCCTGCGCATAGTCGGCAAGAGCGGCTCTGATGCGCTTAACGTCGGAATTTGCGATACCTATACAGTCTATATTCGCAAGAATCGTAATTCCTCTGTCCGTTCCGTCGCTTAAAGCAACGACTCTTACCTTAAGATCATCGAGAGCCTCCGTAGCGTTCTTGTTAAGATCATAGCCCGCCATGTGATAGCTTCTCTCTCCGAAGTTGTCGGGGATAATCGACTCAGAGCCATAGCCGAGATTCCATCTTGCGTTCTCTGCGGGAGCGTCCAAAAACTCCTCCGTACCGCTGTAGAAATTCTCGCTTACATAGTCCTTTCTGTCGATAACTCTGTCTGTTCCGGGAAGAATAAAACCGAGAACATTAAATACTGCACTGCATATTCCGTTAACAATTTTGTTAAGGAATCCTACGATACCGCCCTTATACTGGACATTGCTTGTCGATTCGACAATCTCCGCCTCACTCACAGGCTCATCCGCGGCGGCGGTATCCTCAGCCGACGCGATCGCGCATGTTGAAAACAGCATCATCACGCTTAAAAGAACCGCCAGAAACGATTTAAATGTTTTCTTCAAAATAATCACTCACTTCAATTTGAATATTATAAGTGTGATTATTGTAACATAAAAAAAGTTATAATGCAATCAATTTTGTACAAATAATAAAAAAATACTTTCTCTGATAAAATGTTGAATTATTTTGATACATAATATATAATGTCAGCAAGGAAGTGGACAGCATGGGCAAACTCAGAGCGTGCATAGCGGGAATCGGGAATATCAGCAGGGTTCATATTGAAGCGCTTTTAAAAAACGAAAACTGTGAAATTACCGGAGTATGCGACATTATAAGAGAACGCGCCGACAGCGCCGCCGAAAAAACGGGAGCTAAGGCATTTTATAATTTTGACGAAATGCTTGAATGGGGCGGATTCGACGTTCTGCATATATGCACCCCGCATTACCTTCACGCCCCCATGGCGATAAAAGCGATGAACAAAGGCAAGCATGTTCTGTGTGAAAAACCGCTTGCAACGACTTATACGGACGCCGTTAAGACTGTTGAAGTTTCGGCAAGAAACGGCGTTTACCTCGGAGTATGCTATCAGAACAGGTATAATCCGTCAACCCTGAAAATTAAGGAAATCCTCGATTCAAACGAGCTCGGAGCTGTTACGGGCATAAAAGGATCTGTAGCATGGAACAGAGATATGAATTATTATTCAAGAGACGCATGGCACGGGGTTCTTAAATACGAGGGCGGCGGAGTGCTTATAAATCAGGCTGTACATACGCTTGATTTAATACAGTGGCTTTGTCCGGGAACTCCCGTAAAAACGGTCGGAACAGTATCGCAGAAAAGACTTAAGGGGCTTGTCGAAACCGAGGACACCGCCGACGCCCTTATTACGTTTGATTCCGGCGTAAACGCATTGTTTTACGCAAGCTTATGCTATTCGTCAGACTCCCCCGTTGAAATACAAATAGACTGCGAAAGGGGCAGAATTTTGTTTAACGGCGACGTTTTCGTGTTCAGAGATTCATTTGAAACGGAGATTATCCCGTTCAGAATCAAAAAGGGCGAAAAAGCGTACTGGGGCGACGGACATACATTGCTTATAAATGATTTTTACGATTCCGTAATAAATAACGTACCGTTTAAGGTTGACGGAAAAGAGGGGCTTAACGCGCTTAAAATCATATCGGATATTTACTATCAAAACAGAAATTAAAAATATTTACGACGGTTTTTGAAAATTATTCCCTTAAAAACTCTTGACATAACGCTTTTATTATGATATCATCTATTAGCACACGGAGAGATACCGAAGCGGTCATAACGGAACGGTCTTGAAAACCGTCGTACCTTTGCGGGTACCGTGGGTTCGAATCCCACTCTCTCCGCCATTT
>CAVGCY010000056.1:0-89259 GCA_963627915.1 Bacteroidaceae bacterium | reverse complement strand
TTGATTTTCATAGGGTTCTGAGGTCTTTATTCTTTGCAAACTGTCAAAGTCGGGATTATAAAGCAAGTTTTCGGTTTTGTCAACAATAATTTGCATTGCCGAAAAAATATTTTATAAAGGAGAATAACAGCCCCGCCGAAACAAAAAAACGACGCGCCGTAGGACTGCCGCAAACGCGGCCGGATTCCGTTTTCTTTGTCACGAAGCCGTACATATCCGCAAAAAAAACATAAAGCCGTAATGAAATAAAAATTTCATTACAGCCATGCATGCTGACAATTTATTTTTTGTCCTGCACGGTATCGGTCAATCTCGCCGAAAATCTCAGCACGGTTCTCGCTTCGGACGATGTTACTTTTCCGTCCGAATTAATATCCGCCGCCGATTTTTGAACTTCATCGGGAGTTTCAAGCTTCGCGGACATTCTGAGAATAATTCTCGCGTCCTCGGCAGTTATGCCGCCGTCCGAATTTACGTCGCCTTTCAATATAACGGTATATTCATCGCCGCATGTAAATTTAAGAGCGTTTTTAACCGTAACGGCGTCGGGAGCAAACGTCAAATCCTCGTTAAAATTTGAACGAAATTCATACACGGACAGCGCGGATGTTTTTTTCGGCATAAGAGTTACGGTTTTCTTATCATAATCAACCGCATATCCGCTCGAATCCTTTACGGTAGGCTTTACCGTAATAATTTTCTCTCCGCAGACCGTACAAATGCCGTTTTCCTCCGTATGTCCGAGGGCGGGAATCTCCTTTTGATCAACGGTTATCTCTCCGCATTTTGTACATTTTTCGCCGTCGGAAAGCCCTGCCTTAACACATGTGGGAGCATATCCCGGAATTATCTCCCGTTCAAAATGAAAGCATCCCGAAAAAGCCTTCTTTTCATATCCGTTTATTAAAATCTGATTTTCATCCTTATCGAACGCGCGCGTAAGATACGGCTTTTGCGTAAGAACCTTAAACGTAACGTCCGTAACGCCGTCAAGAACGGAAAAAACATATTTGCCGAGGTCCTGAGAGTCTTTATCAAAAACATCTGTCGACATAATAGCCGCCGAAACAACACTGTCCTGCGTATAAACCTCGCTCGCGCACGCCATTCCGTCCTCAGGGTCGGACGCGCTTACAAATTTAACCTCGTCGGGCGAATATCCGATAAAAACCGCGGCAGATGAACAACCCTTTATTTTATCAATCGAAACGCTGAGAGTTATTGTTTTGGAAGAAGAATCAATCTCGCTTTCCATCACGATCTCCGGAATCGTATCCGCAGCAAAAACCGGGAAAGAAAAGGCGGACAGTATAAAGCATACCGAAAGAATCAACGATAAATATCCGCGTATATGCAAACGCATAAGCAATGCCCTCCGTTTATTTTATCTTTTATTTTATTGTACTTTTTTATTTAAATATTGTCAATATTGTTTTATATCAGGATTTTTAATCGATTTGCATTAATAAATAAAAAAACGCTCCGCAAATTTCCGCCGTCGAAAAACGAACGCGGAAATAAAAAAACCGCGGAAAAACTTCCGCGGAATGTGGAGCTGGTGGTCAGAATCGAACTGACAACCTGCTCATTACGAATGAGCTGCTCTGCCATTGAGCCACACCAGCTAACCGACGACCTACATTATACACCATTATTTACGATATTGCAATAGCTAAAACAAAAAAATATTTAAACATAATGTAAAATACAGGTTCATCTTCCAATTTATTTAATTTTACTTCGTCACCGCAGCAGCGCGTAATAAAGACAGATATCCTCATATTCGCCGCTATCAAGACGAAATCCGCCCGGAACCGTTCCGAGCCGAACAAAACCAAGCCTTTCATACAAATGTCTTGCATGAACGTTAGATTTTACGACGGCATTGAACTGGAGAATTTTAAATCCCGTTTCCGCTCCGATTTTCATACAGTCATTAACGAGAGCTTCGCCCATGTGAAGACCGCGCGCGTCCTTTCTTACGGCGAAGCTTGCGTTTGCGATATGCGAACATCTGCCGACATTATTGGGATGAAGAATATACAAGCCGAAAATACCGCCGTTTTCGTCACAGGCAACGGCAGATCTTGTCTGGGAGGAGAAAAATTCCGCCGCCTCATGTTCGCTCAATATTTCGGTCTGCGGAAAGGCAATGCCGTCCTCTACAACCGAGTTCCATATTTCGGTCATGGCAGGTATATCGTTTTCATTATATGCTCTGACAGTTATCATATTTCTCACCTTGTACAACAGGGATCGCTTATTTTATAAATTAAAAAAGCAATCCCCGTTTATATTCATAATTACAGAACCTTTGACAAAAACGACTTTGCCCTGTCCGTATTCGGCGAATCAAAAATCTGAGCGGGCGTACCCTGCTCCATTACGACTCCGCTGTCAATAAATACAACTCTGTCCGCAACCTCTCTGGCAAATCCCATCTCGTGAGTTACGACAGCCATCGTCATACCCCTGTCGGCAAGGCTTTTCATAACATCCAAAACCTCTCCGACCATTTCCGGGTCAAGCGCGCTCGTCGGTTCGTCAAAAAGCATAACCTCGGGATCCATTGCAAGCGCACGGACGATAGCGACTCTCTGCTTCTGACCGCCCGAAAGCTGTGCGGGATAATCGTTTGCCCTGTCGGCAAGTCCGACTCTCTCTAAAAGCTCAAGCGCGTTTTTTTCAGCCTCTGATTTACTCATTTTAAGAAGCTTCATCGGAGCTATCGTCATGTTTTTCATAATCGTCATATGCGGAAAAAGATTAAAATGCTGAAAAACCATTCCCATTTTACGACGGTGCAGATTTATATTGTTTTTAGGATCCGTAATATCAACGCCGTCGAATATTATAGTTCCCGACGTGGGCATTTCGAGCAGATTCAGCGAACGCAGAAACGTTGATTTTCCGCTTCCCGACGGGCCGATTATAACGACAACCTCACCCTTACGGATATCGAGGTCTATTCCGTTTAACGCCTTAACCTTACCGCCTAAGTAGTGTTTTTTCAAATCTCTGACGCTGATTATAACGTCCGAATTATTATCTTTCACTCTTACGCAGCCTCCTTTCGACGACGCCGAATACCTTTGTCAGTAATATAACCGTTATAAGATAGATGACCGCAACGATAAGCAGGGGCATAAACGCCTCGAACGTGCGACCCCTTATCTGGTCGCCCGCTTTTGTAAGATCCGTAATTCCGACATATCCGGCAACGGATGTTTCCTTTAACAGGGCGATAATCTCGTTGAGAAGCGTGGGAAGAACCGTCTTTATCGCCTGCGGGATAACGATGAAGAACATAGTCTGAACATAATTAAATCCAAGACTTCTGCCGGCTTCAAACTGTCCCGCATCAACACTCATTATACCGCCTCTGAATATCTCGGCAACATACGCCGCAGAGTTACATCCGAATGCAACAACAGCTACTATTGTCGAATTATTCTGTGAAACAAGTATTACGAAATACCAAATCATCAGCTGAACGACAACGGGAACTCCTCTGATTACCGTTATATACAGCTTGCATATGCCGTTTACGAATTTGAGAATATAATAAACAATGCCTTTCCTTCTTTTAAGGGTTTCCTCATTCTTATCATATGAACAGCGTATCGTCGCAAGGATTATACCCAAAACAAATCCGACAAGCACGGCGAAAACCGTTATAATAACCGACGTTTTAAAGCCGTTGACAATCCATTTCCAATACCCGTTCTGCAAAAAACAGCGGGAAAACGTATCGGCAACATCCGCAAACCATTCTGCCAATTCACACACCTCCCGAAAAATCAAGCGTCATAAACATAAAGGGCGACCGTACAGCCGCCCTCTAAACCTCTGTAAACTGTTATTTTGAAGTGCTTTCCTCTGCGCCTGAAGGAATATACTTGTCAACAATCTTCTGAACCGAACCGTCGTCGATAAGCTCCTTAAGAGCCGCGTTAACCTCGTTGAGAAGAGCCGTGTTTTCCTTTGATACGCATATCGCGTAATGCTCCTCAACCCATGCGCCGTCAAGAATCTTAAGTCCCTCGTTGGCTGAAACGAAGCTCTTCGCGGGCTCGTTGTCAATGATAACAGCGTCAATCTTTCCTGCAAGAAGAGCCTGTACCGCGTCCGCACCGTTCTTGTAGCGAACGATGTTTTCCTCGCCGTATCCGCCGTTCTCCTCGGTATCCGAAGCGTAGATATCGCCCGTTGTATCCTGCTGAACGCCGAACTTCATGCTGCCGTCGCCCTTAAGGTCGTCAAGAGACTTAATAGCCGAATCCTCCGTAACAATAACCGACTGAATGCCCGTAGCATACGAATCTGTAAAGTTTACGCTCTTTTCTCTGTCGGGAGTAACGGTCATGCCCGCCATACCCATATCAAACTTGCCGGTCTGAACGCCTGCGATAATTGAGCCGAACTCAACATCCTCGATTACAAGCTTCCTGCCGAGCTTGTCGGCGATGAGCTGAGCAACCTCCGCGTCGATACCTACAATTTTATCTCCGTCCTTATACTCATAAGGAGGGAAGTTAGCGTTTGTAGCCATAATAAGAGTATCAGAGCCTGATGATGAATCGGGAGTTGTTGAAGTCTCGTCATCGGAGCTTCCCGAACAAGCCGCGAACGATGTTACGATAAGAGCGAACGCCATAAGAAGAGCCGCAATTTTTGTAAGCTTTTTCATCTTTAAATATCTCCTTTTATAATGAGGGAATCCGATCCCCTGTTTATCAGATAAAGTATATGATATTGTGTATAAAAATTCAAGTCTTTTTTATAATAATTCACCATTTTGTGGAATATGCTTATTCGACGGCGGTGTATATACGGTTTTTTGTCGGTTTTTACATTCAAAATGCCGTAAACGTACCGCTTTATTTGCAAAAAATTATTTATATGACCCGGATTTTTTATTAAATTGATATATAAAAATCAGAAATTCCCGAGCGATGCGGCAATTACGGCTTTTATCGTATGCATTCTGTTTTCCGCCTCGTCGAATACTATCGACCTTTCGCTTTCAAAAACCGAGTCAGTAACCTCCATGCAGTCAAGTCCGAATTTATCATATATCTCTCTGCCGGTTTCGGTTTTCAAATCATGGAATGCGGGCAGGCAGTGCATAAATCTGCACTGTTCGCCGGCAATATTCATAAGAGCGTCGTCAACTCTGTACGCAAGCAAATCGTCTATACGCTCTTTCCACACCTCGGCAGGCTCACCCATGGAAACCCACACGTCGGTATAAATCACATCCGCGCCCTTTACCGCGGATTCGGGATCTTCCGACAGGGTTATCTTCGCTCCCGTCTTGCTTGCGATGTCCTTGCAGGTTTTTACAAGATTTTCATCGGGAAAATATTTCTTCGGCGCACAGGCGGTAAAATCAAGTCCCATTTTAGCGCATCCTGCCATGAGAGAATTGCCCATGTTATATCTCGCGTCGCCCATGTATACGAATTTAATACCCTTTAATCTGCCGAAATGCTCTTTTATTGTAAGAAAATCGGCAAGTATCTGCGTCGGATGAAATTCGTTCGTAAGTCCGTTAAACACCGGAACTCCGGAATATTGAGCAAGAGCTTCGACAACCTCCTGACCGTAGCCCCTGTATTCTATCGCGTCGAACATTCTGCCGAGTACTCGCGCAGTGTCGGGTATGCTCTCCTTTTTGCCTATCTGCGAACTCTTCGGGTCGAGATAAACGGGATGCATGCCGAGATCCGCGGCGGCGACTTCAAACGAACAGCGCGTTCTTGTGCTTGTTTTTTCAAATATAAGCGCGATATTTTTACCCTCGCAGTATCTGTGCGGAATACCGTTCTTTTTTTTCGCTTTCAAATCGGCGGCAAGATTCAGATAATATTCAATCTCCTCGGAAGAAAAATCGAGAAGCTTTAAAAAGCTTTTATTTTTAAGCGACATAAAAAATCCCTCTTTATTTTAAATTATTCTATAATTATACACATATTTCTGCATAAGTCAACAGTTTATTGCAATTTTATACATTTTAACATATTACCGAACGTTCATTTGACATTACAATCCAAAATCACTATAATAAATTTTGTATAAACTTATGCGCATGTATGCCCGGAGGAAATAGCATGAAGAGAAAAATCATATCAATATTTTTAATTGTCCTGCTTGTTTTTTCATTCAGCATCTCGGTCTTTGCGGAAACCGGACTTTACGACGCGTGCGAATATCTGAAAACGGCGGTTGAAGCTCCCGAATTTTCATCAATCGGCGGAGAATGGTCGATAATCGCGCAGCTGAGAAGCGGAAATGTGAAATTCAAAGACGAATATATAACCGATTATATTTCGAGAGTATCCGAATATGTAAAAGAGAACGAGAATAACGGCGTTCTTAACGACAGAGCGTCAACGGACAATTCGCGGCTTATTCTTGCGCTGTCCGCTTCGGGCAGGGACGCATCCGATTTCAACGGAGTCAATCTCGTAGCTCCTCTTGAGGATATAAATTTCGTATCCTCGCAGGGAATTAACGCAGACGCTTACGCGCTTATCGCCCTCGACTGCAAAAATTATCTGCCCGATTCCGATATAAGAGAAAAATTAATTGCCGATATTTTAAAAAACGAAATCGAATCGGGCGGATGGAGTCTTGACGCGGAACACGGAGCGGACGTTGACGTTACTGCGATGGCAATAACCGCGCTTGCCCCGTATTATGACAAAGACAACGTAAAGAAAAGCGTTGATAAGGCTCTCGATACGCTGTCGGATTTACAGCTTGAAAACGGCGGGTTCAAGTCATGGGGCGCGGAAAACTGCGAAAGCTGCGCGACGGTGATAATCGCGCTGTCGGCACTCGGATTCGATTCAAAAACGGATCCGCGTTTTACAAAAACGGACGGAAGCGTATACGAGGCAATGATGTCGTTTGAATCAGAAGACGGCGCATTTAAGCACGTCAAAGACAAGCGGGCAAATCTCATGGCAAGCGAACAGGCTTCAATCGCGCTGTGCGCATACGAACGTTTTGCAAACCAAAGCACGCGGCTGTACGATTATTCCGACATTATTATAAATACGTTTTGTCAAAGCGCCGCAGATTTTATAAAAGCGATATCGGAATTTTTCGGCTTTATTTCAAAGATAGTTTCATAATCGGAGCGTTGATTTATGAAAAACAGAATTAAAAAAATAATATACACGGCGTTTATAATCATGTCGGTTATTTTCATGTTCGGCTGTTCAAACAAAAACGAGCCGATTGAAATTTCCACAAATGAAAACGCCTCCGTATCCGAATCGGAATCGACCGAAAAGGCGGAATCGAAACCGGTCGAAAAATCAGATATAAACTCCGTTACGACATCAAAACCGTCGGAAACCTCCGCTCCGGCGCAGAAAACAGCAGCGGCAGCTCAGACAACCGAAAAAACCGGCGAAAAGAAACCGGCCGACAGCACAACAACCGTACCTCGGACGACCGAAAAAGCACAGACCGCAGCAACAAAACCCGACATCAGGAACGTATGCACAATATCAATCGACTGCGAAACGGTTTTAAACAATAAGGACAAACTAAACGAAAACGTCCTTAAATTAATACCCTCAACGGGAATGATTCTTCCGACGACCGAATATTATATAGACAATGAAAATACGACTGTATTCGATGTCTTGAAAAAGGTATGCGCGGACAACGGAATCCATCTTGAATTTTCATATACGCCCGCATATCATTCAAGCTATATCGAGGGTATTGCAAATTTATACGAACGCGACTGCGGTTCGCTTTCGGGCTGGATGTACAGCGTAAACGGTGCTTATCCGAATGTCGGATGCAGTGAGGTTACGGTCAAAAACGGCGACGTTATAAAGTGGCGGTACACATGCGATCTCGGCTGGGACGTGGGAGCGGGAGAAATTAACCAATGAGAGAAAACAGCGATTATCTCAACTCTCTTCATCCTGTCTGTCCGCTTATCTATTTTGCGCTGATGACGGGCGTTTCAATGATGAATTTATACCCCGTGTACCTTATATGCGCGTTCGTTTCGTCATTTATATATGCGGTTTATCTTAAGGGATTAAAAAAACAGCTGAAGGTTCTGTCATTCACGCTCCCCGCCGCCGTTTTTACCGTCATTATTAATTCTCTTTTTAACCACAGAGGCGTTACGACGCTTTTTTATCTGCCCGACGGCAATCCGTTTACTCTCGAATCTGTTTATTACGGGCTTAATTTTTCACTTATGCTCGTTTGCGTCATAACGCAGTTTTCATGCTTCAACGTTATAGCGACATCCGACAAAACGATCTGTCTTTTGGGCGGAATAATGCCGTCTATGTCGCTTTTTTTATCGATGGTTTTAAGATTCGTACCGAAATTTTCATCGCATATCAACGAAGTCAACAGATACAGAAACTGCGCTTTTTCAAACAATAAAAACAATTTAATTACTAAAATACAATCCGCTCTCGCCGTATTTTCATCATCTGTATCGTGGGCGTTTGAAAGCTCGGTCACTGTCTCCGACTCAATGAGAAGCCGCGGCTCTTCGGGCAGACGGTCGGCGATAAGCTTATATAAATTTGCAAAACGCGAAGCGGTATTTACACTTTTTCTTATAATATTCGGAACAGCTTCTCTGATTCCGTTTTTCACGAAGAACGCACAGGTAAATTATTATCCCGAGGCGTTTATCTCGCCTTTTAATTCGATAAATATTACGGGGACGGCATGTTTTTTTGTCTTTTGCATGACGCCGATGATATTTAATCTTACGGAGGAAATAAAATGGCGCGTATCGCTGTCAAAAATCTGAGTTTTACATATCCCGAGTCCGAGAAAAAAGCTCTTGACAATATCAATATGGAAATTGAGCCGGGCCAGTTCATACTTGTCTGCGGAGCGTCGGGATGCTCAAAAACAACGCTTCTGCGCCATTTCAAATCCGTTCTGACTCCTCACGGAAAGCGCGAAGGGAAAATCATTTTTAACGATACGGAATTATCCGAATTATCCCAAAAAGAGCAGGCCGAAAAAATCGGATTCGTATTTCAGTCGCCAGACGACCAGATTGTAACGGACAAGGTATGGCACGAGCTTGCCTTTTCACTCGAAAGTTTAAATGAGCCGAACGACAAAATCGCGCTGAGAAGCGCGGAAACGGCGGGATATTTCGACCTTTCGGACAAATACCGTTCTGACATCGGTACGCTTTCGGGGGGACAGAAACAGCTTCTCAATTTAGCGTCCGTCATGACGGTCATGCCGGAGGTTTTGATACTCGACGAACCCACATCACAGCTTGACCCTATAGCCTCAGACAATTTCTTATCGCAGATTAAGAAGCTCAACGACGACCTCGGAATAACGGTTATAATATCAGAACACAGCCTTGAGCGGATTTTCTCAATGGCAGACAAGGTTGCGGTCATGAAAGACGGACGGCTCGTTTCGTTCGATTCTCCTAAAAATACGGCAAAAAATTTCGGCGAAAGAGAATCGGATTTCTTTTTGTCGCTTCCGTCAAGCGCGCAGATTGCCGTCATGGCTTCGCTTAAAGGCGCAGTTCCTCTTACCGTAAAAGAGGGCAGACAAACGCTTATTAAAAACGGAATAGCAAACAAAACAGACTGCGTCATCAGTTCTGACGATATAAAAACGGAACAATTAAAAAAGGAGCGCATACTTGAAGCTAACAACATATTTTTCAGATACTCCCGCTATGCTCCCGATGTATTAAAAAATCTGTCGATTAAAATAAATCTCGGTGAAATACTCTGCATCACGGGCGGAAACGGCACCGGAAAATCAACGCTTATTTCAATTTTATCGGGTATGTCCGCACCGTACTCCGGTAAAATCAAATCCGGAAAAAAAGGCATGAAGCCGTCCGATTTAAGAAACAAAACGGCAATTCTTCCTCAGGACGTTTCCGTACTGTTCGCAAAGGACAGCGTAATAGACGAATTGAAGGAAGTAAAAAAGAAAAACGGAATCGCGCCGTCCGATGAAGAGATAAACGCCGTTGCCGAAAACCTTGAAATTGAAAAATTATATAAAAAACATCCGTTCGATATAAGCGGGGGCGAACAGGAAAAGCTTGCAATCGCAAAAATACTTCTGACAGACGCCGATATTTTTCTGTTCGACGAGCCGACAAAGGGAATGGATCCGACCTTTAAATTAAAATTCGGCGAAATAATCAGAGAATTAAAGAAAAGAAACAAGACGTTTATTATAATCTCTCATGACATGGAGTTCTCCGCAAATTTTGCGGACAGATGCGTCATGCTTTTCGACGGCAGGGTCGTAAGCGACGCGGAACCGCGAAAATTTTTCGCAGGCAACAACTTTTACACTACGGCGGCGAACAGGATAGTACGCTCCTTATTTCCCGACTGTATCCTTACAAAGGAGGCGTGGGAAAAATGCAAAGAACAAAAAGAAAATTAAATATATATTCTCTACTAAGCATAACTTCATATATTCTCATTCCGGCGGCAATCTTCGTTTCCGCCGTTGTAAACGAAGGCAGACGGTACTATATAATAAGTATGGGAATAATAATCCTCTCGTTTGTCACATTCGCGCTTGGATTTGAAAAAAAACGCCCGCAGGCAAAGGAACTGACGGTTCTTGCCGTGCTTACCGCGCTCGGAGTTGCGGGACGCGCCGCTTTTTATATGATACCTCAATTCAAGGCGTCGGCGGCGGTAATTATAATAACTGCGGCGGCATTCGGCTCACGCTCGGGATTTCTGTGCGGTACGGCGGTAGGTTTCATTTCAAACTTTTTCTTCGGTCAGGGACCGTGGACTCCGTGGCAGATGTTTGCCTTCGGTTCGGTCGGTTTTTTGGCAGGAGTTGTTTTTGCGCCAGGCAGAATCAAAACAACAAGACTGAGTCTGTGCATTTACGGCTTTTTATCTGTGTTTATCGTATACGGATTTATAGCGGACACATCATCAGTATTTATGTTTACTCAGGACTTGAATGCAAAAACGGTTCTTGCAACATATGCGTCAGGGATCGTGTTTAATTTAATTCACGCAGGCGCAACGGTGATATTTTTAGCCGTTCTCGGTATGCCTCTGATAAAAAAGCTCGACAGAGTGTGCGTTAAATACGGAATAGAAAAGCAATAATTTATCGCGTCGAATGCAATAAATTATTGTTTACCCCTTGACTTCTGCGATTTTTATGATAGAATATATACATCCGTGCGGATGTAGCTCATCCGGTAGAGCGCCACCTTGCCAAGGTGGAGGTAGCGAGTTCGAGCCTCGTCATCCGCTCCATTTTTACCCTTATGCGCAAATGCATAAGGGTATTTTTATTTTCGACACAGCTAAAAAAACCGATATACACAGCAAAAAGAGAGCCGTCATACATATAAGCTGTCGAGAATATGACTGAACCACGTCTTTAAAAGGCGTGGTTAGTCGTTTTATTATTAACAGTCTAAAGGGGGGGTCGCCTGACGGCGATCCCCCTGTTAATGCATTTCTTTTATTTAATCATGAATTAAATTACGCAATCTTAAAGAGATTCTTAATAGCGTCGATAATCTTCTGGAAGAATGCCTTAATCTTAGCGGCAAGGTTGTTAACCTCATCCTTACCTACTTCTACGGTAGCGTCAAAAACATCCTTAACCGTAACGGTCTTGCCCTCAGGTACTACGAAGTCATCATTAAGCTCGTAGGATGAAGTCTCGCCGTCTATAGTTACGTTATAGGTAAGTCCGGAAACGATAATCTTTGAACCCTCTGCACAGCGAACCTCTGTGAATGAGTAATCCTCAAATCCCTTTTCGTTGTCGGCAACTATATCCTTAACGAACGTTACATAACCGTCCTTAGTTCCGATAAGGTTTACATCATAATCGTTAGCAAGAGCAAGAACCTTGATGTATTCCTTATTGTACTCACTGTAATTCGAAGAGCCGAAGCCGTAAGGAGTAACGCCTGTCTCGGACTCCGCTCCGTCCTTAACTCTCATAAGGAGAGAACCGTTATCGTAAACAAGTACGTTTACGGGGCAGTAAATATAATCGACTGCGGAAATTTTGCCTATTTCGGAAACGTTTGTGCCATAGAATGCATCTCTCATCATATCAAGAGCGGCAAGGTTTGCGGTATACTCAGTAAAGCAGTAGTTATAAAGCTTTGACTTAATCTTTCCGATGATTCCGCCGGATTTGGCAACCATGAGTTTGTAAAGAGTGGTTTCGCCGAACTCTCTGGTAGAGATAAGAGCGGAAACCGCAAAGAGCGACCAGTCGGAGTCGTCGCCCGCAAGAGCCGACTGAGTCCATTCGTTTATAACTGTCTCTGCATAGAACGCAGCCTTAAGAGCCGAATAAAGCTCATACTGTTCGTTAGTGTTCCAGAGGGTATTGGCAATGGAAGTACCGGTCTGGTAAATCTTAAGAGCAACAGCTGTGTAAGCGTTGGTGTTCATAGCCATTGTTATAAGAGTATCGGCGGCTGAAACTGCCTGACCCTGGAGAGCCTCCGCAACCATAGCTGCGATCTGCTCGTTAACGCTGGTCTTAATTTCGTCGATAAGCTCGTAAGCGGCGTTAACCATCGGAACGTACTCTGAATTTTCAGCAACGTAATTGAGCATATCGATGTAATACTTATTAGCCATCTGAACGGTCATAACGCGCTCATAAGCCTTGATAAGGTCGGCTCTGACATCCTGCCACGCACGGCCTGCCTGGATAACGTAGTTAACGATTGTGAAAGACTTCGACCAGGTTTCGGAATCAACGAAATCAAAAATCTTGAAGTATTCGTTGAGCTTCTCCATAAACTCGCCTACATCCTTAGCGGCCTCGAGAGCGTCAACAGCGATATCAACATAGCTTGTGCCCATGTCATAGCTGTATTTCTCAAGCATTGCAACAAGAACTTCCTTGCAGATAGCCTTGTCAACGGTGCCGGTAGCGGCGTTTGTCCACGCGCTGTCATACATACCGAACGCGGTGTAAACGCCCATGAGATTCGCAATCTCCTTGTCGTTGTCTACAACGTACTTAAAGTTCGCATAATCAGTGTTATCGGTAAGTTTGTCGATAAAGAGATCATAATTAGCGTCCCAAGCTTCAACTCTGAGGTCAGCCTCCGTAGGCTCCTCGGCAAACGAAGCAAAGGGAAGCACTGTAACGATCATTAAGAGTGATAATACTAATGCCAGTGCCTTTTTCATGTTGTGTAACCCCTTTCATAAATACAAGACCAGGTAAATTTAAACCTTGTAGACATATTTTACACTTTGTCAAAAAAATAATCAATATGCAAAATGAATAAACTTTGAACAGTTCTTTAATGCGTTTTAACGAAGTATGGAAGGAAAATTCCGACAATTGCATTTCTCCCCGTATCTTAATAGCCATATGTCGATTTTTTTATCGATAATCACAAAATAAATCATGTATTTTATGTAATTTATTAATATTGCACAATACACTCTTTGTGTTATTCTTTTAACGCTTTGTTAATAATTTATTCATATGTTTAACATCCCACCCGCACATTTCACTTCATCGGAGCTTATGTCAGATTCAATTCAAATATTTTCGTTATCGGGCTTGTTACGACGGTTTTTATATGATAAAATAAAAGAAAATTTATTATCATAAAAATCAAGGATACGGATATATGAAAAAAATCATATCATATTTTACCCTTCTTATTGCCCTAACGTCCGCATTTATGTTCACGTCCTCCGCAAACGGAAACGAGGCGCAAACGGTTATGGACGAATTTTTAAGCAAAAACGGCAGAACTCTGTGCGTTTCCGACCGCGGCGACTGCGAAAGCTTCCCCGAAAACACCGTCGAGGGTATACTTTCCGCTCACGAACAGGGCGCGGACATCGTTCTGTGCGACGTTTTTGTCACAAAGGATTCCGTTCCCGTGCTTCTCAACTCGGATAACGCCTCGGCGATGCTGTCAAAGGACGTCGGGGACATATCCGACGTTTCATATGCGGATATCGCGGACGTAAAGCTGCGTCTTGCCCACGGAGGCGAAGCGAGAGCCATTACGGGCGAAACGCCCGACGCGCTTTCGGACGCACTGAAAAAAACGCAGAATACCGTGCTTATGCTTAACGTCAGGGAAAACGATCTCGATATAGTTTACAATACAGTCGCCGACGAAAACCGTATCGATTCCGTTATATTTTATGCCGGACATATCAAAAAGGACATTCTCAATGAGTTCATTTCATCAAAAAACGAGAAACCCCATGTTATAACATACTATAAAGGAAACATTATTTTCAGCGCGGCGGCGTATGTCAAATCCTCGCTTGAAGCGGGGGCGGACGGCGTATGCCTTGCGACAAAAAATCCGTACGGCGTTGTTTTCGGCGAAACGGTTATGAGCAAATTCACATCCGGCGCACGCGCCATGACAATGCCGTCGCGGCCCGAAATATGCGGAAAGATAAGGCGCGACAACGCGGTATGGTATTCGGATCTCATTTCGAGAGGATATAATATGATACTGACCAACGAGCCGAAAGCTCTTAAGGAATACATAAAACAGACGGACGAAGCAAAAAAAGAGCTTGAATTGACATATGCGGATTTATGTGAAAATTATACTCTTCCGGAGTATAAAGCGTCGGCGTATCTCGACTACAAAAAGGCGTACCGGGACGCAAAATCAAAGGCTCAGTCCGTGCTTGCTGACAACAGTCCGGCATTAAGCGATATAATATCCGCTCAAAGCGAACTTAAATACGCTTACGAAAACATTCAAAACGACGCGGATCTGTTAAAAAACGGCACGGCGGGGGTCACAATTACCGTTCCCAGAATCATAACGGCGATTCTCGTAACAGCAGGAATTGCCGCGGGCGAAGTATTCATAGCAAAACACACGAAAAAAAAGCGCGCTTCAGGCAATAAATAAAAATTCAAGCAATAAATAAAAATCAAAGGAGAAAGGTCATGACAATTTACTGCATTCTTCTCGCACTCGCATTCATAATCGAAATGGCGGTCACGCCGTTTTTCCTCAAATTCCAGCGTCCCGGAATGAGTTGGAAATCGAGAACAACAAAGATGATTTGCGCCTCGATGTTCGTCGCGATGGGTCTTTTGTGTTTTAAAATAAGCGAAAACACAACAGATTTTGCGCGATTTATGATTTTCGGACTCATTGCCTCGTGGTTCGGCGATTTGTTCCTGCATTTCAGGAAAATATATCTCGTGCTCATAGGCGGAATCTCATTTTTCTCCGCTCACGTTCTTTACACAATCGCATACATAAAAGCTCAGAAAGCGTCGTTTCCCGATGAAAAAATATTTGTATGGCAGGAAATTGCCGGAGTTATCGCAATACTTTTAATATTCGTTCTCATCGCAGTTAAAACAAAGCTTCAAATCAAAAAAATCGCGCTGTGCGGAGTTATCCCGTACGCGATAATGATAACGACAATGACGGTAAAAGCCATTTCGTTCTCGGTAAGATACCTTACGACCGGGGCGGAATCGGGACTTCTCTTAATGCTTACTTTGTCGCTGGGCGCGGTTTTATTCGTTCTCTCGGACGGGTCGATAGTATTTTTAATGTTCGACGAACGTTTTAAAAAGAATATTCCGTTAAAAAATTTCAATATATGGACATATTTTATAGGACAGGCTCTGCTTGCTTCTTCAATACTGTTCTACGCTTGAAATAAGTATAATTATATATTTTAATGAAAAGGATGAATTTAAAATGAGAGCTGTTATAACCGTTATAGGAAAAGACATGGTCGGCATCCTCGCCGCCGTAGCCACAAAATGCGCCGACTGCGGAGTCAACGTACAGGAGGTCACTCAATCGGTTTTAGACGATATGTTCGCAATGATAATGCTTGTCGATATATCGGGAATCAATGTCGGCTTCGCGGAATTTGCCGATACGCTCGAGGATCTCGGCAAGGAAAGAAATCTCATGATAAAGGCAATGCATGAAGATATCTTCAACGCAATGCACACTGTATAAAGGAGCTGAGTACCTTGTTTAACGTCGGCGACATACTTGAAACCATAACAATGATACAGGACGAAAATCTCGACGTCCGTACAATAACAATGGGCATATCGCTCCTCGACTGCTGTCACAGCGATATAGACGTAACATGCGGTAAAATTTACGATAAGATAACGCGCTATGCAAAAGACCTCGTAAAAACCGGAGAAAATATCGAAAGAGAGTTCGGTATACCTATTATACATAAGAGAATTTCCGTAACTCCCGCGGCAATGATTCTCGCTTCGTGCGACAATAAGGACGCCGTTAAAATTGCCGTCACTCTCGAAAAGGCGGCGAACGCCTGCGGAGTCAATTTCATCGGCGGATTTTCCGCCCTTGTTCAGAAGGGATTCGCACACGGTGACAGAGAACTTATAGAAGCGATTCCCGAGGCTCTGAGCGTAACGGAACACGTCTGCTCAAGCGTAAATATCGGTTCTACAAAAACGGGAATCAACATGGACGCGGTAAAGCTTATGGGCAGGCAGGTTCTCGCCTCGTCAAAATTGACCGCCGACAAAGACTGCATAGGCGCGGCGAAGCTCGTCGTATTCTGCAACGCTCCGGAGGATAACCCGTTCATGGCGGGCGCGTTCCACGGCGCGGGCGAACCCGACTGCGTAATAAACGTCGGAGTTTCCGGTCCCGGAGTCGTCAGAGCGGCTCTCGCCAAATCCGAGGGGCTCGACCTGACGGGAATAGCAGACCTCATAAAAAGAACGGCGTTCAAAATCACAAGAATGGGTCAGCTCGTAGCAAGCGAAGCGTCAAAAAGGCTCGGCGTTCCGTTCGGAATCGTCGATTTATCTCTTGCTCCCACACCCGCAATCGGCGACTCCGTAGCGCATATACTCGAAGAAATGGGACTCGAATCATGCGGAACTCACGGCACTACTGCGGCGCTCGCCCTTTTAAACGACGCCGTAAAAAAGGGCGGAGTTATGGCGTCTTCGCACGTCGGCGGACTTTCGGGCGCATTTATTCCGGTAACCGAGGACGCGGGCATGATAGACGCGGCAAGAAACGGAAATCTTAAAATAGAAAAGCTCGAAGCCATGACCGCGGTTTGTTCTGTAGGTCTTGATATGATTGTTGTTCCGGGAGATATTACGCCCGAAACAATTTCTGCGATAATTGCGGACGAGGCGGCTATCGGCATGGTCAATTCAAAGACGACGGCAGTAAGGCTCATCCCCGCCATAGGCAAAAAAGTCGGCGATGAGCTCAAATTCGGCGGACTGCTCGGAAGCGGCCCGGTAATGCCGATAAATTATTCGTCAAGCGAAAAATTCATAAACAGAGGCGGACGTATCCCCGCGCCGATGCAGTCGCTCAAAAATTGACGCTCATCGTTCCCGGACGATACTGTATATATATAATGGTATACTGATATAAGGTGATTTTATGTTCAAAAAAAAATTGAAAATAAAAAAACCTCCGAAAGAGGCCGCACCGCAAACGAAAAAAGCCGTAACGTCGTCGCTCATAATGACGGTCGTCGCGCTGTCGCTCTGCTTCGGAATACTTATCGGCGGAATTGATTCAAACACCGATATCACCGATATTTTCACATACGAGCCGGACGACATACGCCGGTCGGATATCGAAAGCGTCCCCGTTTCATACAGCAATTCAAAGCTGACGGCAATTTTCGACATGACGGATGAAAACAATATAAAGCTGAATTATTATGATACTCAGAACAATTCCGAACGGCAGATTATTTTTTCATTCGACAGCGATTCGCGGATTGCGTCCGTCGGTGAAAAAATTGCCGACAATGTACAAAAAAATGAATCCGACAACAGCAGAAAACCGCCCGAAATTAAAAACGAATTAAAAAACGAAGACGCATCCGAAAAGGAAGAAACGGATGTCATTCCGATACTCGAATTTGAATACGAGGATTCTTCAATCGTCAGACGCAGAGAATACAGAAATTCCGAGCTTTACAGAACCGTAAAGACAGAAACCTCCGTTGAACGCGACTCGTCGAAAAATATAATCGTTCAGATATACTCCTCCGACGCCGAACTTACAGAATCGAACGAATACTCATTCGACAGATATTCAAATCCTACATTCTACGCGTCATACGATAAGGACAACATACAGATTTCGGGATTTACGCGCACATACGCTTACGATTCCAACGGCAATATAATTTCAAGCACGCTGACCGATTACGGAAGCGAACCGATAGAATGCGTATACCGTTACGACGAGAGAAACAATCTTGTTTACTCGTCAACATTCAATAAAGACCTTGCAACGACAGTAACAACATACGCCTACGTTTACGATTCAAAATCGAGAATCACGCAGGCTGCAAAATCCGTATCATACCCGTCCTCCGGCGTATCGAATGTTACCGATGAAAAATACGAATACGACGAAAACAATCTTATTTCAAAAACAATTACCGACTCGTCGCAGCACACGCTTTTCAGCGGTTCATACGTATATTCCCGTGACAATAAAATGATAAGAAGCACAGAAACCGACAACGGCGGAGAAAATACAATATCTATCGGATATGAGTACATAACCGGCTCACTGTATACGAAAATGACGGAAATAAACTCTGTCTGGGACGTATTATCATGCGCCGTGAAGGATACGTACATGTAAATTTAATATATAGACATTAAAGAGCGCATTTGCGCTCTTTAGCATTTTATACCACATAAGCCATATATAAGGAAAAGTAATTCTGTACAAAAAAAACGCGTATTTATTACATTTCCGAAGTTGTTTTGTAATCATTTTGTAACTTTTTTCGTGCATTACTTCCAAACATAACGAAAAAACCTTGACCTGAAACGCTGAAAATGTTAAAATACACAACTGTCAACAGGAGGTTTTGTTATGAAACTGCTTGGAAAAAAATTGTATACCGTAATTTCGGCGGCGATTGCACTGACAGTCTGCGCTTCATTTTTAACAATTACGGCTTCGACGGCGGACATAACGACTCTGGCTGACGCGGCGGCTGTTGTGATTTACACAAACGAGGGAAGCTATTCGTCGGTTAACCCGAACGACAGCGGTTCAGTCAGCATCGGCAAGGTTCAGTGGCACGCGGTAAGGGCGCTGAATCTTTTAAAAACAATCGTATCGATGAACGAATCGCAGGCAAAATCGATTCTCGGCGACGCTCTTTATACGGAAATAAAGACCACTTCGTCAAACTGGTCGACAAGAACGTTTACATCGACGGAAGCGAAGGCTGTTTCGCAGCTTCTCGACACCGACGAAGGTCACCTTGCGCAGGACGAACTTGCAAAAACCGATATAAAAAGCTATATAAGCCACGGCATCGAGCTTGGAATAACGGATGAAAAGGCGCTCGTATACTTTGCCGATATAGAAAATCAGTCGGGATACGGCGGTTCGGCTCACATTGCAAGGAATGCGGCTCAGAAGCTCGGCGGATACGATTTTATAACGCTTGACGCGCTTCACGCGGCGGCGATCGATTATTATGACGGTAAATACGTTTCAAGACGTACCGCAACATACAATTACTGTACCTCTCTCATTCTCGGTTCGGGAGAATCGGATATTATCAATTCGTACAATCAGACCGATACCGATGAAAATTCCTGCACGCTTACGTTCAGCGTAAATTCCGACTCCGTTACCGACGCGGTCGTATATGTGCGCGCTTCATCGTCCGACAGTGCAAAGTCGTACCGGTGCAAAATTTCGGGACGTACGGCGAGCGTAACGATAAACGCGTCGGACATCAAATCCGGTGAAACAAATTTCAGCGCAAAAATCATGGTATTTATATCTTCATCCGACGAACCCGTTGACGTAACGGAAAACATAACAATACAGCTTTCTTCCTCGTCCGATGACGCTCAAAGACTTATCGGAGACATTAATGCAGACGGCAAAATTACCGCCGCGGACGCACGTCTTCTTTTAAGATATACGGCAAAACTCGAATCTCTCGACAGCGAAACACTTAAATATTCGGACGCGAATGACGACGGCAAAATCACAGCCGCAGACGCGCGTCTTATACTCAGAGTATCGGCCAAGCTCGATACTATCCGACAATAACGGAGGCATTAACGATGAATCAGACTGCAAAAAGGGTGCTTTCACTCTTGCTGACGTTTCTCATAACCGTTACGGCGTTCACGTCGTCATCATTTTCCGCTTCGGCTCTGACAAAAAGCGAATTGATATCTCAGGTCGAATCCGACTATAAAAAAGCACTGAGCTTAAAGGGATGGAGCTCATTTTACGGCTACTGCAACATTGCGGTCGCATATCAGCTTCTTGCAAAAGGCGTATATACAGGCTCCGAACCCGACTACCAGGGCGGCGGTAGCGACTGGTATTACGATTACACGGACAAAAAAAGCACGTCGGGCGGTTATAACGTCATAACAATCGGCGGCGCCGGCTGCATTGACGAGCTTGTGAACAAATACGGAGATAATATTTACAACGTAGCCGTAAGCTACGGCACAGGCGGAACAAGCGGTTCGACGCACGTCGTTGTAATCAGCGCAATAATAGACGGAGAAGTCTATTTTACAGACTCGTTCAGATACGGTTCTTCTCCCGAAGGCGGATGCCGCGTATGGTCTTTAAGCTTTTTTAAATCCGAATACAAGCGCATGAACGGTAATCCTTACGGACTTGTATACTTTTCAAAAACCGATTCAAGCGTCACCATAGATAAAGAAGATATTCCCGAATTTACGACCGGAGAATACGCCGTGGTCGTCGACTCTCTTAACGTCCGTTCAACGCCCTCCACATCCGGAGACATTCTCGGTCAGCTCGATTCCCATACAAAAAATTCACAGGAAAACACTATTGTAAAAATCCTTGAAATTTCAAACGAAAAATGGGGCAGGATAGATTATAACGGAAAAACGGGATGGATTTGTCTTTATAACGGAAAATTCTACGTATCAAAAATACAAACAACCGACGACAATTCAAAAAACTTCGGCTCTAATCCCGATGAAGAAGCGTCAACATCATACGAGGAATCTTCGTCGGCATCTTCCAAGGCAAAAAGCAGCGAAACCCCCGGCGTACCGCTTACCATAGTACAGTTAAGCTTAGATGAGGAATCCGTAAAAACGGACATGGATATCGTCTGGATTGCAACGGTAGTCGGAGGCAGCGGAGAATATGAATACTGCTTCGACGTAAGCAAGGACGGCAAGCTTTACGAAGAGGGCGAATTTTCGGAATATAAGGAATTATTCTTCACGGCAAGCGAGTCCGGAAATTATTCCGTAACGCTTACGGTAAGAGATTCCGACGGCAGATCGGCGCAGTTCAGAAGCGACATAACGGAAATAAAGTCAAAAACTCAGATACTCATAGGCGACGTTAATCTTGACGGCAAGGTTACGGGCTCCGACGCAAGAGTTACGCTTCGATGTGCGGCAGGCATAGAAAAGCTTGAAGGCGACGCTCTTCTTGCGGCCGACATAGACGGCAACGGCAAAGTCACAGCAAACGACGCAAGAATGATTTTAAGAATCAGCGCAAAAATAACAAGACTTGATACGACCGTAAAAACAACGGTTGCCGAGGAATCGACGGAAAAAGCATCGGAGAATCAATAAAAATTTAATCGCGGAGAAACCGGATCTCATAAGGTTTCTCCGTCGTTTTTTGTTTATAAACAGATATACACAAAAACAGTACGCATAATTATACATATTTCGTGTATATATTCATTGACTTATCTAATATTTAATGATAGAATATTCAATATCCTTAAAAATTATTCAACAAAAGGAGATGCCGTAATGAAAAAGATATTTATCGACGGCGCGGCAGGCACAACGGGACTTAATATCCGCGAACGGCTCAAAAAAAGAAACGACGTTGAGATTATCGAAATCGACGAAAACAAACGTAAGGACGTCTCCGAGAAAAAAAGACTTATGAACATGTCGGACGTTGTGTTCCTTTGTCTGCCCGATTCTGCCGCGGTTGAATCGGCCGGGCTTATCGAAAATGAAACGACGTGCGTTATAGACACATCGACCGCTCACAGATGCTCGGACGATTGGACATACGGTTTCCCGGAGCTTATCGGAATGGATACAATCGGAAATTCAAAGAGAATTGCGAACCCCGGCTGTCACGCAACGGGATTCATTTGCTCCGTTTCACCGCTTGTTAAACTCGGAATCATCGACCCCGGCGAAAAACTCGCATGCTTTTCGCTTACAGGCTATTCCGGCGGCGGAAAAAAGATGATAACGCAATACGAATCGGACGAAAAAACTTCATTCATGTCAAGTCCCGGAATCTACTCGCTGTCACAGGAGCATAAGCATCTGCCCGAAATGCGGAAAATGTGTTCGCTTGAGCATAAACCGATATTCTGTCCGGTAGTCGACGATTATCTTGAAGGTATGGCGACAACCGTCGCTCTTGACTCAAACGAAAAGAGAACGGCGGATTCCGTAAGACATGCACTGAGCGAATTTTACAAAGACAGCAAATTAATAAGCGTCAGAAGCAAAGATAAAACGCCCTCAACAATATATGCAAACGAAAAGGCAGGGCTTGACTCGCTCGAAATTATCGTATGCGGAAACGATGATAGAATCACAATTACGGCTCTGTTCGACAATCTCGGCAAGGGCGCATGCGGCTCGGCAATAGAAAACATGAATATCGTTCTGGGTCTTGACGAGACAACGGGACTTAACATATAAAAGGGGAATTGAAATGAAATATATAAACGGCGGTATCTGTGCCGCCGAGGGCTTTAAAGCCGGCGGAATCCATATGGGCGTAAAAACCCATAATAAAAATAAAAAGGACGTCGCAATGATCGTTTCCGACGTTCAGTGCACTGCGGCGGCGGTATATACCAAGAATAAAGTGAAGGCTTCTCATATCACAACGGACATTGCCCATCTTTCCGACGGCACGGCAAGAGCCGCCGTAATCAACAGCGGAATCGCAAACGCCTGCGCCCCTCACGGTGACGAATATGCACTGAGAATGTGCGCCGCGGCGGCAAAGGAGATAGGCTGCGAAACAGACGACATCGTAATAGCCTCCACTGGAGTTATCGGTCAGCCTCTCAACATTTCGGCAATCGAAAACGGAATGCCGGAGCTTTATAAGAGCATATCGCGCTCCGACGCAGGTTCGGACGCGGCGGCGAAGGCAATAATGACGACCGATACGGTAAAAAAAGAGCTTGCGCTTGAAACCTCAGTCGGCGGAAAGCGCGTCAAAATCGGCGGTATCGCAAAGGGTTCGGGCATGATTCATCCGAACATGGGAACAATGCTGTGCTTCTTAACGACCGACTGCGCGATAAGCGCCGGCATGATTAAAGAAGCATTGAACGAAACCGTTAAGGTCACATTTAACAGAATAAGCGTCGACGGCGATACCTCGACCAACGATACGTGCTGCGTTATGGCGAACGGAAAGGCCGGAAACGACATTATTACAGAGAAAAACGAAGCGTACAGCGAATTTGTTTCGGCTCTCAAGGAGCTGTGTACTCGCATTTCGATGGAAATGGCGTCCGACGGCGAGGGCGCAAAGCACCTTATTATCTGCAAAGTAAAAAACGCCTCCGACGAGGAAACGGCACAGACCGTTTCAAAATCCGTCATTTCCTCTACTCTTACAAAGGCGGCGATATTCGGCTCGGACGCAAACTGGGGACGAGTGCTGTGCGCCATGGGATATTCGGGAGCGGATTTTGACCCCGGAAAGGTATCAATCGCATTTGAAAGCAGTGCGGGCTCGATTCCCGTATGCGAAAACGGAGAGGGACTTGATTTCGACGAGGAGCTTGCAAAAAAAATCCTTACCGAGCACGATATTACGATAGATATAGACATGAAGGCAGGCTCGGCGGAATGTACGTGCTTCGGCTGCGACATCACATATGATTATATAAAAATAAACGGAGATTACAGAACATGACGGACGAATTTACAAACGCGCAGAGAGCAAGCGTTTTAACTCAGGCTCTGCCGTACATTCAGAAATATTACGGAAAAGTCGTTGTTGTAAAATACGGCGGAAACGCCATGACGGACGATAAATTAAAGCTTGAGGTCATGGAGGATATCGCGCTTTTAAGGCTCGTAGGAGTCAAAGTCGTTCTCGTTCACGGCGGAGGCCCCGAAATAAGCGGTATGATGACAAGACTGGGCAAAAAAACTGAATTTATCGACGGGCTGCGCGTTACGGACCGTGAAACAGTCGACATTGTACAGATGGTTCTCGCCGGAAAGGTCAATAAATCGCTTGTCGCAATGCTCGAACAGCTCGGCACTGCGGCGGCGGGCATTTCGGGCATGGACGGCAAGCTTATAGAAGCCGAAATGAAGGACGAACGCCTCGGCTACGTCGGAAATATCAAAAAAATAAATATCGGCATAGTAAACGATCTGCTCGAAAATAATTATATTCCCGTTATTTCAACGCTCGGATTTGACAGAAACGGAAATATCTACAACATAAACGGGGACACAGCGGCGGCGTTTATCGCAGGCGCGGTAGGCGCAAAACGTCTTATTCTCATGACCGATATAGCCGGCGTAATGCTCGATAAGGACGACCCGTCCACGCTTATAAGGAACATGACAATTTCCGACGCACATAAATTAAGAGAACAGAACATAATCTCCGGCGGAATGATTCCGAAGGTTCAGTGCTGCGTCGACGCTATTTCAAAGGGCGTCGACAAGGTAATAATAATGGACGGCAGGGTTCACCACTCCATACTCATGGAGCTTCTGACAGATGAGGGCGCCGGAACCATGGTAAAGAGGGACGTTTAAAATGAGTTATATAAAAGAAAACGATGATTTATACGTTGCGAATACGTATGCGCGGTTTCCGATAGAAATAGTATCGGGAAAAGGCTCGACAGTCGTTGACAGCGACGGCAGAGAATATATCGACCTCGGCAGCGGAATCGGCGTTACTTCATTCGGAATCGCTGACAGCGAATGGAAAAAGGCCGTCGAATGCCAGCTTGACAAAATTCAGCACACTTCAAATTTATATTATACCGAGCCGTGTTCGACGCTTGCAAAAATGATGTGCGAAAGAACGGGAATGAAGAAAGTATTCTTTTCAAATTCCGGAGCGGAAGCAAACGAGTGCGCGATAAAAACGGCAAGAAAATATTCCGAGGACAAAAAGGGCAGGGAATATTATACCATTATAACGCTGAAAAACAGCTTTCACGGCAGAACAATAACAACACTCGCAGCCACGGGACAGGATAAATTCCACGAGGATTTCACTCCGCTGACGGACGGCTTCGTTTACTGTACGGCAAACGACTGCGATGAACTCAGAAGGCTTGTCGGCAAAGTAAAGCCCGCAGGCATAATGATCGAAATCGTACAGGGTGAAGGCGGAGTCATTGCGCTTGATAAGGAATTTGCGCTCTGCGCTCAGGAAGAAGCGGAAAAAAACGATATTCCGCTGATTATCGACGAGGTTCAGACGGGCAACGGCAGGACAGGCAGTCTTTATGCGTATATGAATTATAATCTTAAACCCGATATAGTTTCAACGGCAAAGGGACTCGGCGGCGGTCTGCCTATAGGAGCGGCAATAATGGGCGAAAAAGTCAAAAACGTATTAAAAGCCGGCGACCACGGTTCCACATTCGGCGGAAATCCCGTATGCTGCGCCGGAGCGGTCAGTATTTTAAGCCGTATTGACGATTCTCTTTTGGACGAAGTCAAAAAGAAAAGCGAATACGTATTTTCAACCCTTTCGAACGCCGACGGCGTCGAATGCGTCAGCGGTATGGGGCTTATGATAGGAATCAAAACAAAAAAGAGCGCGAAGGACGTTGTAGCCGAATGCATGAATAACGGCGTGCTGTGCCTTACCGCAAAGGACAAGGTACGTCTTCTCCCCGCGCTGAATATTCCGTTTGAACAGCTGAAACAGGCGACGGAGATAATTAAAAACGCATGTAAACAATAATCTGCAAATTATTGTTTACATACATAATAACAAGGCGCTGACCGTAAAAAGTCAACGCCTTTCCGTATTTTATTTTTTTACGCCTTAAGCGTTACGCCTATGGTCTTGAGATTTTCAAGTATTTTGTCCGTCTGCTCCTGTATTTCCTCCATTGACAGCGTTCTGTCGTTTGACGAGAACGAAAGACGAACCGTTATACTTCTGACTCCGGCAAGCTCGAACATATCGATAACCGTATCGGATTTAAGGTCGGCAAGATTGAGAGAAGTCCAGCACTTCCTGATATCGGCGTATCTCTGTCCCTCGGAAACGATAAGTGAAAGATCAACGTCGATTGAAGGGAATTTCGACGGCTCGATAAATTCCATATCGCATACCTTTGTCTGATAAAACTCGTCAAGGTCGATTTCCGCACAGACAATCGAAGCGTTTTTATCAATCTTCTGATTTACCGTAGGATGAAGCGTGCAGATATATCCGCATTTTCTCTCGTCATAAGTGATTTCGGCGGTATTCTTCGGATGCTGCCAGCTGTGCCGCGTTTCTGACTTTGCAAGCGTCGGCTCAGCCTTTTTAATCGATTTGAATAAGAACTTGACCATAGCAAGCATTTTGAAATAAAGCTCTTTTTCGCTTGCGGTTTTGTCGAAGAGAGTGATTCCGAGCCTTTTTCTTTCGATGCAATAGCCGTTTTCGGCGGTACCGTCGGTGACCCTGCCTATCTCGAATATGCCGAACGAGGGAGCGTACGATTTATTCTCGTAGGTCATGGAAAGGAGCGTGGGAATCATCGAATTTCTGACAGTTCCGTTATCGGCGGAAGCGATATTGAGAATCCTTACGTTATCCTCAATGTCAATTCCGAGCTTCTTATACTTCTTACCGTCGCACCAGATGTACGAATGAACCTCATGAAGATTGAACTTATCGACAAGCAGATCCTTGATTCTGTAATCCTCGTCTTTGCATACCTCGGCGCGTACGGGCTTTAACGGCGAACGGGTCGTGACGATTTTAAAGTTGTCATAGCCGTAAATACGGGTAATTTCCTCGATAATATCGGCTTTGATTGTAACGTCCTTCGTCGCTCTCCACGAGGGAACGACGACTGTAAAATTATCGCCGTCAAAAGATGCGTCGAATCCGAGCGAATCGAGCGTTTCCAAAATCTGCTCGTTGCTTATCTCTATGCCCGTATAGCGGTCGACATATTTTTTGTCAAACGTAAGCGTAATGACGGGATAATGCTTTACATAAACGTCGTTTAATTTGGAATCTATATAGCATCCGGGGTCGACGTCTTTTAATAATTTAACGAAACGCCTTGTCGCAGTCATCGTAAGCTCGGGGTCGAGAATCTTTTCATAACGCATGCTTGCGTCCGTTCTCAGAGCAAGTCTTGACGAAGTTTTTCTGACGCTTACGCCGTCGAAGTTTGCGCTCTCCAAAACAACGGAATCGGTCGTTCCGACTATCTCGGAATCAAGTCCGCCCATAACTCCCGCTACGGCGACGGGTGTATCGTTATTGTAAATCATAAGCGTGTTTTCATCGATATCGCGTTCAATATTATCAAGAGTTTTGAATTTAAAAGGCTCTGCCGGCGTGCCGATTTTTATAGCGTCAATCTTTCTTGCGTCAAACGCATGCATGGGCTGACCAAGCTCAAGCATTACATAGTTCGTAAGGTCAGCAAGGAGATTGATTCCCCTCATTCCGCAGTAGTAAAGCCTTATCTGCATTGCCATGGGGCTGACGGTCTTTGTAACTCCCGAAATTTTAAGAGAAATATATCTGTAAACAAGATCATCCCTCGTAACACTTACCGGAACGGCCTCGCCCGTGGTGCAGGAATCGGTAAATATTTCAACGTCCTTAAGCGGTCTTTTTGTGATTGCGGAAAATTCTCTTGCAATTCCGTAATGTCCCCAGAGGTCGGGGCGGTTCGTTATCGACTTGTTATCAACTTCAAATACTACATCCTTAATCGGGTATGCGTCAAGAATATCCGTTCCGTTTTTTAAGTCGTCCGTTATCTCCCATATGCCCGAATTGTCGTCGCTTATGCCAAGCTCCGCCTGCGAACAGCACATGCCGTACGAATCGAAGCCCGCCAGCGTCGCTTTATTGATTTCACCTGCGGGAACTCTGCCGCCGCACTTTGCGACAGCCGTTTTCATGCCGGGTTTAACGTTAGGCGCGCCGCATACGATATCCAGAACCTCGCTTCCGACGTCAACCTTGAGCAAATGGAGTTTTTTTGAATCGGGATGATTTTCAACGGACAGAATCTGTCCGACAACAACATCCTTTATATCGTTGCCTTTATAATAAATATCCTCTACCTCCGCCGTGGAAAGAGTAAAACGGCGGATAAGCTTTTCAAGATCAAGACCGTCGAGATTGACAAATTCCCTGACCCAATTCATTGATATAAACATATTTAAACTCCCTCCTTATTTCGACTCAAACTGCGACAAAGCTTTGAGATTGCCGGAGTTGAAAACTCTGATATCCTTAACTCCGTATTTCATCATCGCAAGTCTTGTAAGTCCGAGTCCGAATGCGAAGCCCGTATATTTTTCGGGGTCGATTCCGCCGGCTTCGAGAACGTTGGGATGAATCATACCGCACGGACAAAGTTCGAGCCAGCCGGAGTTTTTGCACGAGGGACAGCCTTTGCCGCCGCATATGCGGCACTGAATGTCAAGCTCGAATCCGGGTTCGACGAACGGGAAAAATCCGGGACGCAGCCTTACCGTTATATCGTCCTGAAATACCTCTGAAAGCATAGTTTTCATGAAGTAGATAAGATTGGATATCGAGATATCCTCGTCTATCATTATGCCCTCCATCTGGAAAAACGTGTTTTCGTGACATGCGTCGGTTGATTCGTTTCTGAAGCATCTGCCCGGAAAAACGGCTCTCAAAGGCGCGCCGTATTTCTTCATAATGGCGTTTTGAGCGGCGGATGTCTGCGTTTTGAGAAGCTGGTCGCCCGTTGAGAGGTAATACGTATCCTGCATATCTCTTGCGGGATGGTGCTTCGGAATATTGAGAGCCTCAAAACATTCGTAGTCGTTTACTATCTCCTTGAAATCCTCTATCGTAAAGCCCATTGTGCGGAAAATTTCCTCAACCTCGCGCTGTATTACCGTAATCGGGTGAAACGACCCTCTGTCAGCCTCCGAGGGAAGAGTTACGTCGTAATCCTCCGCAGAATTTATGAGCCTCTGCTCCTCAAGCTTTGCAATCTTTTCAAGCTTGTCCTGAATCGAATTTTCAATCTGCTGTTTTAATTTGTTGACAGTCTGTCCGAATTCCTTTTTCTTCTCCGGTGCAACGGATTTGAGCGAACCCATGAGGGACGCGACGTGACCCTTTTTGCCGAGAAAGTCGATTCGCAGCTGCTCAAGCTCTGCGGATGATTTTATTTCGGCAATGCGTTCCTCAAACGCCTGCTGAATTTTGCCGGTATTTTCGTCCATGCTGAAACATCCTTTCATAATTTATAATATACTTCTGTTATGAAAATAAAAATACTCCGTCCCGAAAAATCGGGACGGAGTAATAAATCCGCGGTACCACCCGTGTTCGGACAAAATGTCCGCTCTCGGTCCTCTTTAATGCAGAGGGTACATTCCGTTTAACGCGTCACGCTTTTCACGGAAAACTCGGGTGCTGAAATTCACATTCGGGGAAATACGGGACGCTTACAGCCGATGACGTCCGTTCTCTGTGCATTTTCCGCCGGCGCTACTTACACACCGTCAATGTTATTTTCATATTAAGACAACGTTAGTTTAGCACATTAAAAAATGTTTGTCAACATTTTATCGCTACAACTGTATAAAATATTTTTGTATATTTTATACAGTTAGAAATCTATTTTTTGTAATTTTTATAATTGCACAAAATGTTACACAATGTTATAATATTTTAAAATAGCAGTAAGGAAGATTATTAATGTCTAAAAACAATTTGGTTGCTCCGGTTGTAAAGTGGGTAGGGGGTAAACGTCAACTTCTAGACGATATCGTCCCTTTATGTCCAAAAAAAATAACATCATATTGTGAGCCATTTCTTGGCGGAGGTGCTTTGTTGTTTAAAATACAACCAAAAAAAGCAATTGTAAATGACTTGAACAAGGAATTGATGACAGTATATGAAGTTATCCGCGATAATGTTGAAGAATTGATTGATTCATTGGGAAAGTATGAAAACACATCAGATTTTTTTTACAAAACCAGAGATTTGGACAGAAATCAAGAAAAATATAATTCATTATCTAAAATTGAAGTTGCGTCAAGGCTGATTTATTTAAATAAAACATGTTTTAATGGTTTATTTAGAGTTAACTCAGCAGGTGAATTTAATTCACCGTTCGGACATTATAAAAATCCCAATATAGTAAATGAACCTGTATTACGTGCTGTAAATAAATATTTTTCTTCAAATAAAATTGAGTTTTTCTGTGAAGACTTTGAAAAAACTTTAGATAGAGTAAAAAAAGATTGTTTTGTATATTTAGATCCACCGTATGATCCCATTTCTAATACTTCAAATTTTACAGGATATAACAGGGGTGGATTTAATAAAATCGAGCAGGAAAGATTGAAATTATGTTGTGATAAACTAACTGAAAAACATATAAAATTTATGCTTTCAAATTCTTCAACAGAGTTTATCAAAAATCTGTATAAAGACTATAATATAAAAACCGTAAACGCAAAAAGATCTATTAATTCCAATCCTTTAAAAAGAGGAAATGTTGAGGAAGTGATTATTATAAATTATGACACAAAATGATTTTGCATGGAATAACATATTTGAAAAATACAATATTCTTGATAAAATTAAAGAACAAGGAGATTTTATTATTTCAGCAAACCAAATAAAAGAATTTCGCGAACCAAGGCTTATGACGAAATTCGACCATGAAATAAATCTTCCGGATATATTTAAAATTAATAATTTAGCAATTCTCCCAATAAGTCGCGGCGACTATATAATTTCTAGTTTTGCTGCATATAAAACTTTTGAATCTCCAAATTTTGAAATGCAAAGAATATCTGCACCGGACTATATTCAAAGTTTATCACCTCAATTTTTATTTAGCGAGTCGATTGCGTTAAACTATGCACATGCCAGTTCTATTTTGGACGATTTTTTGGAAGATGATGAACTCGTTTCTACTGTTACGGGACGTATGAGTTCCGGTGATTTCGATTACTATATTAACACAAATGTAGGAAAAAAGAATGTTAGTGTGTTGAATTCACAGATTGAAATCGATGCTGCGTATGAGGGAATTAACTATCTTTCATTATTTGAAGCAAAAAGAGATATGTCTGATGATTTTTTAATTAGACAGCTATATTACCCATATAGAACATGGGAAAGAAAAATAACAAAACCCATAAAAACTGTATTCCTTATTTTCTCAAATGGCGTATTTTATCTTTACCAATATGAATTTATGGATCCCAAAGATTATAATTCTTTGCAACTGAAAAAACAAAAAAATTATGTTATTTCTACTGAAATTAGTTTGAATGATATCGAAAATATATTGCGAAGAACTGTTGAAATTCAAGAACCAATAAATATTCCATTCCCTCAAGCTAACAGTATGCCTAGGCTCGTGAATCTTATTGAATGGTTATCAGAAAGACCAATGTCATTACAAGAGATTACAAATAAATACGCTTTTGAAAAAAGACAATCATCGTATTATACAGATGCAGGACGCTATTTAGGCCTAATTGAAAAAACTTCGAATAGCAATAAAGAAATAATTTTCAGATTATCAAAACAGGGAGAGCATATTGTAAAATTAAGATATAGGGAACGGCAACTAGCAATTATATCAAAAATTTTGGAACATAAGGTATTTAATGAAGTATTAAAGATACATTTAAAAAGCGGTGAAATGCCTGATAAAAATACGATCGTTTCTTTAATGAAACAATCAAACATCTGCAATATAGGTGGCAGTACCATCGAACGTCGTTCTTCTACAATTACGGGATGGATTAATTGGATATTGAATATTATAGAAAAATGAATGAAACACATTTGACTTGTGGCTATGAGTCAAATGTGTTTTTAATGTTTGTCAACATTTTATCGCGTTTTCTTGCCAAAGATACTCCGTTTGATATATAATAATACATATCGTATGCCGCGAGGTCGTTTTTATGGATTTAAATTCCAATATAAAGTACATAAAGGGCGTGGGGGAAGTCCGCGCAAAATCGCTCGAAAAGTTCGGTATAAAAACGCTCGGCGATATGCTGACCTTTTATCCGAGAAAATACGAGGACTGGAGCAGGACTTCGCTTATAAAGGAGTGCGTTACGGGTGAAACCGCGTGCGTTAAGGCAAAGGTTGTCACCGTTCCCGAGCTTAAAAAGACAAAGAACGGCTGTCTTGTAAAAACGCTCGTATCAGACTCCGAATCTCTTATGACGCTTACTTTTTTTAACAACAAATATGTTGTAAATCAGCTTCACGAGGGCGAAGAATATTTATTCTACGGCAAGGTCACCGAGGACATATATTTAAATAAGGAAATGCTGTCCCCGAAGTTCGTTCCCGCCTCAAAATCAAACGAACAGCTCCGCCCCGTTTACCGTCAAAACTCATCTCTTTCGTCAAGAACTCTTGAACGAATCGAACGCAATGCGTTGGAATCTGCAAAGGGACTTGTCAAAGACCCTCTTCCGGATTGTATTTTAAAAAAATATTCGTTCCCAAGTCTTTACGAATCAATATGTCAGATGCATTTTCCCTCCTCCGATTCTGAATTAAAAAAAGCAAAAGAGCGTCTTATCTTTGAGGAATTTTTATATTTACAGCTCGGAATGGGGCTTATCGGTTCGGAGCGGACAATCTATACCGCAGTAAGAGTAAAAAAAGATTTTACGGACGAATTTATATCGCGTCTGCCGTTTGATCTTACGAACGCGCAGAAACGCTGCATAACAGAATGCATGACGGATATGCGTTCGGATTCCCCAATGAACCGCCTTTTGCAGGGCGACGTCGGCTCGGGAAAAACAGCGGTTGCCGCAGCTCTCATTTATTCCGCCGTCAAAAACGGGTATCAGTGCGCGCTGATGGCTCCGACCGAGGTTTTAGCCTGTCAGCACGCGGACTCGCTCTCAATGCTCCTGGGTTCTCAAATAAAAATATCGCTTCTGACCTCGGCTGTAAAGGCGAAGCAGAAAAAAGATATAAAAGAATCGCTTATATCGGGCGAAACGAATCTGCTTATAGGCACTCATGCGATAATTCAGGACAGCGTTAAATTTTTGAATCCGGGACTTGTAATTACGGACGAACAGCACCGTTTCGGCGTAAAACAGCGGGCGAAATTAAGCGCAAAGGGGCGTAATCCCCACACGCTCATCATGTCGGCAACGCCCATTCCCCGCACGCTCGGACTTATCGTCTACGGCGATTTGGACGTTTCGGTAATCGACGAGCTGCCGAAGGGCAGGGCGCCTGTCGAAACATATCTCGTAACCTCGTCGTATCATGAACGGATTTATAAATTTATACGAAAGCACGTTTCCGAGGGCAGGCAGGTATATATTGTCTGTCCGCTGATTGACGAAAACGAGGACGGTGAAGAAGGATTAATATCCGCTAACAAATATTACGAAAAGCTGAAGAGATCCGTTTTTCCGGATTTGAACGTCGGACTTCTGCACGGCAAAATGAAAAATGCCGAAAAGGATGAAATAATGAAGCGTTTTTCATCGGGCGAAATAAATATTCTCATATCGACGGTCGTAATCGAGGTCGGAATTGACGTGCCGAACGCCGCCTTGATGGTTATTGAAAACGCCGAGCGGTTCGGACTCTCCCAGCTTCACCAGCTCAGGGGACGTATCGGCAGAGGCCGGTACAAGTCGACGTGCATTCTCGTTTCCGACGTTCAAAACGACGAAACGAAGCACAGACTGTCCGTTATATGCAAAACAAACGACGGGTTTAAAATAGCGGACGAGGATTTGAAATTAAGAGGTCCGGGCGACTTCCTCGGCGAACGTCAGCACGGACTGCCCGAAATGAAGTTAGCTTCGCTGACGGACGATACAAAAATATTATTTGAGGCGAAAAACGAAGCCGAAAAAATATTGTCAAACGACAAAAAACTCGAAAAAGATGAAAATAAATTAATAAAACGAATGGTATATAAAATGTTTGCGTCCCTCGGCTCGGGCGGATTAAATTAAATTGTAATGCACTTAGCATAAAATTATCATTTTTTAATAAAAATTTATATATATTTTTGCCTAATACATCTTTACTTTTATTAACAAGTGTAGTATAATATGAATAGAAAAACAAAAGGCGGCGATATTATTATCAAAGCCTGTTTTTCCATCACACACGCAAAGGGGATGTATTTATGCTCATCACTGTTATCGGACGCAAATGTACGCCGAGAGAAAATTTTAAGGAGAGAGCGGAGAAAAAGCTTGCCAAGCTTGACAAGTTTTTCGGCGGCGAGGCTGAGGCAAAAGTCACCGCAACCGTTGAAAAATCATGTAAAATCGTCGAAATCACCGTCAACAACAACGGCATGATTTTCAGAGCGCAGGAACGCGCAGACGAACTTAACGAGGCTCTCGACAAATGCGTGGACACTCTCATCCGCAAGATACGCAAAAACAAGACAAAGCTTGAAAAACGTATCCGCACCGGCGATTTCGATTCGCTCAACGCCGAGGAGGCAATCGAGGAGGAGAGAGAATACGACCTCGTACGCACAAAGGCTATTTCCGTCAAACCCGAGAGCACAGAGGAGGCTATACTCCAGATGAACATGCTCGGACATGAGTTTTACATGTTCAGAAATTCCGATACGGGCGTTATAAACGTCGTATACAGGAGAACGGACGGAGGATACGGACTTATCGAGCCTGAGGACGGCTGATCCCCGCCGGAGCAGGAACGAAAACGGAAACGAACCGAAAATAAATATCTGCGGAGCGGCAAAACCGCTCCGCTAAATTGTCTGCAATGATTTACATTGAATGATTTACATTCTGTAAATTATTGTTTTTTTATTTTTTTCAACATTCTGTCCCTTTTGTACATTTTTTTTACAACGGTATAGGCATATTTAAATTGAGTTTACATATTTACATTAGGATGACATTATGATAAACTATTACACAATGGCGGTTTACCGCCGGGAGGTAACAAATATGTCCTTTAAAGACACCGCAGCAAGAAAAGCCGTGAGCGTAACGCTTTCAGCCGCCGTAGATCATCTGAAAAAAGATCCGGATAAGAACATTCCGCTTTTTGCCGCAAGGCTTCAGCGATTCTTCGGCAATATATTTCCGTCGGATAATTTTAAAAAGATGGCTGCCGCCGCGAAAGATAAAGACAATACCTACGTTAAGCTTATAAAAAATCTATTAAACGACGTAGACCCGTCGGTTCTCAAAAAGCTTCTGACGGCAGCGGCTTACGACGCCGGAGTTGTCGGAACGAAAACCGTTAGAGCCAACAGGGAAAAACTTAACTGTAATATTCCGTGGCTTATTCTTATGGACCCGACAAGCGCATGCAATCTTAAATGCAAGGGCTGCTGGGCTGCGGAGTACGGTCATAAATTGAATCTCACGCTTGACGAGATGGCAAGCGTTATAAGACAGGGCAAGGAGCTGGGTACTCACGTCTATATGTACACCGGCGGCGAGCCTCTTGTCAGAAAAAACGACATTATAACTCTCTGCGAGCAGAATCCCGACTGCGTATTTCTGGCGTATACAAATTCAACGCTTGTCGACCAGGCATTCTGCGACGAGATGAAGAGAGTCGGAAACCTCATACTTGCGCTGAGTATTGAGGGAACAAAGGAGAGCAACGACGCACGCAGAGGCGACGGAGTTTACGAAAAAACCGTGTCGGCCATGGAGCTTTTAAAGAAAAACAAGCTTCTGTTCGGACTTTCCGTATGCTATACAAGACTTAACGACGAATACGTAACGAGCGACAGCTTTCTTGATTTAATGATAGAAAAGGGCGCAAAATTCGCATTCTATTTCAACTATATGCCCGTCGGACATGACGCGGACAAGGAGCTTATCCCCTCCCCTGCGCAGAGAAAATACATGTACTACTGGATTCGTAGGGTCAGAGCCGGCAAGGGCGGCAAGCCGATGTTTGTTTTCGACTTCCAGGACGACGGCGAATTTGTCGGCGGCTGCATTGCGGGCGGACGCAATTATTTTCATATCAATTCAAACGGCGATATGGAGCCGTGCGTGTTCATTCATTATTCGGATTCAAATATCCGTACGCACACGCTTTTGGAGGGACTTAAAAATCCGCTCTTTACGGCATACAGAAAGGGTCAGCCGTTTAATGACAATCATTTAAGACCCTGCCCGATGCTTGAAAATCCCGAAATTCTGCGTAAAATGGTTAAGGAAACAGGCGCAAAATCGACCGACTTAATCGTAGCCGAGGACGTAGATACGCTCTGCGGAAGATGCGACGAGTTCGCTATGGAGTGGAAAGGCGTTGCCGACGAAATATGGAAATCGACAACTCACCCAAAAACCCACACGCAGTATTACCGCGACGGCGGAAAAGCGAAAATGCAATAGCAAAACAGAACGATATAAAACCCGTTGTGTTCAGTTTCCGTATACTTCTCGCAAAAGAGAGTCGAACTCCATAAGCCCAAAACGCACCGGCTCACGACTCCGGGAACGGTTTTTTCCTTGATATACGTCAGCAGTCGAAGCGGAAAGAGGGTGGATATAAACCTTATGGGTTCGGCTCTCTTTTGCTATAGCGAAAGACATGAAAAAAAATCACGTCTTTCGCTTTTTTTTGCCGATATTAAGTAGACATTCTTTTTTTCTTATGATATATTTTATAAGGAAGAGTTTTTTTGTATTTTGAGGAGAGAATTATGAGAATTGATGAAATATTAAAAAGCGATAAAATCTCACTTTCTTTTGAAGTTTTCCCGCCTAAAACGGATTCATCGTTCGATTCCGTAAAAAAGGCTGTCGGCGAAATTGCCGGGATGTACCCTTCGTTCATGTCCGTCACATACGGCGCGGGGGGAGGAACAAGCGAATATACATTAAATATTGCAAAAAGCATAAACGACATCTATTCGGTGCCGTCCCTTGCGCACCTGACATGCATTTCGTCAACAAAAAAAACCGTGGAAAAACGTATCGACGAGATTAAAAACACCGGAATAGAAAATATTCTTGCCCTGCGCGGAGATATTCTGCCCGACGCCGGTTCGGGCACGGATTTTCTGCCCGAGTACCGTCACGCGACCGACCTTATCGAGGACATAAAAAAGCACGGCGATTTCTGCATAGGATGCGCGTGCTACCCAGAAACTCATCCCGAGAGCGCAAGCCGTGAAGAGGATATTTCATACCTTAAAGTAAAGCAGGACGCCGGATGCAATTTCTTTACCACACAGATGTTTTTTGATAACGATATATTTTATAAATTCTATGACGAGGCTCTGAATGCAGGTATAACGATACCGATTACGGCAGGCTTCATGCCCGTTACGAACATAAAACAGCTTGAACGTGCGTCGGCTCTTTCAAATTCGTTTATTCCGAAAAAATTACTGCGCATAGCGGACAAATTCGGTTCAAATCCGACGGCGATGAAGCAGGCGGGAATTTACTACTGCATAGACCAGATATTCGATCTCATCGCTTCGGGCGTCACAAACATTCACGTCTATTCCATGAACAAGCCCGACTGCGCAAGAATGATAAAAAATGCCGTTGACCCGCTGAGCGCGCCGTAACGGCTGAAACCTTCAGACGCAGAGGTCATTACGAATGAATAACGTTATAACCTTAAAATATGACGAACCCGCATATAACCGCAGGGAAATACTCAGATACATGGGGCAGAAAACGCCCGACGAAACGTCCGAGAGGCTCATGGACAAATGCATTGCTCTCACATCGGGCAAGCTCGAATTAAAGGTCTGCTATGCAATGTACCCGCTTAAAACAGAGGACAAAGCCGTTATATTCGCGAACGAAAAAATATTAAGCAAAGATCTGTCGAAAAATCTTGCCGGGTGCAAAAGCGTTATACTTTTCGCCGCAACGGCGGGACTTAATATGGACAGGCTCACATTAAAATACTCCTCTCTCGACTCGGCAATGCACGCATGTCTTCAGGCGCTCGGAGCGGAAAGAGCCGAAAGCCTGTGCGACGCGTTCAATAACGAAATCAGGGAAAAATATATTACAGCTCCGAGATACAGCCCCGGCTACGGCGACGTCGGACTTGAAAATCAGCGCGTCTTTTTCCGTCTGCTCGACTGCCCGAAAAATATCGGCGTAACTCTCGGGGACGACCTTATGATGAAACCGACAAAATCAGTCACGGCTTTCATCGGAATAAAGGGTGAGAAAAAATGAACGTACTTGAATATCTTAAAAATAATTTTTTATATTTTGACGGCGGATTCGGAACGCTTTTATACGAACGGGGACTGCCCGCCGGAACCGCGCCCGAAAGCCGGAATATTACACACCCCGACGACATAACGGCTATACACAAGTCGTATTTCGACGCGGGAAGCAACGTTGCGACAACAAACACCTTCGGCGCAAACATCTTAAAATTCAATGAAAAAGAGCTTGAAGAAATAGTTAAAAACGCCGTAATGAACGCCGACAGAGCGCGCAGTCTTACGGACAATAACGAGCCTAAATTCATAGCTCTCGACATAGGTCCTACCGGCAAAATGCTAAAGCCGTTCGGAGATCTCGATTTTGAGGACTGCGTAAATATATTCGCGCACACGGTAAGGCTCGGCGTGAAATACGGAGCGGATCTCGTAATAATCGAAACAATGAACGATTCGCTTGAAACAAAAGCCGCGCTTCTTGCCGTCAAGGAAAATTCCGATCTGCCCGTATTCGTCTCAAACGTATACGGCTCGGATTCAAAGCTTATGTCGGGCGCAGACCCGTACGCCATGGCGGCAATGCTTGAGGGCATGGGGGCGGACGCTGTCGGAATGAACTGCTCATTGGGACCCGGGCAGTTAGAACCCGCCGCGCTTAAGCTTCTCAGCGTTTTAAGCGTTCCGATGATAATGCAGCCCAACGCCGGACTTCCCGAAACGGTAAACGGAAAGACAGTATTCAACGTTTCCGTCGAGGAATACGCCGAGGTGATGGCTTCTCTTTGCAGAAAAGGCCTCAGAATAATGGGCGGATGCTGCGGAACAACTCCGGAATATATAAAAGCGTTGAGAACCGCGGTAAAAGATTTAAAACCCGTCGAAATAACCGGGAAGAACATTTCCGTCGTTTCGTCGTACACTCACGCCGTCAGAATAGGCGAAACTCCCGTATTGATAGGAGAACGAATCAACCCGACGGGAAAGAAAAGATTTAAACAGGCGTTAAAGGAACACGACATGTCATACATTCTTGCGCAGGGCGTCGAACAGCAGGAGGCTGGCGCGCATATTCTCGACGTAAACACGGGTATTCCCGAGGTTGACGAAAAGGCGGTTCTGACAGATACCGTAAGAGAGCTTCAGTCGGTTATAGATCTCCCGCTGCAGATAGATTCGACTCTGCCCGAGGCAATGGAGAGCGCACTGAGAATTTATAACGGCAAGGCAATGATAAATTCCGTAAACGGCAAAGCAGAGTCGATGAAAGCCGTATTTCCTCTCGTAAAAAAATACGGCGGAGTTGTCGTCGCTCTGACCCTCGACGAAAACGGAATCCCGGATACATGGCTTGAACGCGTCAATATTGCCGAAAAAATATTAAAAACCGCCGAAGAATACGGTATCGATAAAAAGGATATTATTTTCGATACGCTGTGCATGACGGTCAGCGCGGATAAAAACGCCGCCGTAACGACTGTCAGGGCGTTAAAGGAAATAAAACAGCGGTTCGGATGCCACACGTCGCTGGGCGTTTCAAACGTATCGTTCGGACTTCCGCAAAGGGATATGGTAAACGGCGCGTTCCTGTCGTTCGCACTTGAAAACGGACTTGACGCGGCAATAATCAACCCCAATTCGCCCGAAATAATGAAAACATACAGGACATACAACGTTCTGCACGCAAACGATGAAAACTGTTCGGAATATATTGCGTTCGCTCAATGCGCAGAGGCAATGTCAAGTCCGAGGATTACGGACAAAAAGAAGCCGAACGCTCCCGAAACTCTTTCCGAAGCCGTTATAAAGGGATTCAGAGAGCTTTCGCAAACGCTTACAAAAGAGGCTCTTAAAACACGCGGGGCTCTCGATATAGTAAACGGCGATTTAATCCCCGCTCTCGACGAGGTTGGCAGGGCGTACGAGGAAAAGAGAGCTTATCTGCCTCAGCTGCTGATGAGCGCGGAGGCTGCAAAATCGGCTTTTTCCGTTATTAAAAATTCAATGGACGGTAAGAAAGGCGGTTCAAAAGGAACGTTCGTAATTGCAACCGTCAAAAACGACGTTCACGATATAGGCAAGAATATTGTAAAGCTTCTGCTCGAAAACTACGGCTACGATGTTATCGACCTGGGCAAGGACGTAAGCGCAGAAGATATTGTCGAAGCGGTCATAAAATATCACGCCCCGATTGCCGGGCTCAGCGCGCTGATGACGACTACCCTTCCGTCAATGGAGCGGACGGTAAAGCTCATAAAAGAAAAAACCCCTTGGTGCAAAACGGTTGTCGGCGGAGCGGTGCTTACAAAGGAATATGCCGAGAGCATAGGCGCGGATAAATATTCATCCGACGCAATGGAAACGGTGAGATACGCGGAAACAATACTGAACAAATAATTTACCGGAGTAAATCATTGTTTTCTATTGACAAAAAATGCTGTCTACGATAAAATTAAAATCGGAGGTTGATACTTATGAACTTGAAGCTCAAATCAGCACTTATATCCGTTACCGCGGTTATTGCAATTTTTCTGAGCGTCGGCGCTTACGCCGATGACAGCGGAAACGACGATGACGTTGTTTTGAACAGTTCTCTTTTTGTTGAGGACGTATCCGGAATAACGGACGAGGACGTTTCCGAAACGGCGAACGCGGACGACGTTACAAAAAAATTCAACGAAATTACCGTTTCGGACGAAAACAACGCGAAAAAGCATGAAGATCCCCCCATTATCAAGCATACCGTTATAATGGGCGATACAAATATGGACGGCAAGGTTACGGCGGCTGACGCAAGACTTGCGTTAAGAGCGGCGGCAGGGCTTGAAACGCTCGATGTTTTCTCAACAATCGCCGCAGATATCGGCAACGACAGAGTAGTCACGGCAGTGGAAGCAAGAGAGATTCTCCGTGTTGCCGCAAGACTTTCAACGTTTGACGGTCTGCATCAGCATTCCGTGGAAGAATCGCCCGAGGTTTCCGAAACATGCACCGAAAACGGAAAGACTTCCACAATCTACTGCTCGGAATGCTCCATGATATTCAAAGAGCATGAGATTATCCCCGCGGGTCACAAGATTGTTCGCACAGAAGTTCCTCCCACCTGCACACAGCCCGGTTATACGTACGTCGATAAGTGCGAAAGATGCGGCGAAATTATCGCAAGAGGCGACGAAATCCCCGCGAAGGGTCACACCCCCGCCGAGGACGGAGCGCATTGCAAGGACTGCGGAGAGCTTTACAATCCCAGCAAGGCGGTAACCGCCATTCTGGACGGAGATATTGAGTTTACGGCAGAGCCTTATACAAGAACCGCCGATAAAAACGCAAAGGGAGTAGACGCTTATGTTACGGAGGATTCCGCAATAACCGTCGCATTAAAGGGCGAAAACATGAAGGCTGCGGTAAGCTCTGACACTGCGTCATTCGGAATAACGTCATTAAAAACAGATTACAGCTATGAAACTTATATCTATTCCGACGACCTCGGTTTATCGTCAAAATACAGCGAAACTCTTATTCGCGCATTTAAATCGCATCCCGGACTTGAAATGATTCTTTTAAACGATGAAGAACTTGATGTTAAAAAGGCCGAAACCGCGCAAACGACATTCAACGGTAAAAACGTTACCGTATATAAATTTGAAACAACGGCGGGTATTCTCTGCATTTATGTTGACGGTGATAATCTCGTCGCAATCGAATACGCAAGCATGGCGAACCCCGACGCATATTCGGGATATATAATCGACGACTTTAAACTCGGAACAGATGATATAACATATGATCCGAGTCCGTATAAGGAGGTAGGAAACAGAGCCTTCCTGCTTGCAATGTCGGGATATATCGACAGCGAATATATAGACATCTTCAGCCTGCTTGAAAGCATGATGTAATCAAGTCTTTACCGACCGCCCCTCGACGGAGTCTGACTACCCCGTCGGGGCGGTTTTTTATTGAATAAGCGAAAATATTAACGGGTGCTGCGAAATAATCGCAACACCCGTGATTTTTATCATTTCAGCATTGCAATCGCGTCCGAAATCGTTTTTTCAAGAGCCTGCCTGCCGTATTCGTCAACCTGTTTTTTATTTTTTTCGCCGTGGGTCAAGCATCCCGCGCCTCCGATACATCCGCCGACGCACGCCATACCCTCGATAAAGTTTGCGTCAAGCAGATTTTTGCTTTTTTTGAGCAAAGCAACCTTACATTCCTCAATTCCGTCGCAGGCATACGGTTTCAATTCAAAATCCGTATCTCCGTGTTCCTTTATGCCCTGCGCGACAGCGTCGGAAAGTCCTCCGCTGCGAGCAAATATTCTGCCGAAATACGAGGCGTTGTCAAGCGCGCCCTCCTCAAGAGAGGTAATATCCATATCCCTTGAATCAAACAGAGCCTGCAGCTCCTCGAACGTCATTGCGACGTCTACCCAGGACTTAATTTCATCCTTTTGAACCTCCGCTTTTTTTGCCGTGCAGGGTCCTATAAATACGACCTTGCAGGGAGATTCATGCTCCTTGATATATTTCGCAATAGCCGCCATAGGCGAAAGATTATGCGACACAAACGGCTTTAATGCGGGGAATGATTTTTCGATATAGCTTACGAACGCGGGACAGCATGAGCTTGTAAGGAATCCCTTTTCGACAAGCTCTCTCGATTCCGCGTCGGCGACCACATCCGCGCCGAGAGCCGCCTCGACGACCGTATAAAATCCGAGCTTCTTAATTCCCGTAATGACCTGACCGAGCTTTGCATATGTAAATTGACTCGATATCGACGGAGCAACAACGGCATATACTTTAAATTTCTTATTATTATCGCTCTTTTTTATAATATCGATAACGTCAAGTATATATGACTTATCGGCAATTGCGCCGAACGGGCACTGATAAACGCATGCGCCGCAGGATGTGCATTTGTCGTTATCTATCGCCGCCGCCTTATCGTCGTTCATATGAATCGCCTTTATCTTGCAGGCGTTTTCACACGGTCGCTTGCGGTTTATAATGGCGGTATACGGACAGACCTTCGCGCACGCTCCGCACTCCTTACATTTTGTCTTATCGATAACCGCGGCATGATTTTTGTCAAATGTTATTGCGCCGAAACGGCATGCGTTTTCGCATCTGTGAGCAAGACATCCTCTGCATGCGTTCGTAACCTCGTAACCGCCCATAGGGCACTCGTCGCAGGCTGTTTCTATAACCTCGATAACATTCGGATTTTCCTTATGTCCGCCCATGGCAATTTTAACGCGTTCCTCTATAAGAGCACGTTCCTTATAGATACAGCAGCGCATCGTTGACTCCTTGCCGGGAATAATCGTCTTGGGAATTTCATACAGATTTTCAAGTAATTCATCATTCCATGCAAGGCGTGAAACCTCACGCAGAACCTTATACTTCAAATACTGTACCGTTGTGTCAAATTTTCTCATTTTATTTTCTCACCCTTAAAAATAGCTGACCTTTATCCTTTTGCCCATCTGTTTAAGACAAGAGGAAAGCTCCTCCACAAGATTCATTTTTATATTAAAGTTGATAGGAAGATCGGGATTCTGATGCGCGGGATTAACAGCCCTTCCGACATAGAAATTTATATCCGTCGCCTCTTCAAAAAGCATTCGGCATATCATTGAAGCTCCGTCGCGGCCGACGCTCCAAACGGGGTAAAGTTCGTTTTTATCAAGCGTATCCTTTGCGTACTCTATAACTTTATTTATCGTAATAACGCCTTCCGTAACAAGATCCACGCCCTCAAGCTCCGCAGTCGGGGGCACGTCGCTTTTTATGAAATTCAGCGACGCCTTCAGCGGTTTATTAAGATATTTGGCCGCAATCGACGACGTAGTGCCGCCGCAAATTATATGCTTGCCCTCCTTTGAAAAGAAAAGGGACATCATTCTGCTGCAATCGTCGGGATTCCTCGGCGGACCGAAAAGTATATTCATCGGTTCTCTTCTTCTGATTCTGACAACGCATGCCGTCGCGTCGTCTCCCGGTTTAAATCCGTACTGCTTGTCGCACTCGTCGACAAGAAGCGTCGACAGCGTTTTCGCCGTATAACCCACCGGCGCGAAGGTTTCCATAAATTCAATTATATCCTCGCGTTTCCATCCGAAGTTGTATGCAAGTCCGATTCCAGCATGGGGACAGCCGTCACTCATCGCAATGAAGATATCATCCTCCTGCAATTTTATAACCGACTTATAAATCTTCTTTCCGTCTATATTAAGCTCGCTTTTCGGATAATCGTAATTAACGCAGCCGCGAAGCAGTATAACAAGCGGATTGTCATATTGAATAAGCTCGGCGGTGTCGTTATTTATAATATGAATTATCGTAAACGTCGAATAGGCGACTCCCCTGACGGAGCATATCGGGAGCGTTGCGGCAATCGTCGAAACGCACTCCTCGAGAGGCAGTCCCTCCGCCATCATTGTCGAAATTATTTTCGACGTCAATGTAGATAAAATGCTCGCCTTAACTCCGCTGCCCAGACCGTCCGCCAATACGATAACGGACGAATTTTCATTCTGTTCGATAATCTCGACGTGATCTCCGCAAAGCTGCTCGCCGTCGTGATTTATGCTTTTGTACCCGATATCGGCACACAGATTATTCATCGGTTATCGACTCCTTCAATTTGTAGAGCGCGATTTTCGTTTCCGCCGCAGTTTCGCCCAGAAGCGAAGCGATATCCTGAACTATACGCATCTGCTTGTCTACAACTCTGTCGGCGATTTCGACAGTCTGTCTGCTTATATTTTCCTTTTTCTCACGCTGAGTTTCCTCCTCTGTCACGTCCCTGAGGATACAGACAAGAAGTCTGTACTCTCTGTCGTAAACAATCGTTTCCTCAACGTATCTCTCGTATTCCGCAAGATAAATACGCTTGCCCTCTATTCGCGAACCCGATTCGAGAACCGAATAAAAGTCAGCCGTATCCATTATTCTTATAACGTTATCGCCGAGAATGTCCGACGCGTATCTTAAATTCATAATACGAAGAGCCGCCTTGTTAATCTGCTGAACCTCAAGCTTTTCATTTAAAACTATAAGTCCGTTCGGCGTATTTCTGACTATGGTATCCGAGAAGCTTTCCGCTCTGTCCTTGAGATAAGGCAGGCACATCGAAATTTCGGCCTTGCCCTGAAAGATAGCGGCGGCCTTCTCACGGCATGTGTTATATCCGCACGAGCCGCAGTTTAATTCGTCCTCAGGCTTCATCTTGCCCATCTGGCGTAAAATCTCACGGATTTCGGTTTCCGTAGGAGGAGGCAAACGGCGTTCGATAGCCGTAAACGTCTTGCGAAGCTCCTTTTCTCCGGGCTGAGGAACGTTAAAATCCTTTTTGCCCGCATAATGAGCGACCGCCATATAATCCCTTACGGGAGCACGGTTGAATTTCTCCATAACGGGGCCGCCGATACAGCTGCCCGCGCATGCGTTCATCTCTATAACGCATCTGTGAATTATACCGTCCTCTATATCCTTCAGCGCGGCGATACAGTTATCCGTGCCGTCAATCGCCATGTATGTATAATTCGGATTTTCTCTCGACAAAGTTTTGAGGACACCGCCCGCCGTGGGAAATATTCTTGCCCTGCTCTCCTCGTCGGAATCTTCAATATTTTCTATTTCAATATTTTCCTCTTTAAGCCACGCGGTAAGCTCGTCAAACGTAAGAACGGCGTCAACCGTTCCCTCATAATACTGAGCCTCATCCTTTTTTGCAACGCACGGACCTATAAATACGGTTTTTGCGCCGGGAATACGTTTCTTAATATCCTTGCAGTGAGCCTGCATCGGAGAGAGAACGTCCGCAAGATACGGCAGAACGGCGGGATGGTATTTCTGTATAAGCAAATTTACCGAATGACAGCACGAGGTTATGATAATATCCCTGTTCTCCTCGTCTATCATACGTTCGTATTCTTTTTTTACCGCCGTCGCGCCGAGCGCTGTTTCCTCGGCGTCGGAGAAACCGAGTTTTTTAAGAGCCGTTCGCATGGCGTTTATGCCCGCGCCGTGATAATTTGCGATAAACGACGGCGCAAGACTTGCGATAACGGGCTCGTCCGACTGCAAAAGCACTCTGACCTTCTCCGTTTCGTCTACAATCTGCTTCGCGTCCTGGGGACATACTACGAAGCAGTGACCGCACATTATACATTCGTTTCCTATTATGTACGCCTGATTGCCCGAAAAACGTATCGATTTAACGGGGCAGTGACGTATGCATTTATAGCAGTTTTTGCAGTTCGATTTTTTAAGAGTAATACATTCCATAAATTATTTTCCCTCAAACCGGCTTAAAACGTTAGTTTTAAAAAAATCGTCAAAGCTTTCGGGCGTAACGCCCGTGAATATTTCATCGTCAATCGTAACCGTAACGCCTACCCTGTTGCATCTGCCCGTGCAGAAGCTGCCCGCAAGCGTAACGTCGTCCGAAAGATTATATTTTTCTATCGCGCTCTGAAAAAGTCCGACAAGAGCCTCGGTTCCTTTAAGATGACAGGACGAACCCACGCATATCTGTATTATCATAACCGATATCAAACCTTTTTAAGTATATTTTCGTTAAAAAAATCATCGACGTTCTCGGGCGATACCGAGAAAAATTCACCGTCGGCCGTGACGCAGACGCCCTGTTGACATTTACCCATGCAGAACGTGCCCGCAAGCTCCGCCTTATCTCCGATACCGTAATCATGTATTAGCTTCTGAAGCCGTTCAACGACAGTGCGCGAACCCTTGATATGACATGACGAGCCGATACATACGGTTATTTTCATTGTGACGTTCCTCCTCTTATTTACGCGTGATCCCTGACGTCTATTTTCTGCTTTAAAAATTCTCTCTGAGCTTCGTTTCCTCTTACCGTTTCGGACGCAGTGATAATCGGTATCCATTTCTGAACGTAATCAATGTCCGTATCCGATTTTTCACAGAATTTTTTAATATACATTTCGGCAACCGGAAGCCCCCAGTTCATTCTTAACGACAAATACGTTCTTACCGCGTCGGCAGAAGCGTTGCCCTGCGAAGCATGCGACCAGTCTATGATAAAAGGCGTGCCGTCCTCGGTTATTACGACGTTTGACGGGTGGAAATCGCCGTGACAGAGCTTAAAATGAGCGGGCATCGCCATAAGCCTGTCGTAAAGGTCGTATCTGTCCGTTGCCGAAAGATCCGAATTTTTAATATATCTTTTTAATTTGTCTTTAAGCATTACAAGTCCGGGACATGTCTTAGAGTGAACCTCAACCTGAAGCGAAGTGAACATTTCAAGATATTCGTCCATGTTTTCCGGACGCTCCTGCATCATCTTAGATATCGTCGTACCGCTTATATAATCGGTAACGAGAGTCCATTTGCCGTTTTTCTTCGACACCTCGATAACCTTGGGGACATTAAGTCCCGTCTCCTCGATTCTTGCCTGATTCAAAGCCTCGTTAAGGATATCCGCCTTTGAATAATCCTCGTTGAAAACCTTTAATTTTAAATCTCCGTCCCGGTAGACGGTTTTGCCGTTTCTTACGGCTATCATTCTGTCCTGAGCCATTTTAATTTCTCCCGATATATCATTCACTGATACGATATTCATTTTTTATATTGTTGTCAAGATCTTTAAACAAAAAAACGCCGTTTTCCAGTATTATATATCCCCTGTACGAATTTTCCTTCGGAATCGAAACCGAGCCGGGATTCAAATACGTGTAAGTTTCATGTTCGGAAATTTTCGGGACATGCGTATGTCCGTGCAGAAGTATATCTCCGTTTTGAACAGGGGGCAGATTGCCTTCATTAAATTTATGACCGTGAGTCATGTAAACGAGCCTTCCCCGTTCGCACAAAACAGCGTAATCCGCAAGTATCGGAAAGTCAAGCACCATCTGATCGACCTCGGTATCGCAGTTGCCACGAACGCAGAAAATCTCATCCTTTAATTCGTTAAGCATGGGAATAACCTTTTTCGGAGCATAGCCCTCGGGCAAATCGTTCCTCGGTCCGTGATAGAGGATATCTCCGAGCAGGATAAGCCTGTCCGCCCTTTCCGTTTTGTAGCAGTCAATAAGCTTTTCGCAGTAATACGCGCTTCCGTGAATGTCGGAGGCTATCATATATTTCATACATTCTACCCCATATTTCATTGCTTTTCATAGCTTTCGCAAATGCACGAAAGCTATTCGTTACGATTGCGTTCCTCAGAAACAGTATAACACATTATTTTATATTTGTCCCTTATTTTATTCAAAATATTTTCTTAAATCAAAACGGTCATAAAATTCAAAACGGGACGTTATCTTCTTCGATATAAACGATATAAGACTTCCGTTTACGGCGGCTATTATGAGCGTGCCGAAATTTACGCCGATAAACTTTTTAAACAGGACAAGCGAAAGAACGCACGACATAATAAGCATCGAAGAGTCAAAGCATGTTTTCCATTTGCGCATATCGAGCCCCTTTGCCTGACCGACCGTCCTGACAAAATAATCATACGCGCATACAGGCAGATACGTGTTAAAAAACATCGAAACCGAAAAGCTCGTGAGAACGACGCCCAGGATAAAATAAACGATTCTCGCATAAATCGAATCAAACGGTATAAATCCCGTCACATATCTTGCAAAATCGAGAATCAGTCCGTAGATAAACGCAGTCAGAAACGACGCCAGATACATTACCTTGAATTTTTTTACGACTATGCACATCAACGCAAGAAAAAACGCCTGCACTATCCATTCCGCGTTTCCGTTCGACAAAAACGAAACTTTTTCACTGATAATATACGCCGGCGCGGCAATCATCGAAACGCCGAAATCCGCCTTTACGGAAAATGCGACCGCAAACGGCAGAGTTATTATGCCTATCACATATGCAAGCTCTCTCGGAAACCTTTTTTTCATTGTATTTTTATCCCCCTCATCCCACTATATATTTTATATCATAGCTTTTTGTTAATCAATTAGAATAAAATACAGAAATATGTATACTATTAAAATATAAAATGTATAATTTTCGGGAGGAAAACGTATGTGCGGAATAGTCGGATTTGCAATGAATGAAAATACAGCCGCTCATCTCATAAAAGGACTTGAAAAATTAGAATACAGAGGCTACGACTCCGCAGGAATAGCGGTCGAAAAGCACGGAAAAATATACACGGTAAAAACAGCGGGCAGAATAAGCGCGCTGAAGGAAAAACTGAAATACGAGAATATCGATTCCCCCGTCGGAATCGCGCACACGCGCTGGGCGACCAACGGTGCGCCGAACGAAAAAAACGCGCATCCGATATTGAGCGGGGACAAAAAAATCGCCGTCGTTCACAACGGGATTATCGAGAACGCGGACGAAATCAAAAAGGAGCTTCGAGCAAACGGAACAGAGTTTGAAACCGACGCCGACACGGAGGTTATTTCCCAGCTTCTGATGATAAATTATGACGGCAGTCTGCTTTCGTCCGTTATCAAAACAGTAAAGAAATTAAAAGGCTCGTTCGCGTTCGCGGCAGTCTGCTCGGACTCCCCCGGCGAAATTGCCGCCGCCAGATATTTAAGTCCGCTGACAGCCGTAAAATTTGATTCCGGCGCAGGGATAGCCTCGGACATTTCGGCTCTGGGCGGATATTCGGACAAATTTATATATCTTGACGACTCCGAAATCGCGGTTATAAATAAAGACGACATAAAAATATACTCGTTTACGGGTGAAGAAAAGAAAAAAACGCCCGTCGGCGCGGACGCGGATTTAAATTCCGAAGAAAAATACGGATACGAGCATTTCATGTTAAAGGAAATATACGAACAGCCCGAAGCCGTTAAAAATACGTTTAACGAGTATTATAACAACGGTGAAATCAATTTCGGATTCAATGATAAATTCATTGAAAAGCTTAAAAATGCCGACCGCGTTTATTTTACCGCATGCGGGTCTGCCTGCCATGCCGGCAAAACCGCGGAATTATTTTTTGAAAAAATACTGAAAATACCCTGCCGCGCCGTAATTGCAAGCGAAATGAGATATTCATTTACCCCGTCGGACAAAAAGACGCTTGTTATTGCGATAAGCCAGTCGGGCGAAACTGCCGATACGCTCGCTTCTCTTAAAAAAGCAACGGAATCGGGCGCGGTTACATTATCGGTCGTAAACGTAAGGGACAGCTATATCGCAAAAACGGGCGAATGCGTAATATATACCCTTGCGGGACGCGAAACAGCCGTAGCCTCAACGAAGGGTTACACAACTCAGCTGACCGCGCTTTACATGCTCGGAATTTATCTTGCGAAAATCAGAAAAAGCGAATCCGGCGAAAAAATCAAAGAATATACGAACGAGCTTTCTTCGCTCGGCGACAGGATAAAAAATACCGTATCTCTGTCGGGATATATAAGCCGCCGCGCACCGTTTACGTCATTTGAAAAGGATGTATTTTTTATAGGCAGGGGCGTTGATTATACATGCGCTCTGGAAGGCTCTCTCAAATTAAAGGAGATAACCTATATACACTCCGAGTGTCTGCCGGCGGGCGAATTAAAACACGGAACAATATCCCTTATCGAACGCGGAACAAAGGTATTCGCCGTCGCGATGAGCGAACGTCTCGCCGATAAAACGGCAAATAATATAAACGAGATAAAATCGCGCGGAGCGTACGTGATATGTATTACAATTGAAAAATTAAGAGATAAATTCCCCCTTGCGGACGAAACTGTTATAATAGACGAAACCGACGAATTTTTCGCCCCCGCCGCCGCGGCTCCGGCATTACAGCTCTGGGCGTATTACGCGGCAAAAACAAGAGGGCTTGATATTGACAAGCCGAGAAATCTGGCAAAATCGGTTACGGTGGAGTAAAATTTGATTTACCTCGAAAAATTATTGTTCGCCTCCCGGATCGAACTCCGGGAGGCGAATCGGCTTTTCTGTATATCTTATTTTTCGTTCGTCTTCGTCTATTTATATTTGAAGATTAAAAACCTGCATTTACATTTATCTGTATATTAATATTTAATTGTCGGGACTTCGTTTTTATAATCCCCGTGCGATTGTATTTCTGTTTTACCGATATCCGAAAAGCAAAGCGTCTTTGTAAATATTTGCTTATGTTCTTTTCTTGATTTTCGCTCTGAATCGCTTTCCCGGTTCTTACCATTCAACGAATCCTTTGCGGATGTTTTCCTTTTTGTTTTTATATATTGCGGCGATTCGGGCTGAACAAAACCCGTCTGTTTTCCGTCTGCGGCGCATACATCAGCGTCCGAAAGTAAAACTTTACATAAATTACGAGGCTTTAAATACCGTGCGCCGTATTTTATAAATATGAGATTTACCAAAATCTGCCTGTCCGATTCTTATTGTAAAACAATACAAAACGGGCGTTTTATATTTATTATGCCGTCCCAAACCGTCCGCGTACGCCCCAGCCGGCGTAATCAAATACGGTTTTTGCCGTATAATCAAGGAAATACTCCGCTCATACGTTCAAACGTTAAATTTAAATTTATCATTTGTCTTTCGGAAAATACAAACGTTAATATCTCGCCGTTCTCCGAAATATAAACTTAAAACCGCCGTCTGCCGTATTAAAAAAATTAAAAGCGCATGCTCCGTAACGAAACTGTCTGTCCGTTCGGCTCATGCGCGGTTCCTGATAATCCTTAACGGTCCTCTCCGCAGGCGGGAGGAACATCTCGAATCAAACCGGGCAAAGCCGAGCTTTGCTTTGCAGTCAAAAATCATGATATTTACCTCCTATCCGTTATATTTAAGAGAGGCTCCGCAGAAACGGAAGATGTAAACCTCTCTGACAGGTTTCCCTGTCTGCATCCTTATATTAGCACACATTTAAACAAAAATCAAGAGGTTTTCTAAAATTTTTTATGAAAATATTTGATTTTTTTGTTTTTCTCCCCGCCTTATTTTTATTTATACAGATGTAATGTGGCTGTGCGACTGCGGATTGATTCACAAAATCGAACGCGTCACATCGCCGAAAATACCGATAAAAGCGTACGAGAATCAAAAGGCGTTCAAGCTTTTCACTGCGGATATCGGTCTGCTCGGCTGTATGACAGGAATCAATCAGAGCATAATATTAAACGGCAGCGATATGTTTACCGAATTTAAAGGCGCGCTTACCGAACAATATGTCTGCCAACAGCTGAAGACCGTTGAAGATTTAAACATCTATTACTATACAAACGACCGAGGTTCATGCGAAATTAATTTTATTGCCGACACGGGAGAAGAGGTAATCCCCATTAAAGTAAAGGCTCAAACAAATCTGAAGTCAAAACGCTTAAAAACATACCGCGAAAAATTTTCGCCGAGAATTGCAGTCAGAACATCCATGTCCGATTTCAAAACAGACGGCTCGCTTATAAATATTCCGCTGTATGAAATAGAAAATATAAAACAATTTTTAAAGTAAAGACAAAAAAGGCAGTCCCGATAATAAATCAAGACTGCCTTTTTCAATGTCCGAGCGGTTTTTGTTCAAGCTCGTCCTTATTCGATTTAACGTCCGCTCTTATAAACGTGGTAAACAGGACGACAAACGGAACAAGCGTCAGCCAAATTGCCCTGCCCTTTAAATGCGAACAGATAAATGTGCCTATCACCGCTCCGGCAAGAAAGAAAAACAGCATAAAAGCATGCTTTTTAAGCCTCTCCCTATGGGTCTTATCTGATTTATGAATATGTCGCAGTTCCTTTGCAAGTCCTATGCCTATCTGTCTTATATGATTCGTCGCAAACGTCGTAGCCATAGGCGTCCCCTCTGCTTCTCTGAACGTGTTGTACTGCATCGAGGCTATAAAATTTATCATAATCTGCGATATCTGAACAGGCGCGGATTCTGGGATAAATCCGAGAATTATAACGGCGATAATTTCAACGGCAATAATAACCGTATCCCACCGTACGCCGAATTTATGCTTGATGGGATTCGGCAGAAGCTCGGAGAAGAACGCCCCGGCAATATATGCGAATATCGGTATCAGATAATAAACGGCCTTATTCCATTTACCCTCGCCGAGCGCAAGTCCGAGCAGAACGACGTTGCCGGTCTGAGCGTTACAGAATACGTTTCCCCGAAGCAGGTACGTAAACGCGCCGAAAAAGCCGGATATCGTTATAAGCGTATAATAAACCCAGTTCTTTTCGCATGTTAAATAATGATTTCCCGATTCCATTTTTATTCCCTCAGAGTGTATTTTTTAATACGAAATACATTATTATTATAATCGTACGCTCTGTATTTTTCAATCCGAAAACCGGGAAATAACAAAAAAATACTGTATGAAGTATTGATCGCTCCGTACAGTATTTTTGTTGAATTTATTATTATTTATCCTCGTCGAAATATCTGAACGTTACGTCCTCAAACTGCATTGAGATATTATCCGCAAAACCTGCGGGGATATCGTATCTTCCGCTCTTGTAGAGATTATATTTATCAACCGTATACGTTCCGTCGGGCTTCGACGTAATAACGGTACATCCTCTCTGAGAACCTTTTTTATTGATTCCGATATATGCAAGATAGTCGACGCTGTATCCGTAAACAAGGTCGATTCCCTTATAATTCAATGAAAAGTTATTAAGGTGGTCATGTCCGCAGAATACCGCCTTCGTGCTGCCGAGCTCAAGCATTGTTTCAAAAAGATTATCCTCATGAATACCGCTGTATATCGCCCGTTCGCCCGTTTCGCCGAGCAGACCGCCCTCGTATTTTACGTTGTCCGTGTCTTTATATCCGTTGTTTTCAAACTCCGTCCATGCGTCCTTAAACTCCGTCATGGGAATGTGGAAAAACGCAAGAGAGGGAACGTTTTCGAGCGCCGAATAATCCGTACCGCCGGAGGACTTTGCATTGTTAATCGCGGTCAGGTTTTCATTATCGAGCTGTGCAATTCTTGAAGCATACCAGTCTATCTGATTTTCGTGAATATTGTCATACTTCCACTGAATGCCGAAGATATCGCCGTCTATATACGAATGAGAATCGAAAACATAGAGAGCCTGCGTAATTACGCCATCGGAATTTTTAATCTTTATAACCTGATTTCCGCTTCCGTCAACATCGTCGGGACCGGGGACGAAAATACAGTGCGGATAATCGCCGTTCATATAAAAATCGGCTATATCGTCACGCGAATAGTAGCTGTACGCCTCGGTATCGTGGTTTCCGAAACCGAGAGTCCAGTAAACGCCGAGAGCCTCCATAAGAGAAGCGAACGTCTTTGCGCCCGTTTTATTATTGAACGTACCCGCCTGGAAAGGAACGGGGTATGCGATATCGCCCGTTACAATGACAAGGTCGGGCTTTTCCGCGGTAAGCATTGCGGCAACAGCCGTAATTGCGCTCGCGTCCTTTTTGCCGGAGAGATTTCCGCCGCCGATATGTACGTCGGTGAGCTGAACTATCTTAAAATCGCGGTCCGTCGTAAAGGTCCAGTCGCCGTCATCGTCCATTTCGGGAACAAGCTGAGAATCATATTCAACCCCGGCGTACGACTTCGCAAGCCTGATATTCGCGCCGGAGCTTACGAGCGTTATTATCGTTCCTACGCATCCGACTCCGATTATCACGGCAAGAATTATCGCTATGACCTTAAGAGCTGTCTTTTTGCGGTTTTTCTTTTTCTTTTCGGGCTTTGCAATCGGCTCTGCGGCCGGCTTTTCTGCTTTCTGAGCCATCAGTATGCCTCCATTATCGTTATTATTAATTGAAATACAATTTTACGCCGAGAGTCTCCCGGGCTTTGCATATGACTTCCTCTTTGTTTTTTCCGCCGTCCGCCGCCGCCGTAACGACAGTACCGTCCGGAGAAGGAAATAGGTTTATCTCTTTTATTTCAAACGAATTTTCATTGAGCAGCTTTTCCGTACTTCTTTTTATTTCGGGGTCTGTTCTGCCCATAAGGGTCTGCGCCGAGCTTTTTAACAGTTTTACGGCGTTTACTATTATAACAACGCTTATTGCAAGTCCGAAAACGGCGTCGATTCTGATACCGGAAAAATTACTCATTACAAAAGACATCAATGTCATCGCGGTAACTCCCGAATCGGCGAAGCTGTCTATATATACGGTTTTAAGCATGACGGAACCGGATTTATCGGCAGCTTTTTTAAACACAACGCCCATCGCAAGCTTTACAATTATGGTAACGCCGAGTAAAACAGCGTGCTTTACCAGAAAATTTACCGGCCTCGGATACAAAAAACGTTCAAGAGCCGAATATGCAAAATATCCGCCCGTCACCGCAATGAGAGCCGCCATTACAAATCCTACAAGCTGTTCTGCATTTTTATAACCGTTCGGATACTCGTCCGTCACTCCTTTTTTCATTATAACGCTTCCCGCAAGGGCAAGCGAGCACGCAAGCGTATCCGTCATATTGTTTATTGCGTCGGAGTAAATGCATATGCTCGACGAAGTAAGCCCGACATACAATTTTACCAAAAACAGGACAAAATTTATAAATATTGCGGCGCCGATATATACGGACGCGTTAGGCGCATTATCGTTCTTCATCATGTTCACCTTTTTTAATTGTAGCAGAAAATTATCGCAAATACAACAAATAAATTAAAATTATTTGGGAAAATATTGTCTTGATTTTTAATTCGTTATAATTTATAATATAAATTAACATATATTATCCGGGAACGGAGGAAACTACAATGCAGAAAAAGTTTAAAAGAGTTATCTGTATCGTTATGACAATCCTTATGCTCGTCACCGTTATGCCTGTTACGGTATTTGCGGCGGAATCATGCGGTACAAACACTAACTGGGAGTACCAAAAGGACTCATACAAAATTTTCATTTCCGGCTCGGGTTCTTCGGACGCCATGATGACAAACTATCAGTCGTCCAACGACACTCCGTGGCACGATAAAACCGTGTGGTATTATGTCGGAAAATTGAAGATACCGACAAGATACAACGTAAGAGACATTACAAAAATCGTCAGCGTCAACGGCACTACGTCGGTAGGCTCGTACGCATTCGCAAACCTCGGCGAGGTTACAACGGTAACGTGCAGCGCTTCAATTAAAAAAATCGGACATCATGCGTTTGCGAATGAAAAAAAGCTGTCAAGTTTAACTCTCCCTGCGGTTACGATAATCCGCGAGTCGGCATTTGAGGGCTGTTCCGCTCTTACAAGCGTATCGCTCCCGGCCGTCGAGAGAATCGATTCAAAAGCTTTTGCAAATTCCGGACTAAAATCGATAACGCTTCCCGACAGCGTTATACATATAGATTCGACAGCGTTTTCAGGCTGCAGCAATCTTGTCGTAACATGCTCGAAGGGTTCTTATGCCGATACATTCTGTACAAATAACGGTATAAAGACTAACTATACAAACAGCATATCTCTTTCCGCGGGATTCAACATGAGCACTAAAAAACTTGAGCTTACCGTTTCGCTCGACGGCTCAAAGGGATTTGAATCCGGTATGTTCACCGTTACATACAATTCCGCAAAGATGGCATATGTAAACAATTCGGCGGTATCGGCTTCATCCGAGATCAGCAATGACAATATCGCGGTAAATTCACCCTCCGCCGGTAAGCTTGTCGTTTCCGTTATGCTCGAAAACGGCATGAGCGCGGATTCGGGTTCTCTTATTAAACTTGCGTTTAACGTTTCGACAAGTCTTGCCGTTCAGGACAGCGCGGACTTCTCCGCAGAGCCTTCGCATATGAGCGTCAGCGGCACGGAAAAGGAATACGAGACAGCGACGCTTAAGAACGTTAACCTTCATTCGTACTCATCGACCGCAGTTGCGTCCACCTGCACGACAAAGGGTTATACGCTTCACAAGTGCGCGATATGTGCGAAGGAATATAAGGATAACGAGTTAAGCAATCTCGCAAACCATAAATATACGGTAACAAAAACCGTTGCCGCGACATGCACAAAGGACGGCTCAAAAACAGAAAAATGCTCTGTTTGCGGTAAGGTTCAGACATCGGTTCTTACTAAAACGGGACATAAATACGTCAATACCGTCATAGCCCCCACATGCTCGACCGACGGATATACAATTCACAAATGCTCCTTATGCGGCAGCGAATATAAAGACAGTATTGTAACGGATCGTAACGCTCACGTATTCAAAACGACCAAGCTTGTCGAGCCGACATGTACAAAAGCGGGATATAAGACGGAGAAATGCACTGTCTGCGGATTCGAGCAGAAAACCGATCTTCCCGCAACGGGACACAGCTATGTTGATACCGTAGTCCCCCCCACATGCAAGGATAAGGGCTATACCGTTCACAAGTGTTCTGCCTGCGGCGATGAGTACACGGACAGCGTTGTAACGGATCTTAACGCTCATGTATTCGAAACAACGGAAACTGTCAATCCGACATGTACCGAAGCGGGATACAGGACGGAGAAATGCACCGTCTGCGGATTCGAGCAGAAAACCGATCTTCCCGCAACGGGACACAGCTATGTCGATACCGTCATAGCCCCCACATGCAAGGATAAAGGTTATACCCTTCATAAGTGTTCTGCCTGCGGCGATGAGTACACGGACAGCGTTGTAACGGATCTTAACGCTCATGTATTCGAAACAACGGAAACTGTCAATCCGACATGTACCGAAGCGGGATACAGGACGGAGAAATGCACCGTCTGCGGATTCGAGCAGAAAACCGATCTTCCCGCAACGGGACACAGCTATGTCGATACCGTCATAGCCCCCACATGCAAGGATAAAGGTTATACCCTTCATAAGTGTTCGGTATGCTCTGAGGAAATAAAGGACGCTTATACGGATACAGTCAGTCACACCTACGAAAAACAAACAACTCCTGCCGGATGCACCGAGGACGGCGCGAATGTATACACATGTACCGTCTGCGGCAATTCATATTCTGAGAAAATTCCGGCTCTCGGTCACAAGTGGGATGACGGCGTTATAGCAAGACCCGCAACAAAGACAAGAAAAGGCGTTTTGAAATACACATGCAACACCTGCGGAGAAACGAGAAACGAGGAGATTCCCGCACTCTCAACAGACGAAACAACAACGAAACCCGCCACTACCGAAACTACCAAGACGGATAATACAAATAAAAACACCGTCACACAGAAAGTTGAAATAAAAGAAGGCGAAACAGGCGTTTCCATGGACGAATCAGCAAAATGCTTTAAGGTCGTTCCGCCCAAATCGGCAGGACTTTCATATGCGGAATTTAAAGGACTGTTCAAAACCGCGCCCGATATTAAAAATTCTGACGATGATAAAGTAGCGACTTCGGACGCCGTGACGGCTAACGGAGAAACATATACCGTTATTCTGCTCGGCGACCTCGACTCCAACGGAAAGATTACTGCCGCGGACGCAAGACTGATACTACGAATTTCCGCAAAGCTCGACAGTCCGTCAGATACGGTTCGCCTTGCCGCAGACCTTGACTCGAACACAAAGGTTACAGCCAAGGAGGCAAGAAGCGTCCTCAGATTCTCGGCAAGACTTCAAACAACTGTTATATAATTGATAGTAATAATAAGTGAAAGAACCGCTCGGATTAAAGCCGGGCGGTTCTTTGATTTTGTCGAAAACTTCAACGAATTTACATCTTTTACTTCAGTATTTGTCTACGATTCAGTCGACTGAAAAAAAGCAAATGTCCCGAAATCATCATGTTTCCGGGCATTTTATTTAAGAATTAGAATATTTTACATAACAAGTCCTTTAAAGACGCGGTTCAGGTGCTTATTGACAGTATGAAAGGGCTTCGAAAAGTCCGAAGCCCCTGTTTTATTTTAATATTATCAGTCTTTACCGTGTCTTCTGTCTCTTCCGCCCTTGAAATCCCTGCGCGGTTTTCTCGGAGTGTCCGAAACGTTATTTTCGGGGACAAGTCCCTCGACCTCAATAAGAGCGTCGCGTCTTGAAAGGTTAAGTCTGCCCTGATCGTCTACGGGAAGAACCTTTACGATAATCTCATCGCCTACGGTTACGACATCCTCGACTTTTTCGGTTCTCTTGACGTCAAGCTGGCTGATGTGTACAAGACCCTCCTTGCCGGGAGCAATCTCAACGAACGCGCCGAATGACATAAGTCTGGTTACAACGCCCTTGTAAATCGCGCCGACCTCAGGATCTTTTGCTATAGTCTCGATAATATCGAGAGCTCTGTGCGCGTCGTCGATATCCGTTGCGGTGATGAATATTGAACCGTCCTCCTCAACATCAACCTTACAGTTGCACTCTGCGCATATCTTCTGTATAACCTTGCCCTGCTTGCCGATAACGTCACCGATTTTGTCAACGTCAATCTTCGTGGTAAGCATCTTGGGAGCATATTTTGAAAGCTCCGCTCTCGGCTCGGGAATAACGGGAAGCATTACCTCGTCGAGTATCTTGCAGCGGGCTTTATATGTCTTTTCAAAAGCTTCCTTAACAATCTCGGGCGTAAGACCGTGAACCTTTGTATCCATCTGAATAGCGGTGATACCCTTCTTCGTTCCGCCTACCTTAAAGTCCATGTCGCCGAAGAAATCCTCAAGACCCTGAATATCAACCATGGTAATAAAGCGGTCGCCCTCTGTTACAAGACCGCAGGAAATACCGGCTACGGGAGCCTTGATGGGAACGCCTGCCGCCATAAGAGCAAGCGTCGAACCGCAGATGGAAGCCTGCGACGTCGAACCGTTCGAGGAAAGAACCTCGGAAACAAGTCTTATCGTATAGGGAAACTCCTCAACGGAAGGAATAACGGGAAGAAGCGCTCTTTCGGCAAGCGCGCCGTGTCCGATCTCACGTCTGCCGGGGCCTCTGGAGGGTTTCGTTTCACCGACGGAGTATGACGGGAAATTATAATGATGAATATATCTCTTGGTTTCCTCATCATCTATACCGTCAAGAAGCTGAGCGTCACGCGCCGCGCCGAGAGTTGCAACGGTAAGAACCTGAGTTTGTCCTCTTGTAAACATACCGGAGCCGTGAACTCTTGAAAGCAAATCAACCTGAGCGTTAAGCGGACGCATATCGTCAAGACCTCTGCCGTCTACTCGCTTACCGTCGTCAAGAAGCCAGCGGCGTACGATATATTTCTGCAATTTATACATACAGTCGTCGATTTTTTCGGCTTCTTCGGGGAACTTCTCATCAAATTCCGCATGAACTCTCTCATAAATCGGAAGAAGCCTCTCATCTCTTATTCTCTTGTCATCCGTGTCAAGAGCAGCCTTAACATCATCGATTGCAAAATCCTTAACAGCCTCAAAAAGCTCATGAGAAGGATCGTTTGATACAAATTCAACCTTCTTTTTGCCGATTTCAGCCTGAATACCCTTTATAAATTCAACGATTTTCTGATTCTCCTTATGAGCGAACATAATACCGTTGAACATGGTATCGTTATCAATTTCATTCGCGCCCGCCTCAATCATTGCGATAAGCTCGTCTGTCGAAGCGACGGTAACCGCCATCTCGCTCTTCTCTCTCTGCGAAGCTGTGGGATTGATAACGTACTCGCCGTCAACAAGTCCGACCGAAACGCCCGAGATGGGACCCGCCCACGGAATCGGGGAAATGGAAAGCGCGACGGAAACGCCTATCATGGCGGTAATTTCGGGCAGACAGTCGGGGTCTACCGACATAACGGTAGCTACGATGCCCACGTCGTTTCTCATATCCTTGGGAAAGAGGGGACGGATAGGTCTGTCGATAACACGGGCGGCAAGAACAGCCTTTTCGCTCGCCTTGCCCTCTCTTCTCTGAAAAGAGCCGGGAATTTTACCTACCGAATAGAGCTTCTCCTCAAAGTCAATCGACATGGGGAAGAAATCCACACCCTCTCTGGGCTTGTCCGACATTGTGGCGGTACAAAGAATTTCCGTCTCACCGTATCTGATAAGACATGAACCGCCTGCAAGCTGTGCCATTTTACCCGTTTCCACAACGAGGGGTCTGCCGGCAAGCTCGGTTTTGAATACCTTGTAGTCTTCAAACATTGTTTTATCTCCTTTTCTTAAATTCGGGAGACTTCGCACGGATATTTTCCGTCAATGTACAATTCACAATCCGCAAAAAAACGGACTCTGAATTGTACATTATACATTAAACATTTTCCGGCGAAAGCTCCTCGTTAAATTGATTTCAGGGCGGCGAACCGAAAAGCGCGCCGCCCGTGTTGACAATTATTTACGAAGTCCGAGTCTTGCAACGATAGAACGGTATCTTTCGATATCGGTCTTCTGAAGATATGCAAGAAGGTTTCTTCTGTGACCAACCATCTTATGAAGTCCGCGTCTTGAATGATGATCCTTCTGGTTAGTCTTGAGATGCTCGGTAAGGTCGGCTATTCTCTTTGTAAGAACAGCGATCTGCACCTCGGGCGAACCTGTATCGCCCTCATGGGTGGCATACTCTGCCATAATTGCCTGTTTCTCTGCCTGAGTCATTTTTTTCACCTCTTAAAATATTTGCATAACCGCAAGTCCCAGACAGGGCGGGTGAAACCGCTTTTCATTAAAAAGCCTGTCTCCCATATCCGAGGCTCGGGCATTAGCGTATTTATAATATCATATAACGCGCCGTTTGTCAAAGATTTTTTAAAAAAACGTTAAATCGGTTAAATTGTTCCGTTAAAATATTGTTATCCGGACATATCGAAATATTGTTCCTCTTGACTTCCGGACAGCTATGATTTATATTTAAAGTACCATAAAAACAAAAGAGGTTATATATATGTCAAAGATATTCGCACACAGAGGATTCAGCGGAAAATATCCCGAAAATACTATGCTTGCATTCAAAAAAGCGGTTGAAATCGGCGCGGACGGAATCGAAAACGACGTTCATTTTACCAAGGACGGCGTTCTCGTTATCTGCCACGACGAATCGATTGACAGAACGAGCAACGGAACGGGACTTATCCGCGATATGACTTATGACGAGCTTTGCAAATTCGATTTTTACGGCAATTTTAAGGGAAAGTACGAATTTCAGCGCATTCCGACGCTCAGGGAGTACTTTGAATTTATAAAGGATGTCCCCGGATTCATCACCAATATCGAGCTTAAGACGGGAATATTCGAATATCCCGGAATCGAAAAAGCCGTTATCGATATGATTCACGAATTTTCTCTTTCGGACAGAATCATTCTTTCATCGTTCAACCATTTTACCATTATGCGCTGTCAGGAATACGACCCGTCGATTAAGCTGGGCTTCCTTATTGAGAGCTGGATTATCGGCATGGGCGAATATACAAAAAGTCACGGCGTTGAATGCGTTCACCCGATTTTCAGAAACCTTACGCCGGATCACTACGCCGAAATGAAGAACGCGGGCAGAGAGGTTAATACCTGGACGGTCAACGAGTACGAAGATATCAAGCGTCTTGCCGATATGGGCGTTGATTCGCTTATCGGAAACTTCCCGGACAGAATGATTGAAGTCCTGAGATAAATTCATTTTTTATTTTACAGCTTATAATAATAAACAGCGAAACGGCAGATTTTATTCCTGCGTTCCGCTGTTATTTTTCTGTTTAACAATTTATATCGAACCATGTCGCTAAAGCGCGTTGCGCCGAAGCGGTATGATTCAATATTCTGAGAAACACGCCAAATCTCTAACTTGGATTGTATTTCGTGAGGTTATTACTTAATGTCCTTATAGAACTCATCGATATACGCTTCGATATCCTTTCTCGTTCCCTTATAAACTCCGGGAGCTTCCATTTTCGCCGAAACGGTTGCCGTCGCATAGAGAAGAGATGTTTTCATATCTGACGTAAGTCTTTCCGTATAATATGCCGCGAACGTCGTATCGCCTCTGCCGGTACGTCCCGAAAGATTCCTTGCTCTGATGGGACAGGTGTAAAATTCTCCGCCGTCGTATGCAAGAACCTCCGTGTTGTGGGTTATGAGAATTTCCTTTGCGCCCCACTCGTGAAGAAGCTTTGCCGCCTCTTTTCTGTCTGTAAGCCCCGTAAGAATTTCAGCCTCCGCCGCGTCGGTTTTAAGGAAACGGACATACGGGAGAACCTTTTTCTTGTCCGCCCAGTCCTCAAAATACATCGAGCCGTCGTCGCTTACATGTCTTAAGCATGTCTGAACGTCAACTGCGATAGGAGCTTTTTTTGAAGCCTCTATCATCATTTCCGTCGTATAATCGCCGTAAACAAGTCCGGCAAAATGAATTATATCCCCTTCTATATCCGACGGGATATCGTCAATCGTAAACGGTGTGCCTACGCTCGTGCAGCGGCATTCTCTGCGTTCCTTGTCGGGAGTGAAATACTTATTATACATATTTGATGACGAAGGACTGGGGATGCAATAGATATCCTCCCCGGGAATTGCAAACTCGTCAAGTCTGCCGAAATCCTTTTCGTTAAGACGGGTAACGGCGGCAACCTTGTGTCCGAGAGCGTATGCCGAAGCGGATGAAAAATTAACCGCGCCTCCGACTACATCGACCGCGTTTCCGAGATGGTCAATGTTGTGGTCAATTGTAATATGACCTATAATAATAGATTCGTAATGCTTCATTTTTTTGCACTCCTTATTTAATATTAAACAGCCTTTTTGTGTTTTTATTTGCTTCGTTTATTACCGTTTGAGCGTCGATACCGCGTATTTCTCCGATTTTTTCGGCAACAAATCCAATCAGCGTCGAATCGTTTCTTTTTCCTCTGTACGGAACGGGAGCCATATACGGACAGTCCGTTTCAAGTAAGATTCTGTCAAGCGGAACGAATTTTGCCACCTCGACGCTTTTTACCGCGTTTTTAAACGTGACTGCGCCGCCGAAGCCTAAATACATACCGAGCTTTAACACCTCCCGCGCCGTCTCGACAGAACCGGAAAAACAGTGAAGCACGCCCTTCGGTCTGTATTTTTTTAATAATTCGATCGTATCCGCGTGAGCCTCCCGATTGTGAACGATAACGGGGAGATTCATCTCGTTCGCCTTTATAAGCTGACGGGAAAATACGTCAATCTGAACGGACCTCGGAATCCCGTCATAGTGATAATCAAGCCCTATCTCGCCGACCGCGACGCACTTTTTCTCATTTAAAAGCGGATAAATTTTTTCAAGCTCATTCTCATAATCATCCTTAATATCCTCGGGATGAAGTCCGCACGAAGCGTATATAAACGGATATTTTTCTGCATACGAAAGGGATATCAAACTCGAATTATAATCCGTCGCGCAGTTTATAACATTTGAAACGCCTTTTTCGCTGAGAGAATTTAAAACATCATACCTGTCGGAATCAAACGCCGCGTCATTATAATGCGCGTGTGAGTCGAATATGTTATTCATATATCTTAATTATCTTATTTTAGTTCCCGCGGGCATCGAGTCGACAAATACAACCTTAACATCGTCCTCGCCGCAGTCACCCGCAAGAATCATTCCCGCCGACTCCACTCCGCAGAGCGTTGCGGGCTTTAAATTTGCGACAACGATAACCTTATGACCGATAAGCTGTTCCGGCTCGTACCATTTCGCAATGCCCGAGGCTACCGTTCTCGGAGTTCCCGTGCCGTCGTCAAGCGTAAGCTTTAAAAGCTTCTTTGCGCGCTTTATATGTTCGCAGTTCTTGATTTCCGCGACGCGCAGTTCAACCTTTGCAAAGTCGTCTATGCCTATCTGCGCAATGCCCTCGATCGCTTCCTTAACCTTATTGTTGTTAGCCTGTTCCGCTTTTATCTTCGTCTGAATTTCGGCTTTAATCTCCTCAATCATTTTCTCTGCGTCGATACGCGCAAACAGAGGAGACGCCGTGCCGACCTTCGCGCCCTCTTTAACCGCGCCGAACGTCTTAACGCTCTCGTAATCGGTTATATCCGTGTCGAGCTGTGCGAATATCGCATTTGCCGTTTCGGGCATAAAGGGTGAAATGAGAACAGAGAGGATTCTGATGGATTCCACAAGATTATAGAGAACGGTGGAAAGCCTGTCTTTTTTCTCCTCATCCTTTGCAAGTGCCCACGGCATTGTTTCGTCGATATATTTGTTGCATCTCTTTGCTATGTTCATAACAACGTCGAGCGCGTCGGCGATATGGAATGAATCCATAGCCTGCTCGAACGGCTTGAAAGCGTTTGCCGCAAGCGTTTTAAGCTCGTCGTCAACAGGTTCGCAAACGGTATTGCATGGAAGTACGCCGTCAAAATACCTGTTAACCATCGCAACGGTGCGGTTTACGAGATTGCCGAGCGTGTTGGCAAGGTCGGAATTGAATCGCTCTATCATTGTGTCGTACGATATAGAGCCGTCCTGCGCATGGGGCATTTCCGAGAGAAGATAATATCTTACCGCGTCAACTCCGAAACGTTTTACGAGATCCTCGGCGTATATTACGTTACCCTTCGACTTGGACATTTTATCCTCGCCGAAAAGAAGCCACGGATGACCGTAAACCTGTTTGGGCAGAGGCTCGCCCAGAGCCATAAGCATAATAGGCCAGTAAATCGTGTGGAAACGGATTATATCCTTGCCGATAATGTGAACGTCGGCGGGCCAGTATTTTTTATACAATTCTCCGCTGCCGTCGGGGTCGTAGCCGAGTGCGGTTATATAGTTTGAAAGAGCGTCTATCCATACGTAAATAACGTGCTTGTCGTCAAATGTAACGGGGATTCCCCACTTAAACGACGTACGCGATACGCACAGATCCTGAAGTCCCGGCTTAATAAAATTATTAAGCATCTCCTTCTTTCTGCTCTCGGGATAGATGAAACCGGGATTTTTCTCGATATGCTCCTCAAGTCTCTTCTGATACTTTGAAAGCTTGAGAAAATACGCCTCCTCCTTTGCGTTCGTGACCTCGCGGCCGCAGTCTGGGCATTTTCCGTCTGCAAGCTGGGAGTCGGTGAAAAAGCTCTCGCACGGAACGCAGTAATGACCTTCGTACGATCCTTTGTAAATATCGCCCTGTTCATAAAGCTTTTTAAATATTTTCTGAACGCATTTTTCATGATAATCGTCCGTCGTTCTGATGAATTTATCGTATGTTGTGTTGAGCATATCGCAGATTTCCCTTATCTCGCCGGAAACCCTGTCAACATACTCCTTGGGCGTAACGCCCGCCGTTTTTGCGTATTCCTCTATCTTCTGACCGTGCTCGTCCGTTCCGGTGAGGAAAAACACGTCATAGCCCTGAAGTCTTTTAAATCTCGCTATGGCGTCGGTAAGCACTATTTCATAAGAATTTCCTATATGAGGTTTTCTCGATGTGTACGCTATCGCGGTCGTGATGTAGTATTTTTTCTTTTCCATTGTCCAATCCTCCGTATACAAAGTATATTATAAACTCTGTCGTTCCTTATTGCAAGAAAAATTTGATAATTGGCTCTTGAATATTTGCAAAATAAATAATATAATTATTTTATAAATATATTTTTGCAAGGGGTATATAATTTATGAAAAAGCTTAAAAAAACCGTATGCTTTGTCATGAGCGTATTGATTGTACTGTGCTCCGTAAGCATAATTGCGTTTGCGTATGACGAAACGGACAAAAAGTCGGCGGCGATTTTCGTTGACGGCATCGCGTCCTCGGATCTTATAAACGCCGAAACGGGCGAAACGATGTTTCCTCCGCAGGCAAAGCCGATTATAAAGGCTGTAAACAAGGTTCTGCCGACGCTTGTTTCGGATATTCAAAAAAAAGACTTCTCTGATACCGGGGAAATCATCGCAGACGCGGTAAATCCGATATTTGAACCTCTTTCATGCGACGAAAACGGACAGCCCAAGGTTAAGACAACCGTCGATTACGAATATCCCGACCCCGACAGCATAAAAGCCGTTATAAACGGTACGGGAGAGGAAAAATACATACGCTTTTCATACGACTGGAGACTTTCCGTTCAGTCGATTGCCGGGGAGCTTCATTCATTTATTGAATACGTAATGAAGGAGAGCGGAATCGATTCCGTTTCCCTTATCGGCTTCAGCATGGGCGCGTGCGTCGTCGCCTCCTATCTTAAAATTTACGATTATCAGTACGTTGACGGCGTCGTTTTTCTTGCGGGCGGATACAACGGAGTTTCATGCTGCGGTCAGCCGTTTGCGGGAATGCTCGGTTTTGACGCCGACGCAATCGTAAGATATGTTGAAGCCGCGGCAGGCGATTCTCTCTCCGGCGTCGGAGTTAAGGCTCTTTTGAGATTTTTAAACGTAACCGGAACGCTCGATAAGGCTGTAAAAATTGCCGATTTGCTCAATTCTCAGATTCAGGATACCCTTTATAAAGACGTATTCGTTAAATCCTTTGCAACGATGCCCGGCATGTGGGCGCTTGTTCCGCTTGAATATTACGAACAGGCAAAGGACACGGTTATAAACGGCTTCGGCTTTTCGGATGAATATATAGAGATAATAGACTGGTATCATTACGAAGTTCAGGCGAATATGGAGAATATTATAAACGGCATTTTAGAAAGAGGACTTAATTTCGGTATCGTATCGAAATACGGCGCCGCAAACACTCCGTGCATCGAGGATATAAATTCAATGTCGGACAGCGTTATAGATACCCGTTTTTCGTCGTTCGGCGCAGTATGCGCGGACGTTGACGAAACGCTCGGTGAAAATTACGTTCAGAAAATCGACAACGGTCACAACTGCGTTTCGCCCGACAATATGATAGACGCTTCAACATGTAAATTCGTTGATTATACGTGGTTCGTCAAGAACAGTCTGCACAGCGGAAACATGGAATATTCGACAAAGCTTTGCCTTGATATTTTAAATGCCGAAACTCAGCCGACGGTATGGGACTTTGAATATCCCGAATTTAATATAATGACCGTAAGCGGAATTGTGCCGCTTACGGCGGAAAATGATTCGGTTCTTTATACCGTAAGCTTTGAAAACGATACTGTTCTGTCGGTTTTCGGTGATTTTATTATCGACTTTAAAAACGCCGTCAAGTCCGCGTTCGGAAAATAATTAACACAGCCGTTATGTGTTATAAATCATGACTTTTCAAACTTTTTGATATTGTCTTCGTCATTTCCGACAAAAAAAATCGAATTTTTTTGTGAAAAAGGGGTTGACAAAAGGCAAAAAACGAGTATAATTCAACGCATAGGGACAAAGACGTCTCAGAGTTCAGAACTCTGAGGCGTTTTATCTTTTATGAGTGAAAATTAAGACGGGACAAAGGCGTCCTTAAGATATTTTTATATCGGTGCGCGCCCCTGTCCCGTTCTTTATTTGCAGAAAAGAAAATGAAAAGGAACTGAAAAAGAACAGAAAAGGAGAAATCATTATGACTACAGTATCTGATTATTTCGGCAGTCTTGTATTTGACGACAGAGTAATGAAGGCTACTCTTTCGGCCGACGTTTACGCGTCGCTCAAAAAGACGATAGACGAGGGCGCGAGCCTTAAAAACGACGTTGCCAACGCTGTTGCACTTGCGATGAAAGACTGGGCGGTCGAGCACGGCGCAACTCATTTTACTCACTGGTTTCAGCCTCTTACCGGAATCACGGCTGAGAAACACGACAGCTTTATCTCACCCGCTCCCGACGGCAGAGTTATAATGGAATTTTCCGGAAAAGAGCTTATAAAAGGCGAACCCGACGCGTCGAGCTTCCCTTCGGGCGGATTGAGAGCGACGTTTGAGGCCAGAGGATATACCGCATGGGACCCCACATCATATGCGTTTATAAAGGATAAAACGCTTTGTATACCCACGGCTTTCTGCTCTTACGGCGGAGAAGCTCTTGACAAAAAAACTCCGCTGTTAAGGTCCATGGAGGCTCTTAACAAGCAGGCATTGAGAATATTAAAGTTATTCGGAAATACCGATGTAAAATGTGTACGCACTTCGGTAGGTCCCGAACAGGAATACTTCCTTGTTGACAAGGCAATGTATGAAAAGAGAAAGGATTTAATATTCACGGGCAGAACTCTTTTCGGCGCAAAACCGCCCAAGGGTCAGGAGATGGACGACCACTATTTCGGCGTTATCAAGCCCAGAGTAGCCGCGTATATGGCTGATTTGAACGAGGAGCTTTGGAAATTGGGCGTTCTTGCAAAGACGGAGCATAACGAGGTTGCGCCTGCACAGCACGAGCTTGCCCCGATTTACACAACTACGAATATTGCGACGGATCATAACCAGCTTACAATGGAGATTATGCAGAAGGTTGCTTCAAAGCACGGACTTGTATGCCTGCTTCATGAAAAACCGTTTGCCGGCGTTAACGGAAGCGGTAAGCACAACAACTGGTCGATGGCAACCGATACGGGCGTAAATCTTCTTACTCCCGGCGAAACACCGTACGAAAACGCACAGTTCCTGCTGTTCTTATGCGCTGTTATCAAGGCTGTAGACGATTATCAGGATTTGTTAAGACTTTCCGTAGCCACGGCGGGCAACGATCACCGTCTCGGAGCTAACGAGGCTCCCCCCGCAGTCGTTTCAATGTTTTTGGGCGATGAGCTTAATGCCGTTCTTGAGGCTATAAAGAATGACGAGGCGTATGAGTCAAACGGTAAAACGGTAATGAAATTGGGAGTTCACGTTCTGCCTAAATTTACAAGAGATAATACGGATCGTAACCGTACGTCGCCGTTCGCGTTTACGGGCAATAAATTCGAGTTCCGTATGCTCGGCTCTTCAAATTCGATTGCATGCGCAAATATCATGCTCAACGCCGCTGTTGCTCAGTCGCTGAAAATTTACGCAGACCGTCTTGAGGGAGCGGAGGATTTTGAAACTGCGCTTCACGATATGATTAAAAAGACAATAAAGGATCATGAGCGCATTATATTCAACGGAAACGGATACGATGACGCATGGATTGAAGAGGCGACCAAAAAGAGAGGACTTCTCAATCTGCGTACGACTCCCGACGCAATGGGGGCATTCCTCGATAAGAAGAATATAGATATGCTTACGTCGTTAAAGGTATTCTCCGAAACGGAAATCAAGTCGAGATACGAAATTCAGCTTGAAAATTACAGCAAGGCGGTAAATATCGAGGCGTGTACGATGATTGATATGGCGCAAAAGGAGATTCTGCCCGCGGTATGCTCGTATGTAAAGGATCTCTGCAAAACGGTATCGGCTAAAACCGCCGCCGTCGAGGGGCTTGAATGCAAATACGAAAAGAGTATCGTTTCAAAGCTTTCCGCTTTGACGGATTCGATATCCGACGCTGTCGGCGAGCTTAAATCCGCGGTAAACGAGTATGAGAAGATTGACGATATTTCAAAGGCGTCGTTCTTCATAAAGGATGAAATAATTCCGAAAATGGACGCTCTCCGCACTCCGTGCGACGAGGCGGAAACGCTTACCGCAGACAAATACTGGCCTTTCCCGACATACGGCGATCTCCTTTTCGGGGTTAAATAAGGCAACATAAGACGAATAAAACAATTTTGGGGAAGAGAATTGTTTTATATACAAAAAACGAACCGGGTTTTTAAAGCTCGGTTCGTTTTTTGTACCGGCTGCCGGAACAGACGGGTTTTTGCGTTAATATAAACTTTATGCGGTTTTATAGTTTCATACTATATGAGCAGGTAAAATGAGGAATCAGTCGAGTTTGTTCATATAAGTTCTTTTAATATCCATGGATGGGTGGACGTATCGTTCAAGCGTAATTTTTACATCGGAATGCCCCAGTATTTCCGACAATGATTTCGGGTCGAAGCCGAGCGATGCGCACCGCGTAGCGAATGTGTGTCTGAGAGCGTGAAAGCTGTGGTCGGAAACCCCGCATTCCTTTAAAAATTTCTTATATTTCGAGTAATACAGGCGCGGTTCAATATATTTGGACGAATTTGTCAGAATATAGCATGATGGGTCGTTTATATTTCTGTTTCTTAATTCCGCGCACACTGATGACGGCAGGGGTATATCTCGTCTGCCGGATTCTGTTTTCGGTGAGTCGGTAATTATTTTTGTCTTTTTTCGAGATTTTTCATCCGCCGAGTAGATTCTGAGCATTGTTCGGTTGACGCTCAGCACGCCGTTTATGAGGTCAATATCCTCCCATCTGAGCGCGCAGATTTCTCCTATTCTAAGCCCCGTGTACAGACATAAAAAGACGCCGAATTTATATGTATCACGGCTTTCCAGTGCTTTTTGCTTCAGTATTTTTACTTCCTCTTTTTTTAAGATATCCGGTTTTTGCTTATTTACTTTCGGAAGTGAAAATTCAAGTATATCCTCGTCAAAATATCCTTTTTTTATGCCGTATGCAAGTATCATTTTGAGAATTGACAGTATATCCCTGACCGTTTTTGCCGACAGTCCGCCGTTTCCGTCCCTTCTGCCGTCCGTCATGAGCTTATGCGAAAAAAGCTCTACGGCGGTTGAATCGATATCGTCCGGGCGAAGATGTCCGAACTCGGAACGTATACGGCTGTCCGTGATATTTTTGTAATGCGAAAATGTTGATTCCTTAACTCTGAATCGTTCCGTGATAAAAAAAGCGTCGATAATGTTGTTAAATATTATTGTTTCATGCTTTTTCGACATAAAAATTACCTCCGAAAATAAAATTTGCAGATGTTTTTTTGCTTGTTTTGTTATAATATTTTTGTTATAATCATTTTAAAAGGTATTTTATCATATAGTATGAAACTATATGATTGTTTCCGGCAAAAAAAGCGCCGGGACATTTTCAGAGGCAGGTTTATTATGAGCAGTTTGAAAAATTTAACGGCGAGGGTCAAGTCAATGAGCCTCAAGCGTATGAATATGTATATCTCCCAAATTCACGAAACCTACGGCGCAAACCGTGTTTCGACGGCGGCCGACATGTGCGGCTGTGCGCTGAAATACGGCATAGGCTATCTCGATTATACGGTATTCGGATTCGCGGAGGTTAAGGGGGAAAACAGGGAAACATTTCTTACCTATAATAAAAATACCGCTCTTTCAAAACAGGCGAACAATCCCGAATTTACATGCATGTTTAAAGATAAGCTGAAATTTGACGAAGCGTTTTCCGAATTTATCGGAAGAGAGTGGATTAACCTTGAAAACGCGGACAAAACTGAATTTGAAAATTTCTGTAAAAAGCATAAAACCGTATTTGCGAAATATCCGCGTTCGTTCGGCGGTCAGATGATTCAGAAAATCGATACGGACGATGATACGGACTTTGATTTGTTCTATAAAGTGCTTAAAACTAACGGACAGGTGCTTATTGAACAGAAAATTCAACAGCATCCCGTAATGAACAAGCTTTGCCCCAGGAGCGTTAATTCCGTGAGAATCGTTACATTGAGAGATAAAAACGGCGAGGTGCATTATCTTTATTCGCTTTTAAGATTCGGCAACGGAAAGAAAGACGTTGACAACATCACAAGCGGCGGCATGTATATACTCCTCGACAAAAACGGAAAGTCCGCGTCTAAGGCTTTCTGCGATAAGACGGGACTTTTTTATGACAAACATCCGCTGACGGGCGTCGACGTTACAACGTTTGAGGTTCCCATGCACAGGGAGGCTGTCGAACTGTGCAGGAAGGGTGCAGACATCGTGCCTGAGGTCGGTTACGTCGGCTGGGACGTCGCGATTACAGCTGACAAGCCGGTGCTTATAGAGGGCAATGTCCTGCCGGGATACGATATGTTCCAGAATTACAGACTTTCGGGCAAAGACTCGGGAATATTACCCGAAATACACAAGATTCCGGGATATGAAGAATTGTAACCGCCGACCGCCAATCGCCGAAACAATAATTAATTGTGCGTTAATTCAATAAGTTATTGTTTATCACAGGCTGAATTTGTCTGCCGTTCAGGGCTTCAATCAGCGTATTGTACGTCAATGAAAAATCCGCGGCAAGCGAGTTCGGTTTATTTGCCGGATCGTCCTGTCCGTACGGAACAAAATATATATTCTTCGCGTTCTGGAGTGCGCCTATGTTTTTTGCCGCATTCCCGAGCGCGTCGTTTGTTGAAACGGCAATTATTACGGGCTTTGAATTTCTTAAAATCGATTTTGCCGAAAGCGTTACGGGCGTGTCTGCGATTCCCGACGCAAGCTTTGCAAGCGTGTTGCCCGTGCACGGCTCTATTATCAGCGCGTCGATTATTTTTTTCGGTCCTATCGGTTCCGCGCCGGTGAGAGTACGGATTATTTTTCTCGAACACAGGCTTTCGATTTTTTCTATATGCTCCTTCGCTTTCCCGAAACGAGTGTCGGTCGAGTATGCGTTGTATGACATAATCGGTATGATTTCCACTCCCTTATTGATTAAATTTTCAATGCTTTCCGTTGCTTTTGAAAACGTGCAGAACGAACCGCATATTGCGAATCCGGCTTTTATCGTGTCCATGCTATCCCTCCCTGATCATCTGAATTATTACGTCGGCTATTATTTTTCCCGCGGCGGCCGGAGCTGTTTTTCCGGGGAGAGAGCTTGCCTTTATAACCTTGATATCCATTTCTCGTGCAGATTCAAAATCGACTCCGAACGGTGCGGACGCGGTTTCTATTATCAGCGTGCCGCGCCGTACCCGGTTGAGAATATCCCTGCCGATAACGGGGGCGGGAACAGTGTTTATAATAATATCAAATTCGCCGGCATGATTGGCCAAGTCCTTTAAAAAACAGACTTTGTGTCCGTCGGCTTTTGCCTTGGCGTACTGCGCGGAGCTTCTCACCGAAACGGTGACGCGGCTGTTCATGGCTTTTAGTAAATTTGCGGTCGCTGCGCCGCATCTGCCGTATCCCGTTACCGCCGTACGGCTCGAATGAATCGTAAACGGAACGTTGTCTTTTATGACGGAAACCACGCCCTCAGCGGTCGGAACGGCGTTTGCAAATGCAAGGTCTTCACGTTTGAAATAATCATGAACAACAGCGCCCTTCATTTCAAGCGCGGTTCTGAATTTATCGTCAGCCATTCCGGCAAATACCGTATCTCCGTTTTCGATACAGTCCGCAAACGCCGCAAACGTCAGTTTTTTCTCGCTCATTGACGTGTTAATGCTCTGACGGTCACGGCTGACGGGGAGCGGGAGAATTATATATTTGCTTTTCCTTATCAGATTTTTTAAATTTTCATTTGTATTACCGTCCCCCGGCGTAAGGAATACGGAACAAACCCTGTATCCGAGATTTTTAAGATATTTTTCCATATATAATTGCCGCAGGTCGCCGCCTGCGATAAGAAATTCATAATCTTTATTCATGTACATTCCTCCTGTTTCAGTCTATGACGAATGACGGAATGTTGACACAAACAATAATACGCCATGACAAATTATTGCATTTCGAGCTGATTTTTCGCATTTCGTTCCCATTTTATTGACATCATGCTTTTTTGTCCTTATAATATTGTTCACTTAATTTATAACGGACCGAGGTATCGCATGTTTGTGAGAAATATAAAAAAATTTATTGCCGCTGCGGTTTTGACTTTTACCGTTCTGATGACTGTGCTTCCTGTCTTCGCGTCCGCTGAAGGCACGCGTTCGCTGTCGGAATACTACGGATTTTCATACGAAAGCTACATGGATTATCTGTACAGTCATGAAAGCGACGATTATTATCTTACCACTCCCTATTACGGAGGCGACTGGCGTTCGCCCAACGGTGATATTTCGTATAACGGCGTTCCCGGCATGAACTGTTCGGGCTTCGTATGGCACATATTGAAGTCATGTGTTGTCCGCTCCGGAGGCAATCCGTCGAATTATCAGATATTTTCGATTGCAAATCCTCGCGGATGGTACGGCGTTCTCAGAGAAAACTCCATTAAATATTATATGTTCGATAATAAAAACGAGGCTTTGGAAAGCGGAGTTATGAGCAGGGGCGATATTATTTTGATGTTCTGCAATGCCGAGCTTCGCCCGCACGGTCAGAATCATATAGGCGTGTACTGGGGCGACGGAAAATCCGATTGGTTCTGGCACTGTTCGGGCGACTATAATATTATGTCGGAAATATGCTCGGGTGCACCGGTTGTCAAGTTTTTTGTTGTAAAGGCATGTCCCGGTATGGGAACTCTCAATGTGGATTTGACGGACGAGGATTCAAACCGTCTTGATGCGCAGTTTGATATTTATATGAATCCGGGCGGTCATCTCTATGCTACCGTAAATTCCGGCAGCAGCATAAATCTCGCGTACGGAACTTACGATATTGTTGAAAAGTCCGTTCCTGACGGATACAAGGCCGGCGTTACGAAAAAAACGGTTGTGATTTCATATTCCGAACAGAATCAAAGCGTTTCATTTGAAAATACAAGAAAGCGCGGCTTTGCATTTGCGGAGGCAAAGAGCGTCCGCTATATTCCGTCGCTTGAAAAAGAAATTGCGTTCGGCTGTCCGGGCGTCACGTTTGATGTTTACTTGTCCGACAGCTGCCGAAATAAGGTTTCGAGCATAACGACCTCGTCCGACGGCAGAGCATATTTCGGCGTTTCGGAAGGGGAATATATGCCGACAGTCGGACAGACTTATTATTTTAAACTTTCGCAGGTCAATAAGATCAATTTTCCGAATATCGAATTTGATTATGAAACGGTTTTCAGCGCAGAGATCGAGGATGAAAAAATGACCCGGGCGGTTTCGCCGACGGGGCTTGAATATGCTTCGGGCGTAACGGCGGGAGCGATAAGAACGGTTATTGAACCTGAAGCAAATATGCGGATTTTTGAGGATATGCAATGTCTTACGGCGTACACAACAACAAATTCGGGATACGACGGCAAAACGGAGCGCAATTCAAATATGGCATTTGCTGATATAAACGGAAACTCGTTTTTCGGTATCGACGCCGAATATCCCGGATGTACCGGCTATCTGATTGCACCGGGCGGCTACACGCTTAAATTTAAAGATGGCAGTACGTCGAGAGTAACGGTATACCCCGGATGTATAACGGACGGCATTACGGGCGAATGCCGCATTGAATCTCAGAAAGGCGATTTTGACCTGAACGGAACAGTCGGCGCATCGGACGCAAGGGATATGCTCAGAACGGCGGGTAAAATTTATTCGCCTTTTAAGGAGCAAATCGATTTCGGCGACTTGGATTCGGACGGAAAAATAACAGCGTCGGAGGCAAGGCGTGTGCTCAGATTCTGTGCAAAGCTCGAAAATGAATTGTAAAAAATCTGTTCCGACAGTTCCTGTTTGCATAATCATTTCTTTCCTGCAAAAAATAATCGGGAAAGGAATGATTTTTTTATGTCCGACAACTCAAAAAACGCCGAATTTTTAAACAGGATTTATCAGAACGCGAAAATGGCGGAGGATTCGATAACGTACGTTACCGAGCGAACCGAAAACAGCGGCCTTTTATCCGATCTCGCGACGCAGAAAAAGCAGTACGAATCAATAAGCGGTAAAGCCGCCGCCGAGCTTGAAAAAATGTCCGAAAAACCGAAGGACAATTCCGCGATGTCGAAAATGGGAGTAAAGACCGGCACGGTTATGAACACATTGTTCGACAAAACGCCGGACAAGATAGCCGAAATGATGATTCAGGGAAGTATCATGGGCGTTATCGACATGACGAGAACCATTAAGGAATATAATGACGTTTCGCAGAACATCAAGGCGATAGGCTATGAGCTTATTACCGCTGAAGAAAACAATGCGCAGAGAATGAAAGCATACCTCGGCTGTTTTTGATTTTAATATGACAGACGGCATGGGTTTTATAAGTGTATGAGAATCCGCCCGAATCGTTTGTGATTCGGGCGGATTTATGCCGTCTTTTATCAAACGGCGGTATTTTTTTATTAAAAATCCGAAAATTTCCGGGATATTAAAATTCGCTGCTGTCGTAATAATATCCCTTTTGTTCATATCTCGAAACCGTTTCCTCGCCGTTGACGACGGTGAAAACGAATGTGCGGCCGCCCGCGTAGAACATATTTTTTTCGCCGAAAAGATCCATCAGGTATAGCAAAAGAGAGTCGAACTCCATAAGCCCAAAACGCACCGGCTCACGCCTCTGAGAACGGTTTTTTCCTTGAAATACGACAGTATTCCTGCGGAAAAGAACCGTTCCCATAGACGCAATCCGCTGTATTTTGGGTGCGGGGGCAGTTTATATCAATCATATTTTCGTTTCGGCAAGGCAAAGGAACGCAGGAAGCCTAACGGCTTTCAAGTTTCTTTAACGCAGTCGAAGCGGAAAGAGGGTGGATATAAACCTTATGGGTTCGACTCTCTTTTGCTATACTTTTAACCCGAATTCGTTAAAGCCCAAAACGGTAAAAAAATTCTCTGCAGTCATAACATTCTCCTCATATCGTTTTATTGTTAATTATATAATTAAATTTCCCGGTCGTCAATGAAATGAAAGTAATATATATGTTGACATTATTATATAAAAATGGTAAAATGACTAAAGAATAAAGTAAAAACGGTGATTTTATGAAAAAATATTTTTATATTTGCCTTTCAATTATTTTAATTTTGTCGGTTTTCCCGCTGAACGCGTTTGCCGTTGAGAGTTCAACGTCCGATTACGGAGAGGAAAGCACGTTTGAGTACTTTGAACCTGTGACAGCGTCCGAGCCGCCGGAAAATGCGTCCGATTCCGGCGAACCGAAGTCCGTCGCGGACAAGACGGACGAAAATGATGAAAATGCCGTCCGTACGGGCGACGTGGACGGAGATGGCAGGGTTTCGGCCGCCGACGCACGTATAACGCTGAGGCTTTCGGCTAAAATCGCGTCCGCGGGTACTGTCGGGGTTACGCTTTACGCTGACGCAAACGGCGACGGAAAGGTTACGGCGGCCGACGCGCGGATTATTTTGCGTTATTCGGCAAAGCTTGAAAATACAACCGCTCTCAGCCCCGTAAAAGCTCTTGAGGGCGAGGACGAGCTGGGCAAATGGGTCTATTTTTATGATATGCAGTCAAACGGACTTGAAAAGCTTCACTATTGCAAACTCTTCGGAATATATATGGTTTATATTAACGACAACTACCTTGCCGAGGCTGTTGACGCCGACATAAATTCCGACGAGGACGGCACGTTTTATATGACCGGCAACGGAATAAAAAGATATTTTAAGCTGGAAGAAGCGGACGAGGGAACATATACAATCTGGTTTTATAGCGATGAGGATTCGTCGTCATATTCCGCAGGCTCTCCGAGTTATATGAATATGGATGAAGAACAGTTCCTGTCATATCGCGTAACGGAGGACTCCGTTACGGTTGACTCCGATTCTTCATCGTGCAGAAACGCATTTACGTCATGGGATACCGACTGGTCGGATGCGAATGCGGAGGATAGCTTTATGAACGTCGGCGATAAGAAGGAATTTACAGCAAACGTTGTGTTCAGGGGCGTTAAGGGCGAATGGACCTCGTCCGACGATTCAATTGCGTCGGTATCCTCCGACGGCGTCGTAACGGCAAAAAAAGCCGGATTTGCCGTTATTAAATATACTGCGGGCGATTTTGAGCTTGCATACGGCGCGACGGTGGTAACCGATGTTCAGTCCAAGATTATCGCTTTGTCAAAAAAGTATCCCACAGGATATTATTATAACAACAATGAAAAAAGCGGTAAATATCCGTATGTTTCGGAAATTCCGTGCGACCACAATCTGCCGACGTATCCCGCCTCATGCAAGGGGCAGTGCGCGGGTTTTGCCGCCATGTTGAGCAACGAGGTCTACGGTTCTGACAGGAATTATAATTATTTCTCAGACAAGAACGAAATAGAGGTCGGAGATTATCTCCGCATTCTGCCGCACCACTCCGTTTTTGTAATAGCAAAAATCAAGAAGGGCGAGATAATGGGATACAGCTCGTATTCGGGATATATCACGGCGGACGATGATATGATAGTCGTTGCCGAGTGCAACTGGGATCATCAGTGCGGTATAGACTGGGGCAGGACGATGTATGTGTCGAACATATCGATAACGTCCGACTCGTATAAAAGGTAAACGATAATCTATCGGAGATATATTATTGCATACCAATGTGAAGAATTATACATTTTATCGGGAATCCGACTTTTTTGACGGATTCTCTTTTTTTGTCGTATAATAATAAACATTTTATTAAGGTGTTCATAAACAGTTTACAAAAAAGAGCCATAATAAATCAGCTTTAACGAGGAGGATTTGTTATGCCCGAAGCCACAGAGCGAAAAATCGAAGAAAAGACCGAAAAAAAATATCCGTTTGCCGTTAAAACTCTTGTCGCCGTCTGCGGCATCGCGCTGTGCCTTGCGTGCGTATTCCTTCTGCCGTTATGGGGTACTGCTCTGCTTGTGAGCGCGGTAAACGCCATGATGTATTACGAGTTTTCAAACGCGTTCGGGTTTTTAAAAAATTACAATATTTCAATTCCCGGTTTCATAGCTTCATGCGTTTATCCGTGGCTGTTCTTCTTTAATTTAAGTAAAAACACGTTTATTTTGACGGTATTTGCCGCATTGGCTCTCTCGTTTTTTTTATCCCTTTTCAAAAAAGAAAACGATGCGGACGAGCTTGTTTTTTCGATTTTTTCATTTTCCGTTTTTCCTGTCATTAATTCGCTGAACGTTGAAATTTTAGCCGGGGATAACGGAAAACTTCTTATAATTTTTCCGTATGTATGCGCGTGGGGCGCGGATACGTTCGCGCAGATTACAGGCAGAATCTGCGGAAAACACCCGCTTATAAAATCCGTAAGCCCGAATAAAACCGTAGAGGGATTTATCGGAGGCGTTATCGGCGGGACGATACTCGGCGTTCTTGCGTACTTTATTATCTCAAAATACGTCAGCGGATTACAGCCCGTCATAATCGCGGTATCTGTGTTCGGAACGCTTCTGAGTTCTCTCGGGGATTTGTTCTTTTCATATATCAAACGAAGCAGAAATATAAAGGATTTCAGCAATTTAATGCCCGGTCACGGCGGAATACTCGACAGATTCGACTCTGTCATGTTTGTTCTGCCGGCGTTTGCGGTGACGCTTGTGAGGTAAAAGCATGGATAAGAAAAAAATTCTGATAATAAGCAATCCCTGTTCGGGAAGAAACGGCGCAAGAGTTCATCCCGATACCGTTGCCGGCATGTTTGACAGCGACAGATTTTCGGTTACCGTGAAAAATACCGTCTGCCGCGGCGACGCAAAGGAGCTGGCGTATATTTACGCAGGGGATTACGACATAATAGCGGCGTGCGGCGGGGACGGAACGCTCAACGAGGTTATAAGCGGAGTTATTAATTCGGATATCGGCGTTCCGGTCGGCTATATTCCCATGGGGTCTACAAACGATCTTGCCTCGACGGTTTCGATTCCGTCGGACGTTCGCAAGGCTGTGAGCGTTATAGAGGCCGGACGCATAAACGAATACGACATAGGTTCGTTTAATTCGCGTATATTTACATATGTCGCATGTTTCGGGCCGGGAACTCACGTATCTTATTCCACTCCGCAGAAAATGAAAAATATTTTAGGCTACAATGCGTACATGATAAACGGTTTTCTGTTTAATACGGTGCCGACAATGCTTGAATTAAAGCCGAAGCATATTAAAATTGAATACGACGGCATCGTTCTCGACGACGAATTTTATTTCGGAGCGGTTTCAAACGCGCTCAGCGTTGCCGGAATGTTCAAATATGATAAAAATAAAGTCAGATTAAACGACGGTAAATTTGAAGTAATGCTTGTCAGAAAAATCAACGGCGCGCTCGGAGCTTTTTCAATGTTTAAAAAAATGGTAAAGGGAGAGTATGACGGCGATTCTCTTATTTCGCTGTCGGCTTCCGAAATAAAATTTACGTTCGATTCGGGTACGGATTGGTCGCTTGACGGTGAGTACGGCGGAAATATACGCGTCGCGGACATTAAAGCCGAACATAAAGCGGTAAAGCTTTTAAGTCCCGAAAGCAAAATATTCGATAATAATGATTAATAATAAAAAATTCGGCACACCGATCGGCGCGCCGAATTTTTTTATTGTTGAAAACAGTAATCAGAATGTTGAACTCATATCGGATTGAACCTGCTCTACGACAGTCTTTTTATATGTCGAATTTTTAATTTTTTCCTGTAGTTTTTCGTAGTAAAGCTCCTCGTCAAACGGAATTTCCACCGTTTTGTCAAGCCATGACGACAGGAACGCCGCATTGGATACGGTAAGTCCGTTTATGCCCTCTCTGCCGTCGGCAGTAAGAGGCTCTCCTCTTAAAAGGTGAGCGGCAAACGCGTTTAAAACGCCGGCATGCTGTTCGTTCTTTCCGTCTGTTTCAACGTCCTTCCATTCGCATTTGATATTCGCAAAGCCCTCCGGGCAGTTCTTCAAATTATCGCTGATATTTTCGTCAAGCTCGCACATTTTAATGGCGAATGCGTTCTTTTCGCCGTCGTGCTCGCATACGATTCTCGCTTTGTCGAGAGTTATTTCAAGTCTGTTTGTTCCGGGGTAATCGCCCGTCGTTGTAATAAACGTGCCTGTCGCGCCGTTAGGGTACTCGGCGTAAATCGTTACATCGTCCTCAACCTCGATATCGTGCCATTTGCCCTCATGACATACAGCCTTTATCCTGCATGGCATACCGCACAGCCACTGCCACAAATCAAGCTGGTGCGGACACTGATTGAGCATAACGCCTCCGCCTTCGCCCGCCCATGTTGCGCGCCATCCGCCCGAATTATAATACGCCTGGGTGCGGTACCAGTCGGTGATAATCCAGCTTACGCGCTTGATTTCGCCGTAATCGCCGGATGAAATAAGCTCCTTTAATTTTCTGTAAACGCAGTTCGTGCGCTGATTAAACATTATGGCGTACGTAAGTTCGGGATGTCTGTCCGCCTCCTTAATAAGCTCGCGTACCTGTTTTGTATAAACGCCGGCGGGCTTCTCGCTCATTACGTGAAGCCCCGAATTAAGAGCCTTAATCGCAATCGGCGGATGCGAATAATGCGGAGTTGCAATAAGAACCGCCTCGCACAGTCCGCTTTCGATAAGCGAATCCGCGTCATCAAAGCAGACGACGGAAGGAATCTGCTGTTTTGCATAATCAAGTCTTGCCGGGTTGATATCGGCGGCGCAGGTTATCTCAATTTCGGGAAGCTTCGAGTCGGTATAATTCTTTATATGACTGCTGCCCATATTTCCTACGCCGATAATTCCGAGTTTAATTTTATCGGGCATCGGTAAACCTCCAATACAATATAAGTTATTTAAAATTATAAAATCAACAAATCGATTTGTCAATAAATAATATCAGGCGTCAAATTCAAATTTAAACCTAATATTTTGAAGCGTAAGTATTTTCAATATACGAGTATTAAAAATTTACTCATGATAAATTATTTTTTTGCTTTCCATATCGGCTATGCATTCGAGGACGTCTTTTTCTATCTGTTCCCGGTCCGCTTCGTATTCCGACGATATCGCGTTGACAATGTCGTCAAGCTCTCCGCCTTCGGCAATACAGCCGTAAATGATTCTCGACGTGGGATTGAGCGCGTAAATACCGTTAAAGCCTGCCGTTTCCCTGATCGGAACGAGAACGCTTTCGCCCATTATGTCCCTTAACGCCGTCGAATCGGAAATTTTGTATTTATTCATCGTCCTTTACCGCCTGTTTTAAATAATTAATGTTCTCAAGATAAAATGCGCGCGTCCTTCTGCACTGGTATTCCGGGACGCTGTCAAAACGTCCCGTTTCCGCCTTGCACGAAGCGGCGCAGACGGAGCATATCGTTTTGTATTTACATGACGAACACTTTACGGGCAGACGGATTTTTGCGGTTTTTTCGCATAATCTGTCCCATGCGTCCGAAAACGAAGAATTTAAAATATCCTCGTACGGTTCCGTCATCATTCCGCACGGCAAAAGTCTGCCGGTATACGATATCCAAAACGATGACGTACCGGCACGGCACATTATTTTCTCTCCGCTCTCATCCGAACAGCCCGACAGCAATCCGCCCTCAATTTGCGAAAGTCTGCCGACGGCTTCGGCTCTTATCCTGTAATGTTCGCTGTCATATACAAGCCTTTCGCACGCTGAGGCTATAATACCCGACATCTCAGGAGCCATTCTGTCGCCGTCTGAAAATTCACGCCGCGCACGCGCCGGCGGAAACATATAGCTTGCGCCCTCTATAAACAAATCGTGTTCGTCCGCAAACTTATAAACCCTTCGGATATCGCGGATGTTCTGCGGATTTATACTCATATTAAGCTTAACGGCAATCCCGGCGTCCATAAGGGAACAAACTCCCTTGTATGCCTTTTCGTATGCCGAATAAACGCCCGTAACGCGTTCGTACGTTTCGCCGCACGCGCCGTAGAGCGTTACGTTTACCCGTGCCGGCGGATATTCCTTAAACAGATTTATAATGTCTGAATCAATCAGCGTGCCGTTTGTATTTACGCATACCGAAATGCCCAGACTTTTAGCTTTAATATAAATATCTTTAAAATCCGAACGGATAAGCGGTTCTCCTCCCGTTATGAGAAGGAGAAGAGTTCCCGCCTGCCGAAGCTCATTTAATATACCGAATATTTTTTCTGCCGTCATTTCTCGTTTTTCCGCTTTATTGCAATCCGGCGTATGAATATAGCACATTCGGCAGTTTAAATTGCATCTCGGCGTAATTTCGAGCGTCCCCGAAAGAGGAGTTCGGCTTTTTGAAGCGAGAGAAAAAAGGTGTTTTAAATACGGGGGTTCGGTGCTTTTCATTATTTCTCCGCCTTACCTGATGAATTTATAAACGCCCTGACTGCGTTTACCGCGCCTTCGTCCGGAAGGCACTCGAGAGAACATATCTTCGTTTGCGAAGCAATATCCGCGCACAGTCCGAGAGCCGTATTTTGATTTTCGCGCTTTCCCTCGTCAAAAACGGAGCATCGCATAAGAGAGGCTATCGCGTTTACGGCTCTTAATTGAATAATTTTATTTTTCTCCGCCTTTATCGGAAATACAATAAGCCTTACGGGCAGGTCGCGGTCAAGACATTTTCCCGATGTTCCGGCGACGGGCAGACTGCCCGCGTATGTCTGTCCGTTTTTTATATAAACAAAGCATTTGTCGCCGTTTACCGTCACGGCGTTTTCGTATTTCTCCCACAAATCCGATTGAGTACTCTTGCCCGCGCCGGACAGGCCGGCAAACAGCAGAGCCTCTGTGCCTATATCGCAGTACGAAGCGTGAAGCATGAGCCGTCCGAATCTCAAAAACGCGCCCGGTAAATCCATAACGCGCACAAGATAGTACATATCGGCGGCTGTATTCTTATATTGCTCGTCAATCGTCAACGTAAACGAATCGGCGCTGTCATACGAAAGCAGAGCGTAAAACTTCTCCCTGTCCGGATCGAAAAAAATCCTGTGACAAACGCCCCTGTAATCGGAATACGAATATGACCAATCGGGATTCTTTATTGCGTTTTTCGGCGCGCTGCCCAGTTTAGCCGTTTTAATTTTGTAGAAAATGTCGGTACCGTTATGATTTTCACATAAAAACACGGGAGAATGCCCGCTTTGTTTGATATCGATATCGCTGTCGATTCTGACAAAAACGCCCGCAAATTTAAAATCGAGAATCATTATATCACCGCTAAAGAATCAAACGGCGGTGACATAAAAATGCCGTCCGCCGTATGGTTGTCTGTTGAATTATGCCCAGGTGAACGTCCATTCCTCGTTCTGCTCGCCGGTAAATCCGACCGTCGCTTTTATAAAGCCCATGCTGCCTGAGCCGGTTACCGCCATGGGAAGTCTGTACTTGATATTAACAAGTCTGTTGCTTGAATCTATCGTCGCGGTAACGGTTGAACCCGTGTAGGTGAAATCGCATGACTCTATATTGACCGAACCGAGATCAAGACTGTTAACGTCAAGATATCCGATAACGTTGCTCGTGTACGGCGGAACGGGAGACGCAAGGGTCGTTTTTTCCTCGACAAGCGTTACCGTTATAACGGTATTCGTGCCGTCGGATGAAGCGGACGCCGACGCAACTCCCTCTGCGGGAAGTGAAAAATTCTTATTAACGGGGGGAATCGAATTGAATGTGACAGCCTCGCCTTCGGCGTTTGTTCCCGCGCCGTTTGTAAACGTTATATCCTCCTCGGTCGGCTGAGTGAATTTTTCCACAAGAGGAGTTATAAGATTTTTAACCGTGTTTCCGCCCGGGCAGTCGGTTATTTCTACCGTAATGCCCTCCTTGTGATGCGCGGTGCAGTTTCCTGTGCTCGATTTGGTCGTATTCATCGCAAGAGTAAGCTTATCGAGAATCTGCTGAGTGCTCCATGACGACGCGTCGCCCTCCGGAGAGGCTGCCGCGGCCTGAGCCTGAGTTTCGCCGGCCGCCGCTGTTGTCTGAACGCTGACATTTGCGGCCGCATTCTGATTCTGCTGAATCTGATTATTGACGGCATTTTGCTGAACGTCGGGACTTTGAACCTGATTGGCGGCGGCATTCTGCTGAACCTGACTTTGCGTACCCGTTTCGGGCATGAATATCAGATAAATGCCCATACCCATGAGAATAAGCGAAAACACAAGGCAAATGCTGATAATGACCTTTGAACCTCTTGTCATATTGTTACCACTCCGTTTTTTATTGAATGAAAGATAAAATTTCCGTCTTGTATATAATAGTTTATCATAATCTGTAAAATATCTCAACATATTTTTTTTGCTAAAAATATATCTCAATATATAAATTTTTATAAACAGGGTATAAATTTTTATTAAAATAGCAGAATTTAATTATTGAACGCGATATAAGTTGATTTATTGACGACGAATTGTTAAAATATTAACAAGCAGGAGATGATTGTATATGACTAAAGTTACAATAATAGGAACCGGAAGCGTCGGTTCGACGATCGCCTACACCATGGCGGTGCAGGGTATAGCTTCGGAGATCGTAATGATAGATATCAACAATACGAAAGCCTCGGGCGAGGCAATGGATATAAACCAGGGCACGGCTTTTATGTCGCCGGTAAAGGTATACGCCGGAACATACAGGGACGCCGTTGCCTCCGATATTGTAATCATAACGTCGGGAATCGCAAGAAAACCCGGACAGACAAGACTTGATCTTACAAGAACGAACGTTGAGATATTAAAAACCATATCGGCACAGATAACGAAATACGCGCCGGGCGCGATATATATAATCGTAAGCAATCCGGTTGACATTCTCACCTATGTATTTAATAAAATATCGGGGATTCCCGAAAACAGAATTATCGGCTCGGGAACGATACTCGACACAGCGAGACTGCGTTCGAGGATTGCGGACTACTACAACATAAACAAGCAGAATATACACGCGTGCGTTTACGGCGAACACGGTGATTCATCGTTCGTACCGTGGTCGATGTGCTCGATATCGAATATTGAAATCGATAAATATTACGACTGTCTTGAGCTTAACAAGGATACGCCGATACCGAGACTTGACTATAACGAGGTCGAAAATTATATAAAAAAATCGGGCGGAGAGGTAATTTCAAAAAAAGGCGCGACATTTTACGCCGTATCCATATCCGTATGCCATATAGTAAAATGCATTTTTTCCGAGGCGGACACGTCGATGACCGTTTCGTCCATGATGCACGGCGAGTACGGGATTGAAGACGTTGCGCTGAGCACGCTCACAATTGTCGGCAAAAACGGCATTATAGGCAAAATCAAGACACCTCTTACGGACGCGGAACAGGAGAAGCTCCGTTATTCCGCGGACTGCCTGAGACAAATTATAGACCAAATCGAAGTATAACAAATCGGAAGTATAATAGGAAAGGGACTGTAAAAAAACAGCCCGAAAAAAATGACGACTACAAGTAACCGAAAAAGGTATGCTTGCAGTCGTTTTTTGTGGTATAAAATTGAGTTATGAGAAACAATAAATACCAACAAACATATAATACATCCTAATCAATTAAAATTACCACCGGAAATTGAAAAAATAATGCCTCATCTCGAATTTGTGGGGAATAAATAAAAAATTTTTTTATTATATTTCCTTTCCGAAAAGCAAAATGCCCGCCTGTTGCCAAGCGAGCATTTCACGATTCTGTCGTTTAATATTCTGAGCTTAACAAGAAGTCCGCTATGTGCATCGTCTATGTAAACGCTGTCTTTGATACAAGGAAAATCCCCAATAAACAAGGGCTTTCAGCGGTATCGCTCCGCCGGAAGCCCTCTTTTTTTATGCCCGTTTTCAGTTTTTCAACGATTTTGCCCGCGAAGATGTGAACCACGGTGAACCCTCGATTTGAACCCCTCCGAGGGAAAATCAAAAGGTATAGGCAAAATCAAAATGTATAAGGAATAATCAAAAGGTACAAACATTCATACACCTTCGTTTATTCCTCCGTCAAACATCCACAGTTCATCCAACTCCAATACACGGCGAGCTATCTGTGAGATGTTCAAGCCGCCTATAATTATATCACCCACAAGAGAACCGAAATATACAAATTTTTTCCCTTCGCTGTTAGTCAACTCAATTTTCCACATACCGCCATCGCATACAAGTTCAGGAATACAAGGTTTCCCAAAATGAAATGCGAGATATTCCATTAGTTTTTCCGTAGGTTTACTTCGGTATCTTTTCATGGTCTTAAAGCCTTCTGTCGGTGGGACTTTAGAGAAGTTCCCAGAGAAATACCTCGTCAGAGACACGTTTCCATTTCGCCTCATCGTGAGTCGTTGCTTTATTTCCTGCCCCGGAGCAGGCGGGATATATCCACTGTCTTCGGATTCGATGACTATTTTTTCTATCGTGCCTTTAAAGATTGGATATTCGCATTCCATTGGCCGTCACTCCTGCTTATTAAATATTTTCTGCGCCAGCAAATTCTCATCAGCTGTTGGAGTGCAAACGCGGATTTCGACATCCGAGTCATCAGTAAGTATAAACACATAACTGGCTTCTAACGATGCTCCGTCTTTTACCTCTCTGATGAGTTCCGCAGAATCCCCGACGTTGCTTTCCTCGTTGACATTGGTTATATCGTCAAGCTGAGTATCGTTCTGGAAAGCGCGGACAGCAAAGCATTCATACATATCACATTTCTTCAATAGCTGTTTCAGCCTGCAGAATCATGGCTCTCTGTTCATCATTGCAGAATGGTTCGAGTTTCTTCATTCGTTCCAAATTTGTATAGCACAGGTCAATACGTCCTTGGCGCGTGTCAGTGTTGCGCGTTGTCTTAACGATGTTCGCACTCTCAAGAATGATTCTGAGGTACTGCTGAAGCATACCTGTGGTGTAGATGGATAGTTCTTCCTCAGATACCTTGTTGGGATTCTTCAGCTTCTTTCCGAAGATAGCCTCTGCCCATGCTCCTTTATCAAGTTTCTTTTTTCCAAATCCAAACACGCTCAATCCTCATCAAACAGGTCATCGTAGAACATCATCTCCTCGATGGAGTACGGACGATTTTCCCATTCCTTCTTCATTTTCTTGTAGGTCTTGCCGTCCACCTCGATGGTACGGGTTTCCATGACAGTTTTCTTGATGCCAAAGAGACCGCGTTTTTCCACAGGAACTTGGATTTTTACTTTATGTTTCACTTGTGTCATCCTTCTCAACGTATTCTTCAACAACAACCTTATAGCGTTTCCTTAATCCAGAGCGCTTTTTGGAAACAAAAGCATGAAATTGGCGAGCATCCTTTAATCCGAGAATTTCAGCACATAATAGGTCAATCTTCTCAACTCCCAAAACTACTCGTTTCCCCATTGATCAGGAAACATATCCTCAATCATCTCGATTTCATCTATCCAGCCTAAATCTCTCTCATTTTTCGGGGTTCTCAAGTCCTTCATTCTTTCCTTCCACTCCGGCGGTCT